>CAMFFO010000040.1 GCA_945949735.1 uncultured Clostridia bacterium | reverse complement strand
AGTACACATTTTCATAGCGTGATTTCTGTACGGTGCAGCACCGGAATAAAACGGATACGCATGAAAGTTCCGATGCACTGGCGCTGGCTATTCCGCCGGTAAGAATAGGAGGAAGGATAAACCAACGATGCGATGCCGATTCTTTTCAAAACTTTTATTCTTATTCGGACTTCTTTCCGCAGCTGCATCAATAACCGCAGCACTATTTTTTTCGGACAAGCCCTCCGTTCTTCTGGAGGTTCCTGAGTCGGTTCCAACCAGCGTGGAATCCCTGATGGACAGCATCTGCACGGGGAAATTCTCCCAGGCAGAACAATTCCTGTACGGATCTCCGGTTTTAGGACTGGATGAGCCCCCGGCTGACGAAGTGAGCAGGCTTGTCTGGAATGCCTGTCTCGGCAGCACCTCCTATGAGTTTCTGGGAGACTTCTACGCTACCGAAACCGGACTTGCCCGGGATTTGCGCATTACGGCACTGGATGTGCCGCTGGTAGTGGAGTCTCTTTCTCCTCTGGCACATGATATTCTCCTTTCCAGACTGGAGGATGCTGAAGAGTATTCTCTGATCTATGACGAAAACAATCATTTCCGGGAATCTTTTGTTTCAGATGTTCTCCGCACCGCAGCCCAGCAGGCCCTGGAATCAAATGCTCCATACAAAGAAAGCACAATAGCGCTTCACCTGGTCTTTTACAAGGGAGAATGGTTTGTTTATCCGGATACCTCCTTATTGTCCGCCATTTCCGGTGGAATACCAGGATAAGGAGGAATCATTGATGGCTAGAACCTTTTCCCGGATTCTGCGCATATTGGCAATTCTCACCAGTTTGATCTTGACACTGGCAGTGCTGGGATGTACGGTCCGGGTCAACCCATCCGCAGCCCCGGAGCAGGGAAATGCCCGTCTGGGACTGTCTGAGAAGTTCGGACAATTTGTTACGAATAAAATCAGCGATGCACTGGATGGTGTTGCTTTCATTCCAAAGGAATACTGGCTCAGTGACGAGGACATGGTCGCACCCGAGCCCAATCCCAGCTGTTACGGGTATACTGACGACCCCGCCTCCCTGGTCTGGCTGATAGAGGATGCCGAGAAACTATTGGATGGTCAGAAACTGATCTTTCACCCCGATGTGACGATCCCCCAGGATTCTCAGATCAAGTACTACCTGGATGATACCATTCTTTCCATTACCTGGAAGCAGGTAATCGGTACCGCAACATACACCTTTTCTGAGGTGAAAATCCAACATCCTTCCCAGTTTCGCCGTTTCCTCTCCGGCGGAGAGTATGGCTCCGGGGTCCTCTACACTGCCACGGAAATGGCTTCCAGCGTCAATGCGGTAACCGCTTCCAGTGCGGATTATTACGCCTACCGCTCCTTTGGGAATACGGTTTACAACGGCAAAGTGATGCGCAGTGGGGACACATTGCTGGATACCTGTTATGTTGATGATCAGGGTGATCTGCATTTCACCCTGAAAGGGGAACTCTTCCGTAAAGAAGAAATCGAGGGCTATGTCGCGGATAACCACATTCGGTTCAGCCTTGCTTTTGGTCCTTTGCTGATTCAGGACGGAGTAGTACTTGCAAAGCCCTACTACTCCATTGGCGAAGTAGACCAGCGCTATTCCCGAGCCGCTTTATGTCAGCAGGGTCCGCTTCACTATTTGGTCGTGGCAGCGAATTCAGGCGGAGCGAATATCGTAACCTTCGCCAATAATCTTCAGGGGCTTGGAATTCAAACCGCCTATGCGCTGGACGGCGGCCAGACGGCTACCATCATCATGGGAGACGAATTGATGAATCACGTGGACTATGGCGGTGAGAGAAAAATCAGCGATATCATCTATTTTGCCACAGCCATTCCGAACGGAGGATAATTCTATGGAACGGATCGCTTTGATTGCCGGGAACCTCGTTATTTACTGGAGGCCCCTTCTCGTGACCTCAGGCGCAGTTACGGCAATTCTCTTTTTCCTGGCGTTTTATCTGAGGAAGCCGGGCAACGGTCTAAGTGCAGCCTGTGCCGTCCCGCTTGCGTTGATTCTGAGTCTCTTCCTTTCCCGGCTTCTGCACTGGTATTGCCGTTCCGCCAGCTATCCCAGCCTTGCGGCTGCTGTCACGGATTACACGACCGGAGGATATGCCCTTTTAGGCGCTTTCGTTGGCAGTGTTCTTGCCGCGCTGATTCTGCGGCTGCTCCGGATTTCGCGAAGCCTTCTTCCTATGCTGGACTCTATGAGCCTGGCTGGAGCCGGGGGGATTGCCGTAGGCCGTCTGGCTTCATTCTTCGATACATCCGATCGCGGGCCCATTGTCCAATCCCTTCGTAGTCTGCCCTGGGTTTCCCCCATCCGCAACCAGACTTCCGGCGCTGTAGAGTACCGCCTGGCCGTTTTTCTGTTCCAGGCCATGGTAGCCGGGGGAATATTTCTTATTCTGACGCTGTATTACCTGGTTCCGAGGAAAAAGTCCAAGCTTCCAGAAGGGGACACCTGTATCCTTTTTCTCCTGTTCTACGGAGCATCCCAGGTGTTGCTGGACAGCATCCGCTATGATTCTCTGTTCTTCCGCAGCAATGGTTTCGTCAGCATCGTCCAGGTCGCCGGAGCTCTGGCAATCGTTCTGGCCGTAGTGGTATTCTCTGTCAGATTGGTGAAAAAAACCGGATTGCGTCCATGGCACTTCGTCCTTTGGCTGTTCACTGTCGGGCTGCTGGGGCTGGCGGGTTATATGGAATACGTTGTGCAGCGCTACAGTGAAAAAGCTGTTTTTGCTTACAGCGTAATGAGCGTCTGTCTGCTTCTCATTATATGCATTGTCCTGGCTGTACGAAAGCTCTCCACCGGATTGCCCTTTGAAGCAACACGCGGCGGACGTTTTTTGCGGGAATCGAAGCCGCCCAAGGCAAACAGGCGTGGTTCTGATTAATCAAAGGGCAGCGTTCATGCCGGAGCTCCGGTATCTGATTCTCAGGAAAATACGCTTCAGTGACCTGACGCCGCTTCCCAACTGCAAGGAGCCGGCCTTTGGGGAGAAAATGCTTATCGGGTTATCTCAATATATGGTGTTTGTCGGGTATACACTGTCATTGCGAGACCGGTGCGCTTAAGGGGCGTGGCAATCCCCCGGTTGAAAGGAACCAGGTAGCGATTCCCTTCAAGAATTGCGGTAACTCCCATTCTTCCGGGCGCTTTTCGATACGGTTCCCCTCTATCCGGGGGATTGCCACACAAACGTGCGCGCTGGTTCGCAATGACAGTTCTTTTTTATTGCGATAAACACCAATTTCCTGTTTCCCCCTCCGGAATAGACGCTCCCCAAAAGCCCCGAAGGGGGCCGGAAAACCTCCGGCCCCCCTTCGGGGGCTTTGTCCTTCAATGGAAGCGGGAAATGCGTCCGATCCCGGCAGCCTGAAAAGGGACTGCGAAATTGCTCTTGAAAAATGCCATGTGCTGGGGTATACTTGTCATGTTGGTCTGCTCTATCCCAATTGTCAGCAGAAAACGTTCGCGCATCACCGTGCGGATTTCCCGGTTGGCGCAAACGCTTCCAAGCCCGGAGGAGGTTATTCTGATGAGCCAACAAACCAATTCTATCCTGCATAAAAAATGGCTGCTGATCTCTCTGCTTGCCATCACGCTTGCGGTTATCTGCTGTCTGGCACTGGCAGGAAGATATCTTTGGATCGGCGGGCAGCTGGTTTCCCGTACGGCTTCCTTCCTGGATCTCCGGGACGAGGAGCTGACCCTCAGCGACTATACCCGGCTGCGTCAGAAGCTGCCCCAGTGCAGCATTCTGTGGAGTGTCCCCCTTAGCTCCGGCAGGTATCCTTCCGACAGCGCCGCGCTTCCTGTCCGGGGGCTGACTGCGCAGGATGCCGAAATGCTGGAATACTTTCCTGATCTGGAGCTTCTGGATGCTCAGGACTCAGCGGACTATGCCACAATCGGCGCGTTGCTTTCCCGCCGTCCGGAGCTGGTCTGCGAATTCCCCCTGGCCGGGGAAACCGTCCTCAGCGACGCGGCGTTTCTTCAGCTTTCGGATGCTTCCTTCTCCGAATTGCGCGGTGCGCTGCCCCTGTTGACGAAATTGGAGCGTCTGGAGCTCACCGGGACGCTTCCGGCCGGTTCCGACCTGCGGGAGCTTCTGTCGGATTACCCGGGAGTCGAAATCCTCTGGGAGGTTCCCTTTCATGACAAGGTGCTCAGCAGTGATATCACCAGTCTGGATGTAAGTTCCATTGAAATGGATTATCCCACAGCCGACGCCCTGATCTCCCTGCTTCCCCGTCTGGAGGAGGTTGCGATGCGCGGCTGCGGTCTGACGGACGAGGAAATGCTTCGTCTTGCCGGAGCCTACCCGCAGACCTTCTTTATCTGGGATATGGAGGTAGCCGGTCGGCGTTTTTCCACGGACAGCACAGAGCTTGACATTTCCGGTCAGCAGGTCTCCGGCCCGGAAGAAATTGAGTCCATTCTCCCTTACTTCCGCCGGTTGGAGCGGGTAAATATGTCCGGCTGCGGCCTGGACGATGAAACCATGGATGCCCTGAACCGCCGTCATGAGGACATTCGGTTTGTCTGGACGGTCAAAATCAGAGACTTTGATTTCCCAACCGATTCCATCTACTTCTATCCCTGGAAAATGGATCATGAAATCAGGCTGAATACAGAGGATCTCTATCCCCTGCGCTACTGCACGGATCTTGTCTGCATCGACATTGGCCATATGTGGGGCGTTGAAACCTGCGAATGGGCCGCGTTCATGCCCGAGCTTCGATACCTGATTCTCGGAGAAACCCGCATCACAGATTTGTCTCCGCTGTCCAACTGCAAGAAGCTGGCCTTTTTGGAGCTTTTCACCATTCCCGCCACGGACTACTCGCCTCTGGTGGAATGCACCGGACTGGAGGATCTGAACCTGGGCCGCACCTATGGCGACCCGACTCCCCTCACAAAAATGACCTGGCTGAAGAACCTCTGGTGGGCCAACGTGGACGGCACCTACGGTCTGCCCTGCTCCAACGCCAAGGCAGTCCTGACGGAAGCCCTCCCCAATACCCGTATGCGCTTTGACATCGCGCACCCCACCGCAGGAGGCTGGCGGCAATTGCCCAACTATTTCGCCATGCGGGATCTGATGGGAATGTTTTACCTGACCTAGCAGAGAGAACCGGGAAGAATTCTCCCGGCACGTGTTTCAAAACCTGCGATGCGGCAAATTGGTGTTTGAAAAAATGCTGTCATTGCGAGACCAGTGCGCACACTGGTCGTGGCAATCCCCCGGTTGAATGAAACCAGGTAACGATTACCACCAAAAATCGCGGCGACTCCCATTCTTCTGGGTACTTTTCGGTACATTTCCCATCTAACCGGGGGATTGCCACGCCACTCAAGCGCACTGGCTCGCAATGACAGCAAGTATTCGCCAAACACCAATTTTTCAAGCAGCTGAGTAAAGCCGATAAGCACATTTTCAAATACCAATTTATTGCACTGCTGAAGTTTCCCGATCACCGTGATCGGCATCCGCAAACGCAAATCAACGACAGGAGCGTGGAAAATGAAGAACAAATCCCGCATTCTGCTGATCCTGGAGCTGGCCTTGCTGGCAATCCTTCTGGGCAGCATTCTGTTTCTGAGTCTGTTCGTCCAGGCCGGGGGGCGCGTCTACTTTCGGGGCGTTTCTTCCCTGGATCTGCGTGGACAGGAGATTTCCCCGGAAACCTACGACACCCTTTCCCGAAAGCTGCCAAACTGCAGCATTGTGTGGAACGTGCCCTTCCAGGGAGGTCTGATCAGCAGCACGGAAACCGAAGTCACGGTCACCAGCCTGACCGACGAGGAGGTGCTTCTCCTGGACTACCTGCCTCAGCTGGAAACCGTTCATGCGGAAGCGTGTACGGACTATCTGCAGCTGGCGCTGCTTCAGCAGCGGCACCCGGAGTGCCGTGTGCTGTTCCGTATGTCCATCGGCGGCGTTATGCTTGACCAGGACAGCGAGACAATTTCCGTCTCCGCCATGACCCCGGAGGAATTGCCGCTGCTTACCTGTTTTCCCCGCCTGAGCCGGGCGGAAATATCCGGATGCGGCGACTATGCGTCCCTTCTGGCCTACCGTCAATCCCACCCGGATTGGAACCTTACCTACACCGTTCGGCTGGGTGGGTTGGATTTTCCTTGGGATTCCAGCTCGGTCACAGCCGAAAACGCTTCGGAGGAAGAGATCGTGCAGGCCTTTACGGGGCTGCCCGACCTGACCCGGCTGCACCTTGTCAATCCCCAGGCGGAGGGAGCGCGTCTGGTGGAGCTTCAGCAATCCCATCCCGATGTCGAATTCACCTGGGAGGTGGACATTGCCGGAAAGAAAGCCGACTGGGACGCCACGGAACTGGATATTTCCGGCATCCCCGTGGCAAGCTGCGAGGAGGTGGAGCGGCTGGTTGCCTGCCTGCCAAACCTGGAGAAGCTGATCATGAGCGACTGCGGCATCGATTCCGAGACGATGGCGCAATTCCGGGAGCGCCAGCGGGACAACTACAAGGTGGTCTGGACGGTCCACCTGGGCAGCAAATGTAAGCTGCGCACGGACGAAACCTCCTTCATGCCCATCAAGCAGGGCGAATACTATTTCCTGGATTCCGACAGCGCGGAGCTCAAATACTGCGAGGATATGGTCTGTATGGATCTGGGTCATCACATGATCCATAACGTGGATTTCCTGGCATATATGCCCCATCTGAAATACCTGATCCTGGCCCATACCGGCGTCCGGGATATTTCCCCCATAACCGCCTGCCAGGAGCTGGTTTACCTGGAGGTGGACTGGAGCGAAATCAAGGACTACACCCCCATCGCGGAGCTGAAATCCCTGGAGGATCTGAACCTGAACAAAACCGCCTGCGACATCACCCCCATCCTGAAGATGACCTGGCTGAAAAACCTTTGGGCGCCGGGTCGGGGTGCCTCCACCCGGGAAAAGCTGCTGGAGGCTCTGCCGGACACCCGCGTGGTGCTGACGGAGCCCACTCCCGAGGGACAGGGCTGGCGGAATCTGCCCAATTACTACGCCATGCGGGATTACCTGGAAATGCCATACATGAAATAGAACGTGAAAGGGGAGCACAATCCATGTCAGCGCTGATTTCTTTGATTGTCCCTTGCTACAACGAGGAAAAAGCCCTTCCCACCTTCTGGGCGGAGACAAAGGCCGTCACGGACAGGATGGAGGATACTACCTTCGAGTTCATCTTCGTGGACGACGGCTCCCGGGACGGAACGCTGCGGATCCTGCGGGAGCTGGCCGCCTCGGACAGCCGGGTAAAGTACATCTCCTTCTCCCGGAATTTTGGGAAGGAATCGGCCATGTACGCTGGGTTCGAGCACGCCCGGGGGGACTATGCCGCCGTGATGGACGCGGATCTCCAGGATCCCCCTTCCCTGCTGCCGGAGCTTCTCCATGCGGTCACCCAGGAGGGCTACGATTCCGCTGCCACCCGGAGAGTGACCCGGAAGGGAGAGCCGCCCATTCGCTCCTTCTTCGCCCGGATGTTCTACCGGATCATCAACCGGATGTCCGATGTGGATATCGTGGACGGAGCCCGGGATTTCCGGCTGATGAACCGGAAGTTTCTGGATGCCCTGCTGTCCATGAAGGAGCGCAGCCGTTTCTCCAAGGGTCTGTTCGGCTGGGTGGGCTTCAAAACCAAGTGGATCGAATTTGAAAACGTGGAACGGGTCGCCGGGGAAACCAAGTGGTCGTTCTGGAAGCTGTTCAAATACAGCATCGAAGGCATTGTTGCCTTTACCACGGTGCCCCTGGTGCTCGCATCCTTCATTGGGTTCCTGTTCTGCCTGATCTCCCTGGGCTCCACCATTTTCATCTTCGTCCGGAAGCTCCTGTTCGGGGATCCCGTTTCCGGCTGGGCCTCCACCGCCTGCATCATCACCTTCCTGGGAGGCATTCAGCTGTTCTTTTTGGGCGTTTTCGGCCAGTACCTGGCAAAAACCTACCTGGAAGTGAAAAACCGTCCACTGTACCTGGTGGGAGAAAGCAACCTTGAGGAGGCAGGAAAATGCGCGCGATAATCGAAAAACATTACCGATTGCTGTCTCTCCTGCTGATCCTGGGCGGGACGGCAATGTATGCCGTGTTCTCCCTGGATCAACTGGTTTGGGCCGACGAAGCCTACACCTTCGCCATGCTTCGCCACAGCTTTGCCGAGATCTGGGCCATCACGGCAGCGGATGTTCACCCGCCCCTCTACTATTTTCTTCTGAAGCTTCTGTCCGCACCCTTTGCTTACAATCTTTGGGCCGTTCGCTTCTTCTCCGCCCTCCCCTGTCTGATTCTTCTGGTCACGGCGGCATTTCAGCTTCCCAAGCTCTTCGGAAAAGGGGCTGCAGCGCTCTTTCTGCTTCTCTATCTGCTCTACCCTTACACCATGACCTATGCGGCGGAAGCCCGGATGTATTCCCTGGCAGAGCTGTTCATCTTTTTGAACGCCCTGTTTGCCTACCGCTGCTGGAAGTGGAATCTGGGCAGGGACTGGGCCGGATTTGCCCTGTCCGGGGTCTGTGCCGCCTACACACATTACTTTGCCCTGGTATCCGCGGGTGTGATTTACCTGATTCTTTTTGTTTCCGCCGCGGCAAAAAAGAGGGTACTGCTGAAGCGTTGGCTCCTGGCTGCCGTTGCCACGGTTCTTCTGTACCTGCCCTGGCTGGGCTGCTTCCTCACCCAGCTGGCCTATAAAATTGATAATCCCTACTGGATCGAGCCCATTACCCCGGGGACGCTCGTGGGCTATGTCCGTGCGATTCTTTCCGCCAACGGCGTCGTCCTGTTTCCCCTGTTCGCGGGAGCCGCTTTCCTGGCTGCCCTCCTTTCGATGCTGGCGGCACGGGACCGGGATGGGCTCCGCGTCTGTCTGCTGGCCCTTGCCGTGCCCCTGGGTACCGTTGTCATAGGGCTGGCAGCCTCCCTTCTCGTCCGGCCGGTTTTCGTTATCCGGTATCTGCTGCCTTCCCTTCCCCTTGCGGTGTTTGCCCTTGCCCTGATGCTCAGCAGGACGAAGGAGGAGACGCTCTTCGCCGCCGTGATCACCGTTGTCCTGATCGGCGGCGTCAGCAACGCGGCCTACACGGCCAAGCACGCTTTAATCCCCTCGGAGGGGCGCGTCACCAACGCCCTGGTCAGTGCCCTGCCGGAGCACGACGCCTATGTGGTGCTCTCCCGGTACACTTCCCATCCCAGCCAGGAGCTGGCCTATTACGATCCCGAAACGCCCATCTTCACCTCGGATCCCTTGGGTATGGACAACCCCTATGCCAACCGCATCCCCCTGGAGGAATTCCGGGCGGAGGATTTCCCCAAAATCATCCTGGTTCTGGAAAAGGACGTAGAATTCCCCGAAGAATTGGAAGCCATCTACTCCGCGGAGCTTGTGTGTACCGCTACCGTCACCGGAACGCCCCAGTATTTCTGGTATCTGACCGCCCTGCCCGGCTGAACCGGCGGCAGGGATTTCCCAATAGGTGACAGCAAGCTGGCAGGGGCGGCGATTAACCGTTCCTGCCAGCTTGCTGTCTCCAATGCATTCGATGCTGAAAATGCGAATCAATAGTTGAAACAGGCAATAAACGTCAGAAAACGTGGTAAGCAGTTGAAAAAACGGTGTCATTGCGAACCAGTCCGCAGACTGGTGTGGCAATCCCCCCGTCCTTCCGGGTGCTTATCGACACGTTTTTCCTCTAACCGGGGGATTCCCACGCCAGTGTGCGCACTGGCTCGGAATGACAGCATGATTTTGGCATTTCACCTCTTGATTGGCATTGAAAATCTGCAGCCGCGCTGTTATCCGGTTGGAGAATGTCTGAAGAAACCTCAAAAGGAAATCGAAGTCATGGAATTCAAAAAACACACCCCCGGAAAACGTGCCCCGCGGCTTGCCAAGGCTGCATCTATCGCTGTGGCGCTGTTCTTGCTGGCATCCGCCTTGCTCCCGCCACTGTTCCGTCCGGCGGCGGAGGACCCCGGAGAGCCGGCCTTTTACGTTGGGGAACGGGTAGCCTGCATGGACAGCAACGCGGACGCCATGGTCTGGCGGCTCCGGCTGATCCGCTCCGCGCGGGAACGGCTGATCCTGTCCACCTTTGACCTCCGACCGGATGAAACCGGCCTGGACATCCTGGCCGCCCTGCAGGAGGCGGCGGACCGGGGCGTCCGGATTCAGATTCTTGTGGATGGGATCTGTGATGCAATGTATCTTCGCGGCGACGCCCAGTTTCAGTCACTGTGCGCCATGCCCAATGTGGAAGCCAAATCCTACAATCCCATAAATCTGCTGAAGCCCTGGATGCTGAACTACCGGATGCACGACAAATACCTGATTGCGGACGATCATGTCTATCTTCTGGGAGGCCGAAACACCTACGACCTGTTCCTGCGGGAGGATCTGGATCGCTACAACATCGACCGGGATGTGCTTGTCTATACTCCGGAGCCGGAAAAGGCCGGTTCCTTGGACGCGCTGATGGCCTACTTTGACGAAATCTGGTCCCTTCCCGAGAGCAAGGCCGTCACTCCCCGGGAGACGGAGCGGGCGGAAGAGGCCCGGGAGGATCTCCGTTTGCGCGCGGCAAGCCTGGAGCAGCGGTATCCCGGAGCGGCGGATGCCTTTGATTGGGATGCCCGGACCTATCCGGCAGAACGGGTAGCGCTGCTGACAAATCCCACACACCCCGGAAACAAGCAGCCTCTGCTTTGGACCCAACTCTGCTCCCTGATGGCCCAGGGCCAGGAAATTCGGATTCAGACCCCCTATATCATCTGCGGCCGGGCCATGTACCGGGATCTGGAGGCGATCCTGTCCCAGGTTCAGTCCCTGCAGATCATGACCAATGCCCCTGAGGGCGGCGCCAATCCCTTCGGCTGCGCGGATTTCCTGAATCAGAAAAACCGTCTCCTGGGCATGGGCGCGGAGACCCTCGAATGGCTGGGCGGGCAGTCCCTGCACACAAAAACCGTTCTGATTGACGATAACCTTTCCGTCATCGGCTCCTTCAACCTGGATATGCGCAGCGTCTGCCTGGATACGGAGCTGATGGTGGTTGTGGACTGCCCCCGGCTGAACGCGGAGCTCCGGCAGGGATTCGACGTCATGGCGGAGCAAAGCCGGATCTCCGGCTCCGAAGGGGAGCGTCTGGGGGAACAATGTCCCCAGGTTCGAATGCCCCTGGGCAAAGCCCTCCTGTACACCGTCCTGCGCGTCCTTTTGTTGCCCATACGGCATCTTCTGTAACAAAAAACTTCCCAGGAATAAATCCCGGGAAGTTTTTGCGTTTAAAATCCGTTCCATGCGGCAGAGCGAAAAATTGGTGTTTGTCGAATACTTGCTGTCATTGCGAACCAGTGCGCACACTGGTGTGGCAATCCCCCGGTTAGAGGGAAAATGTATCGACAATTGCCCTACGGAGCGGGAAACCTTGCGATTTTTGGTGGTAATCGTAACCTGGTTCCTCTCAACAGGGGGATTGCCACGACCAGTGTGCGCACTGGCTCGCAATGACAGCACTTTTTCAAACACCAATTTTTCCGTCCGCATCATCACATCGGCGGCTTACACCGCTCTTGTCCATTCGGTGAGCAGAAGCCCGGGAATGAGCCATACAAGCTGATACAGCAGCACATTGGTGGGGGTCAGCAGCTCGGCGGAACCCAGGTATGCCAGCGTCAGCATAATGGCCATACCCAGCACACCCCCCAGCACATGAACCACCGTGCCCAGGATAGCGCTCAGGCGCAGGGCCCGGGCGCCGCTGACGGCATAGGCAAAGGAGGTCAGATCCTCCCGCGTGGTCATGGCCGCCGCCACGGCGTTCTCCTCCGGCTGGCGGAGCATCAACTCCGAGCGAACCTCCTGGGGCGGAAACGCGATCCGGCGGGTATTGATGCCGAACTTCTCCCGGAGCATCTCCTCCGTGAGCATAAAGTCCCCACCCACCAGCACCGGGCTCAGCTTCCGGCTGGAGCACAGGCTTACCAGTCCCGCCGAGGAAGAGCGCATTTTGGCATAGGAGATGGCAACCACGGCGCAGAGCTCTCCGTCCACGGCCACATAAACCGCCTGGTTCACCAGAGAGCCCTCGGGAACCTCCACGCCCATATCCTGCAGGAAGCTGTAGCTGCCCAGCAGGACACCGTCTCCGCAGACCTCACCGCCGATGCCGCCCTCGCCGTAATTGCGGAAGTTCGATACCGGCAGCTCCCGACCGCCCCGGCTGGAAAGCAGCTGACGGAACACGTGCTCCAGCCCGCCCCCCGCACGGCAGATCAGGGAGGCGGCATAGGACACCACCTCGTCCGGGGAACGGTCGCCATAAAACTTGACGCCGTTGAGCTTGCTGGAGCCATGGGGGAACAGATCCTCGTCCTTCAACGGGAAAACAGCCTTCCCCCGTAGCTTCTTAACCCCCTGCCAGCCGCAGAGCACCGTCCCCACCATGTGAAGCCGCTTCTCCAGAATGGCAGCAGGCCGGGTCAGGGCCACGAAGTAGCTGGCCGGAACCGCCACCAGAAGGCTGGTGGAGAAAACCTGTACGCCCAGCGCGGAGCCGTGGCGAAGCCCGGCAAATACCGCAATGGCGGCGCAGAGCAGCAGGCTGACAAAAGCATAAACGCACTGGAATTTTTCCGGGCCGGAGGATCTGGAATAATTCTCCATAAAGTCCTCAACCCGGCCATAACCCCGGAGAATGCCGGGTTTCCCCTGGTAGTAGTCCGGAACCTTCACCATGGAGTGGAGCCGGACAGCCTTGCGCAGGGTATCCATCTGGGCCATTTCCGTGGAGCGGCGATGATAGCGGGCCAGAAGCGCCATGGCCATCTCCAGGCTGAACGCCCCGCAGCAAGGCACCCGGAGATCCCGCAGGCAGAACACCGCGTCTACACAGCAGCTGACGAAGGTAATGGTAAGCAGGGTGTTGACGGTGAAGCGGCCCTTGAACAGATCCCCCAATCCGTCCAGCATCTGATGACTGCCCAGCAGCGCGGAGATCAGCATGGCAAGCACCTGGGAAAAAATCACCAGCCGGAGCCGGTTCTGGGGAACCATGCCCATGGCAAACAGGGCGGTGGTTCCGGCGCACAGCAGGACAATAACCAGATTCAGGAACACGGCGGTCTGCAGCTTGCCGATCCCCAGCTCAGAAAGCTCATAGTAACGCTTTTCCGGCCCGGCGATCAGCTTCTTTTTCAGTTCCCGGAGCCTGGCTTTGGGATCCAGCTCCAGGATCGTGGGCTTGGGCGGCTCCTCCTTCTGGGGAGCCACCTCGGACAGATCATCCAGGCGAACGGTGTCCTGGCTGGCGGCGGCAGTTTCCTCCCGGGGGGACGCTTCCTGGGAAACCTCCTCCTGAGGCAGTTCCTCCAGAAGCCGGGAATAATCCTCCCCGGACAATTCCTCAGAGCTTTCTCCCGTGTCCCCGGCAGACTCCCCGACGGGAGCCTCAGCGGGCGCATTCTCCTTCCCGCCTTCCTCGGCGGGCTGCTCCTGGGCGGCCTCTTCCGGAGGATCCTGGTGAAATTCCTTTAAAATATCGTCCAGATCAAATTCCTGGAGCTCGTCGTGATCGTTCATGGTGATTCCTCCTTACAGGCGCTGACGTACCGCCTCGTACAGCAGTATGGACGCGGCGGCAGACGCGTTCAGGGAGCTGATGCGGCCCCGCATGGGAATGTGTACGCACACATCACAGTTCTTTCGGACAAGCTGGCTCATGCCGTCGCCCTCGCTGCCGATGACAATGGCTGCCGGGCCGGTAAGGTCCGCCCGGTACAGGGGCACGGAGCCCTCCGCGGCGGTGCCGAAAATCCACACGCCCTTCTCCTTCAGCTCGGAGATGGCAGCATTGATGTTGGTGACCCGTGCCACCTTCATATATTCCACTGCTCCGGCGGAGGCCTTGGCCACTGTAGCGGTCAGGCCCACGCTGCGCCGCTTGGGGATGATGACCCCATGGGCGCCCGCGCACTCGGCGCTGCGAAGGATGGCCCCCAGATTGTGGGGATCGGACAGCTCGTCGCAGATCACCAGCAGCGGAGCCTCCCCCCGGGAGGCGGCTTCCTCCAGCAGGTCGTCAATGGTATAGTAGGCATGGGCAGCCGCCAGGGCGATGATTCCCTGGTGGGCCCGGGTGACGGACATGGCGTCCAGCTTCCGGCGATCCACAGGTACTACTACAGCCCCAGCCTCCTTGGCCTGGGCGGCCAGACGCTGCAGGCCCCGATCCGTATCTCCGGCGGCAACAAACACCTTGTCAATGGCCCGTCCGCTTTTCAAAGCCTCCTGGATGGCGTTGCGGCCCTCCAGCTGGCCCTCGGTTTCCTCCGGGGTATGTTCCGTTTCCCGGCTGCGCCCGGGATAACCGGGACGGCGATTGTCATTCATAGAGTTCCTCCATTGTGCAGACAGCAATTGCGCTGCTTATAAGCATACCAACATACCATAGCATTATATCAGAAAATCCGAAAAAGTACAACCCCCGATTTTTTGCACGAAAGATCCAACAAAAAAGAGCGCGCCGCGCAAGATCCGCACGGCACGCTCCAAAAATGCAATCGGAGAGAAGAAAATTGGTGTTTGAAAGGGAGTGCTGCAAATTACCTGTCATTGCGAGACCAGTGCGCACACTGGTCGTGGCAATCCCCCGGTTAGAGAGGAAACGTACCGAAAAGATCCCGAAAGAATGGGCGCCGCTGCGATTTTTGGCGGTAATCGTTACCTGGTTCCTTTCAACCGGGGGATTGCCACACCAGTGTGCGCACTGGTTCGCAATGACAGCGTTTATTCGACAAACACCAATTATTCTGGTTCACCGGGCGTTTCACTCCCGGACACCAACGGCCTCCATGATGGCCTGGATCATTGCCAGGGGGTACTCGCTCCAGGGATAGCCGGTGTTTTCGCAGCCGGCGGAAGCCAGCAGATCCTCCGCGCCGCCCTCCATGAGCATCCTGACAGCCTCATCCACCTGCTCCATTTTCTCCCGGAACGCCACCTGATCATCATTGCCCTGGTTTTGCAGCCACAGCACAGTGGCGTCCTTGACCTCCTCAGGGGCAAGCCCTGTGCCGCTGGCCCAGTCCAGCAGCTTTGCGGCAGCCTGGACGGCGGTCATAAAGGCTCCGGTGGTACCCACGCGGGTAGTCTCGTTGATTTCGTCAAGGATCGGCAGGTACAGCGCAGGCTCCGCCGGGAACAAGCTGCCGATGGGCTCCAGCGGCAGCGGCGCGAAATCCTTCGGCTCGGTGGAATAGCCCAGATCCGTCAAGCTGCCGTTCTCCAGGGCCACAGTGGTGTCGAAGCTGTCGGAAGCGCTGCTGGAGCCATGATGGGCAAACCGGTTGTCTCCCAGGGAATAATACCGGTCCCGCTCCGTGGAGGAGATCAGGTTCACGGCGGAGCCGTCGGCTCCCAGGGTGTACAGTTCCAGCACCAATCTGCCATAGAATTCGTCGGTGACGCGCTCCGTAGAGCCGATGACCAGCTCCGGAACACCGTCCCCATCCAGATCGGTAATCGCATACCCCAGATTCTCCCCGGGATTGTCCCCGCAGACGTCCGCCGCCACAAAATTCAGCCCATTCTGCGCCAGGGTAGCTCCGTTCCACCACTCCCGGGCCGCCTGGGTGTAGGCGTCCAGAATGCTTTCAAACGCGGCGGGGAGTTCCGTCTCCTCCGCAGGCTCCGGCTCCGTAGCCTGGGATTCCGGTTCGGTGGTTTCGGTTTCCGGTTCGGCAGGCTGCGCCGCAGCCTGGGTCTGCGTTTCGGCTTCAGAGGGCGGCACCGCCGCCCCGCCGCAGGCGGACAGCACCAGCGCGGCAATCAAAATCAGAATTCCAACAGTCTTTTTCATAAAAATCATCCTTTCTTTCGTTCAGACGGGAAACGTCCCTCGCTTCTCCAGTAGACAAAAAAGAAGAAACGTTACAGCCCCCGGCAATATTTCCGCAAATAATCCCGTTCACCCTGGTAGACTGATAAATTGGTGTTTGTCGGGCTGACTCCAGATTTCATGTCATTGCGAGCCAGTGCGCACACTGGCGTGGCAATCCCCCGGTTGAAAGGAAC
>CAMFFO010000039.1 GCA_945949735.1 uncultured Clostridia bacterium | reverse complement strand
CAACTGTCAATTGTCAATTGTCAATTCGGCGAAGCCGTTCAAACACCAATTTCTCCCTCGCGGCAGGAAGCGCCGTGAGGGAGCTTTCCGACAGAACAGGGCGTCTGCGCTGATCCGGTACGGTATCGGCGCAGACGCTTCCACACAGAAAAAGTCAGATGCATGAATGGATTGAGAAAAATAAATATGGCCTGATGACCGTGCTGGCGGTGGTGTTCGTCCTGCTTCTGGGGGTGAACGGCTTTCTGGCCGTCCGGATCATGACCGGGAGCCCCACGGAGCCGCCCGCCCAGGCGCAGACCGGGGAAACGGCCCCGCCCGCCCCGGAGACCTCCGTCCCCCCGTCAACGCAGCCGGAGACCACCGAGCCGGAGACCACCGAGCCGCCCCAGACCGAAACCCAGGCCCGGATAGTCTATGAACAGGTGCCACTGTACTTTCAGACGGATTATCCCGATCAACGCTACGGCTACGGCACCATTGCCAGCAGCGGCTGCGGGGTCACCTCTCTAGCCATGGTGGCGTCCTACCTGACCGGACACGAATACCTGCCCGATGAGCTGGCGGATTACTTCGGCGGCCATGGGGACAACAATATAGAGCGCCTGGAATACGGCTCCGATATGCTGCAGCTTCCCTGGAAGCGGGCGAAAGACGTCTACGAGGCCATTCGCGCCGTTCGGGAGGGGGATCTTGCCATCGCCCTCATGGGATCGGCCTCTCCCTTCACCGACACCCAGCACTTTATCGTGCTGGCGGGGGTGAACGAGGAGGGCAGACTCCTGGTAAACGATCCCTACGCCCCCAATTACGACAACTGGTACCTCAAAGACGGGTTCCGGGACGGCTTCAAGGAGGGGGATATTATCTGCGGCTACAGCGGCGGATGGATCTACGATGTCAGCGCCATGCCGGAGGAGCCCTTCGTGTATGTGGAGGAAAAGCCCGACGTGGAGCGTCGCTACCCGGACATTACCCTGACCCGCGAGGATGAGACGCTGCTGGCCAAGATCATCTGGGTGGAGGCCAGAGGGGAGCCCCGGGAGGGCCAGCAGGCCATTGCCGAGGTGGTGCTCAACCGAATGGCCTCCCCGGATTTCCCCGACACCGTCAGGGCCATCGTCTACTCGGACAACCAGTTCCCCTCCGTGGAATTCCTGGACAGGGCCAGCCCCAACCAGACCCAGTACGACGCCATCGAGGACGCCCTGGAGGGCCCCTACATCCTGCCCGAGAACGTCGTCCACTTCGCCACCTACCCCGTGAACGATCTTCTCTGGGGCAAAATCGGCGGCCATTACTTCTGCTACCAGTGGGAAAAACCCGATCCCTGACCCCCGCCCCCAGGGCCTGCCATGGAAGAAGCGATGCAGGGACTCCATGGCTTCCCCACCCCTCGGCAAATTGTCGCTGTCTATAACAACGGAACAAGGGTGTTATTCCGAGCATACCGCAACCGGAACTCGCTTACGGTATGCCCGGAATGACACCCTTTTGCCATTGCCGTACTGCTGAGTCAGTCGGAAGAATAAGGGAATGTCGGTTTTACTCAGCGAACCATCAAAATGGTGTTCAGACTATCGGTTTTCGTAAGATAAACAAATTGGTGTACAGGTTATCGGGTTAAAACAGCAAACCATCCAGCAATCACTTGCTGGGATGCCACCGTAGGGGCGGCTATCAGCCGCCCGAAACCTTACGGCTTCCAAAGCACCCCGTTTTGCCGGAAACGCGCAATGATTGAGCCCTTTCGGGCGGCTGATAGCCGCCCCTACGGTAGTAACGTGAGGTGTTTCCATGGATGCTGTTCTAAGCCGATAGTCTATATAGGTGTTTGTAGGGCTGATGACAGGAAAATACCTTCCCCCGGGGGGAAGGGGGACCGCGAAGCGGTGGATGAGGAACGGCGACCGCTGTAGAATGCTGAGTAGTTCCAATTCTTCGAAATTCGTCCAAATGTTGTACCGTAATTCCAACCGATGCGGAAAATTACAGGTTTCGCCATTCCTCATCCGCCCCTTCGGGGCACCTTCCCCCCGGGGGAAGGTATTGCTTTCCATTAGCCCGGCAAACACCAATTTCACGATCTGTTTATTTCTCCCGACAGCCGAAGCTGCTGCATAAACCCGACCCGAATAAAACGCTGTCAACCGGAGCTTGGTTGACAGCGTTTTTGGTTATTCGTAGGTTCCCCCGGTCAGGCCGTCATTCGCCTGCCTCGTCCGTCCCGGCTTCCGGCTGCGCGGCTTCCTCTGCCAAGGGTTGGGGCTCCTGGGCCTCGGCTTCCGGGGCTTCTTTCTCGTTAGCTTCGGCTTCCGGGGCCACGGCTTCCGGAGATTCTTCTTCGTTGGCTTCCGCTTCCGGGGCTTCTTTGTCCTTTGCTTCCTGGGCCGCCATCCGGGCGACCTGCATGGCCTCCGGATCGTGGGGGCGGAAGGCCTGCCAGATCAGCGCTGCCGCGGCGGCAATGCAGCTGACCGCTGCCAGCACCTGGCTCACCCGGAAGGGGCCCCAGTACAGGCTGTCCATCCGCAGGCCCTCGATGAAGGTTCTGCCCAGGCCGTACCAGGCGGCGTAGCCCAGGGCGATCTGGCCGTCATACTGCCGCTTTTTGGACAGGCGGTGGAGCAGCGCCAGACCCAGAAAATTCCACACCGATTCATACAGGAAGGTGGGGTGGTAGTACTCCGTCACCCCGGTGACGGTGTTGTACAGGCCCATGCGGAAGAAGCTCTCCGTCGCCGCGCCGAAGGCCTCCCGGTTGAAGAAGTTCCCCCAGCGGCCCGCGCTCTGTCCGATGAGGAAGCCCAGGGCCACGATGTCCAGCACCGCCCCCAGCTTCACCTTCTTGATGCGGCAGAACACAATGACCCCCACAATGGCGCCCAGCACCGCGCCGTAGATGGCCAGGCCCCCGTTCCAGATGTACAGCACCGAGATGGGATTGTCCCGGTACTCGCTCCAGGTGAAGGCGCAGTAGTAGGCTCTTGCGCAAAGGATGGAGAAGGGCGTGATCCACAGCACCCCGTCCAGCAGGTCGTCCTGCTTCAGGCCGAATTCCCGGCTGCGCCTGCAGGCGTAGAGCACGGCGGCGGCCAGCCCCAGGGCGATGACGATGCCGTAGAGGTAGATGGTCAGCCCCCCCAGGCTGATGGAGCGGGGGGGATTCAGCTCCAGCCCCAGGGAGGGGAAGCTGATGGTGGAATAATAGGTGTAGCTCATGGCTGTTCCTCCTGATGAATGGGCTCCAGAATGCTGATGGCCCAGTTTTCTTCGGTGCAGGTTTCCCGCAGCAGCGCAAGGGTCTCCTCCGGGGTGATCTCCCGGAAAACCTCCGGGAAGCGGAAATAGTCAAAATCGGAAAAATGATAGGCGCAGAGCCGGAAGCAGGTGCTGTCGAAGCTGTCCAGCCCCCGGATCCGGCGGCCCAGGCTGCCCCGCTTCAGGCGCAGGAAATCCTCCTGACAGATCCCCTGCTCCAGCAGCTTCCCGGCCTGCTCCAGCACCGCCCGGGCCACGGCCTCCGGATCCCGGCTGTCCCCGGAGCACAGCAGCATGGCGCAGCCGTCCAGAGTTTCGAAGCCCCCGCCGAAGGAGGAGTCGATGAGCCCCGCGTCATACAGCCGCAGATACAGCTCCGAGGACTCCCCGAAGAGGGCCTCCGCCGCCAGCTCGGCAGCCAGCTCCCGGCGGATGGCCTGTTCCCCTCTGCCGAAGGGCGACCCCTTGAAGGCCATGCAGAAGGTGGGCATGGCCACCTCTATTTTCCCGCGGACGCGCTGCCGGGGGACGGTGAGATCGGCTTCCACGGGCCCCAGCTTCTGGGCTCCGGGCCGGTATTCGGTTCCCAGCCGCTGCCGGGCCAGCTCCGCCACGGTCTCCGGCTCCACGTCCCCCAGGACGCAGAGCATCATGTTCCCGGGGGTGTAGAAGGCCCGGTGGATCCGGTACAATGTGTCCGGAGTGATCTGCCGGATGCTCTCCCGGGTGCCCAGGATGGGCTCGCGGATGGGGTGGGTGCGGTAGAGACAGCGGGTCAGCTCCTCGAACACCACCGTGTCCGGGCTGTCCAGATTCATGCCGATCTCCTGATCGATGATGCCCCGCTCCTTCTGAACGCTCTCCTCGGTGAAATATGGGGTGTACACAAAGTCCAGCAGCAGCCGAAGGCAATCCTCGAAATGCTCCGTGCAGGTAAAATAGTAGGCGGTCATGTCGTAGCTGGTAAAGGCGTTCACCATGGCCCCCAGCCCGGCGAATTCTGCGGATATGTCCCGGCCTCCCGGCATATCGAAGAGCTTGTGCTCCAGGTAGTGGGCGGAGCCGGCGGGGATGCTGCACACCTGCCCCTCCAGAGTGAAACGGTCGTGGACGGAGCCGTAATCCGTGACCAGGTAGCACAGCTTCCTGGTAAAGCCCTTCCGGGGCGCCACGCAGACCGTCAGGCCGCATTCCAGGGCCTGCCGGTACAGGGTTTCGTCCAGCTCCGGGTAGTGAAAAACGTTCATTGGCATTCCCCCCTGAGAAAGAAGGTGGTGTGGAGCTTCAGCGTGTTGGCCGCGGCGGTCACATCGGAAAGCGTCACCCGGTTCAGTTTGTCCAGGTATGCCTCCGGGGTCAGTCCCGGGCCGCTCAGGGCCCCTGTGGCGTAGTAGCTCTCGATGGCCCCGGGACTGTCGTGGACGGCCCGGAGGGAGGAGGCCAGAGCCTCCCGGGCGGCGGTCAGCTCCTCGGGGGTGATGTCCCCGGCCCGGCAGGCCTCCAGCTGGCCCAGGATCTCCTCCCGGGCGGCGCGCTCCGTATCCGGGTCGATGCCCGCGTAGACCGTCATGACCCCCTTGGCGGCGTAATAGCCGGAGCTGACGCTGTAGCAAAGGGACTGCTTCTCCCGGACGTTCTGGAACAGCTTGCTGGTCATGCCGCCGCCGTAGAGGGTATTCAGCAGCTGCATGGCGGGAAATTGGGGATCCCGGTTGGTGATGGGGGTGGTAAAGCCCATGCAGAGATTCCCCTGGGCAACGTCCATCGTCTCCACGGTGTCGCCGCCCTCCCCCGGGGTCAGGCCCGTCTGGGGCGGCAGGGGCCTGCGCTCCCCGGAAATCCCGGCGAGCATCCTTTGGAAGTGCTCCGCCGCCTCCTCCGCCGGGGCCGAGCCTACATAAAACAGCTCCAGCGGACTTTCCCGGAGAATGGTTTCATAATGGGCCCGGAGCCCCCGGGCCGTGATGGCCTCCACCTGCTCTCTTTTGCCCAGCCTGGGGATGCCGAAGGAGTCCCCCCGGCACATGGTTTCCAGGAGCCGGGACATGGCGTAGGCCCGCTTGTCGTTGCGCTCGGATTCGATGGTGGAGATCAGGTTCACCTTTTCCCCCTCCACATATTCCGGCAGGAAGCCCCCGTCCAGGAGGGGGGAGCTCAGCAGAACCTCCCGGGTGAAGTCCGTCACCCGCCGGAACACCTGATCCCCGGGCAGGGCGAACCGGTCGTCCATGAAGCCGCAGTACAGCCCCGTGGTCTGGTAGTCCCCGACGCGCCGCACCAGGGGGGACAGGGTGGCCCCGTACAGGTCGTCCAGAGCCCGGGTGACGGCCCGCAGATCCGGGCATCGGGCAGTGCCCCGCAGCAGCACCGCGGGGAGCAGCGCGTTCATGGCAGCGGTGGCTTCCGCCATGGGGGCGACCAGCTGAACGCTGAAGGACCCCTGCTTGAACCGGGAATCCCGGCAGCACCGAAGGGTCACCCCGGGGGAAAGCATGATGGTCTCGATCATTTCTATCTCCTTTCGCGCCCACAGGCGCGGAAAATCATCGGAAAGACAAATTGGTGTTTGTCGGGCTAACGGAAAGCAATACCTTCCCCCGGGGGGAAGGTGCCCCGAAGGGGCGGATGAGGAATGGCGAAACCTGAAATTTTCCGCAGCGGTAGGAATTACGGTACAACATTTGGACGAATTTCAAAGAATTGGGACTACTCAGTATTCTACAGCGGTCGCCGTTCCTCATCCACCGCTTCGCGGTCCCCCTTCCCCCCGGGGGAAGGTATTTTCCTGTCATCAGCCCGGCAAACACCAATCTACCGCTTTGCCGGGTTGGAGGCAAGCCGCGGAAATCCATTGTAAAGGGTATTATATACCACTTTCCCGAAAATAGGAAGTGGGATACAAAAATTTCACACTTTCCCGGTTGTTATTTTTCCCGCCATGCGTTACAATGGGGGATGACACAATGTGCTTATCGGCTTGACTCGGCTTTCTGATAAATTGGTGTTTGTCGAGATGCCACCGTAGGGGCGGCTATGAGCCGCCCGCTTTTGTTTCGTCAACGAAAGTGCTGCCGTTTATCGGAAACGCTCAGAAACTTGAACGTTTTCGGGCGGCTAATAGCCGCCCCTACGGTAGCAATGCAACGTGTTTGGAAATCGACAAACACCAATTTGCCGGAATGCTGCGCTGAATCCCAATATCCCCGCTTCCGGCGGGGCGGATGTTTTAGGAGGTTACCCATGTCCTGGCTGGAAATCACCGTTCCCACCCCCCAGGGGGATCTGAATACCGCGGCGGCGGCCCTGACGGCCCGGGGCTTTTCCGATCTGGTTCTGGAGGATCAGGGGGAGTTCGAGGCCTTCCTGGAGGAGAACCGCTCCTGCTGGGATTACATCGACGAGGAGCTGCAGCGTCATCTTCAGGGGCTGTCCCAGATCAAGCTGTACCTGGAGGACACGGACGAAAGCGGCATGGCGCGGCTGGAGGAGGCCCTCCGGACGCTTGGCCTGACCATGACCGTCCAGGCCCTTCCCGATACGGACTGGGCCGAGAGCTGGAAGGACAATTACCCGCCCCAGGAGGTGGGGGAGCGTCTGGTGGTGCTGCCCTACTGGCTGGACGCGGCGGAATATCCCGGCAGAATCCCCGTGATCCTGGACCCGGGCCTGACCTTCGGCACCGGGGCCCACCCCTCCACCCGGATGGTGATGGAGTTTATGGAGACGATGGGAAAGCCCGGCTTCCGGTGCCTGGATCTGGGCAGCGGCAGCGGCATTCTCTCCATCACCGCCCTGCGGCTGGGGGCCGCCTGCGCCGTGGGCGTGGACATCGACCCCAAGGCCGAGGACGCCGCCCGGGAGAACGCGGCCTACAACGGCTTCGCCGCCCCCGAATTCACCGCCCTCACCGGGGACGTGACCCAGGATGCCGGGCTGATGGCGAGGCTCCGGCGCGGCGAATATGACCTGGTTCTTGTGAACATCGTGGCGGATGTGATCATCCGGCTGGCTCCGGTGCTGCCCGGGTTTCTGGAGGGCGGCGCGGAGCTGCTCTGCTCCGGCATCCTGGACACCCGGCTGCAGGACGTGACCGCAGCCCTGGAGCAGGCCGGGATCCGCATCCTGGAAACCAAAGCCGAAGGCGAATGGCGCAGCCTCCGCGCCCGCCTGGCAGCATCGGGAAACCGATAAATTGGTGTTTGTAGATTTCCGAACACATTACGTCGCAACCGTAGGGGCGGCTATTAGCCGCCCGAAATGTTCCGCTTATTGAGTGTTATCGATAGAACGGGGTGCTTTTGTTGACAAAGGCTGCGGGCGGCTAATAGCCGCCCCTACGGTAGGAACTCGACAAACGCCAATTCTTCATTCCGCGCACACAACCGAAATACAAAGGAGCATTCTATGAACATACCCTACCGTACCCGCCGAACCATCAATCGGGTGGGGATCGTGTGTCTGGCGATCCTCATGGCGCTGGTGATTTTCTGGTTCTGTTTTGTGGTCTATATGGAGCGCTATGTGGTCTATACCCAGGACGGGGCCATGCTGGACATGAGCTTTAACTCCAACGACCTGACCGGCGAGGTTGCCATGCCCCCGGTGAGTAATCAGAACGTATCCATCTACTTTAACGAGGGCGCGAACTCCATCGAGCTGGGCAACGCCCTGACCCAGCTGGACGGCTACTATGTGGATCAGAACGCCCTGACCACGGACATCGCCGGGGTCTGGGAGGATCTGGAGGCCCTTCCCGCGGGAACCCCCGTGATGATCGACCTGAAGGGCGGCTACGGCTCCTTCTACTACAGCTCCCACCTGTCCGACGCCATCCTCTCCCAGTCCGTCAGTGTGGCCTCGGTGGACGAGATGATCACCATGATGCAGCAGCGGGGCTTTTACACCATCGCCCGGATCTCCGCCTTCCGGGACTATAACTACGGCCTGAACCACGTGCCCAACGGCCTGTACATGACCAACCGGAAGGGCTTGTGGGCGGACTCCGGAGGCTGCTACTGGCTGAACCCCACGGACTCCGCCGCCCTGAACTGGGTGGCCTCGGTGGTGCTGGAAATCAAGGCCCTGGGCTTTAAGGAAGTGGTGCTGACGGATTTCTGCTTCCCCAGTACGGACGGTATCCTGTTCTCCGGGGATAAGGACGCGGCCATCCAGGACGCCGCCAACAAGCTCATGACCATGTGCGGCTCGGATACCTTCACATTGTCCTTCGCGTCAAGCAGCGCCTCCTTCCCCCTGCCCGAGGGCCGCAGCCGGATCTACCTGGAGAATGTCAGCGCCACGGACGTGGCCGCCAAGGCAGCCCAGTACCAGGGGGAGAGCCCGGAAATCTATCTGGTGTTCGTGGCCTCCACCAACGATACCCGCTACAACGACTACAGCGTCCTGCGTCCCATCTCCGTCTCCGACGTCCTGGAGGCCCAGAAGAACGAACGCAAAGAAGCCGGATAAAAAAAGCACGCGCAAGCGTGCTTTTTTTCATCCCGCCTTGGGCTTCCAGGCGGCTGGTATTTGCCGGTTTGTTCTGTGGGGCGTCGGGATTGGCGATGGGTCAATTTGCGCTCTGCTCTTCCCAGAAGGGCTCGGCCTTTGTGCAGCCGGAGCAGCCCCGGGGCTTGAACTGGAGCTCCTGGCTCTTGACGCTGACCGTGGTGCAGGGGGGGATGGAGTGGGTGATGAACACATTGGAGCCGATGACGCTGTCCCTTCCGATGACCGTGCCGCCCCCCAGGATGGAGGCCCCGGCGTAAATGGTCACATTGTCCTCGATGGTGGGGTGCCGCCGCTGACCCCGGAGGCTCTGGCCCCCCCGGGTGGTCAGTGCGCCCAGGGTCACGCCCTGGTACAGCTTCACCCGGTCGCCGATGACCGTGGTCTCGCCGATGACGATGCCCGTGCCGTGGTCGATGAAGAAGTATTTTCCGATGGAGGCTCCGGGGTTGATGTCGATGCCGGTGACGGAGTGGGCGTGCTCGGTCATGATCCGGGGGATCAGGGGCACCTCCAGGGTGTACAGCACATGGGCCAGCCGGTACACCGTCACGGCAAAAAGCCCGGGGTAGCAGAAGATGATCTCCTCCACGCTGAAGGCCGCCGGGTCACCGTCAAAGAAGGCTTCCACATCCGTCTGGGCCACGGCCCGGACGGCGGGAATCTGCCGGAAGAATTCCAGGCACACCTCCTGGGCCCGCGCTTCCGCCTGCTTCTGGCCCAGGGTGGGGCGAAGCACCAGATCCACCTGCTTGTTCAGGTTGTACATCACGTCCTCAATGAGCATACTGAGGTTGTGGCGGGCATTGTAGATGCGGTAGCGTTTGTCCCGGGAGTAGCCGGGGTACACGATGCGCAGGAGCTTCCCGATCATGTCGATGATCAGCTCCTTATCCGGCTGGTCAATGGGATTCAGGCGGTCAATGGCCCGGCCCTGCCGGTAATCCAGCAGAATGCTGTCCACAATAGACTCTACGCTCTGCTCAATGGGTGTCATAGGAATCCCTCCTGAAATGATGATATGGTTTTCGATATCCGTCACGGAAAACCGCGCGGGGAATTGGTGTTTGTAGATTTCCAAACACGTTGCATTGCTACCGTAGGGGCGGCTATTAGCCGCCCGAAAACGTTCAAGTTTCTGAGCGTTTCCGATAAACGGAAGCACTTTCGTTGACGGAACAAAAGCGGGCGGCTGATAGCCGCCCCTACGGTGGCATCTCGACAAACACCAATTGACCGGCCTGGGGAATGGGAATCAGGCTCTGCCTGCGGGAGCCCCGGTGGGAAATCACCAGGTTAGCCCCCTGGGGTAGAAGAAGCGGATTTTTTCCTCCGCCACGGACATCTCCACCACCCGGCCCCGGCGAAGCTCGCCGTCCAGGTTGATGGGAACGTCCCCATCGCAGTGAATGACAATGCGGTCGGTGCGGAAGTGGCGAATCAGCTCCGTCAGCTCCTTGTAGCGGCCGGACTTGTACTTGCCGATGACGGCGGGAACCTGGAGCCTGCGCACCTTCTTCACCAGCAGCACGTCCAGGATGCCGTCGGTGGGGTCGGCCTCGGGAACGGGGTTGAAGCCGCCGCCGTAAAACCGTCCGTTGCACACGCAGACGAAGGTCTGGTCGCCGTCAATGGTTTCGCCGTTGATTTCCACCACATAGTGCTCCCCGATCCCCCTTACCACGTTGACCAGGGTGCTGACCGCGTAGGCCCGGAAGCCCTGGAGCAGGGGGATGCGCTTATAGTTGGCCACATCCGTGCCGATCCTGGCGTCCAGGCCCACGGAGCAGATGTTCAGAGCCAGGGAGTCGTTGCAGCGGATCATGTCGAAGGAGACTTCCTCGGCGTCCAGCAGCCGATCCAGGCGGAAGAAGGCCTTGGGGTCGCTGAACAGCTTCACAAAATCGTTGCCGCTGCCCCCGGAGAACACGGTGACCGCCGCGTTGGGGAACCCCGCCGCCCCCGCGGCCACCTCGTTGAGGGTGCCGTCGCCGCCGCAGGCGTAGATCCGGTATTCCTCCCCGGACTCCGCCGCCTCCCGGGCAAGCTGCCGGCAGTGGCCCGGAGCCTGGGACACCTGAATCCGGTAGTCCAGCCCCCGGGGCTCACAGACTTCCCGGATGGCCTGGGTGTACTCCTTCGTCCGATCCCGGCTCCCCGCCGCCGGGTTGATGATGAATAAATGCTTCATGGTGATCCTCCCCAAGGGGAAAGAGATAAATTGGTGTTTGTCGGGATGCCACCGTAGGGGCGGCTAATAGCCGCCCGCTTTTGTTTCGTCAACGAAAGTGCTTCCGTTTATTGGAAACGCTCAGAAACTTGAACGTTTTCGGGCGGCTAATAGCCGCCCCTACGGTAGCAATGCAACGTGTTTGGAACTCTACAAACGCCAATGGATCCTGCAATTCCCGATTGTTTTATTTCTTATCTTTGCCGGGGCCCGTATACATATAGTAGTCGCACTTGATCATGCCGTTGTAGAGCTTGCGTTTTTTGTCGCAGCGTTTGCCGAAGTAGTGCTCGAATTCCGGCTCGGAGGTGATGATATACTTTTTCCACCCGTCGGCGTACTTCAGGTGCCGCCCCAGAGCAGCGTAGAGCCGCTGGGCGGACTGCTGCTCCAGCATCCGCTGGCCGTAGGGGGGATTGCAGACGAGGATCCCGGACTGGGCGGGAAGATCCATTTTCGCGGCGTCCCCATCCCGGAAGGTGATGACATCGGCCACCCCCGCTTTCCGGGCGTTGGCCATGGACAGCGATACGCATTTGGGATCGTTGTCGGAGCCAAGGATCTGGTATTTCCCGTGAAACTCCCGATCCTTCGCCTCCTGTCGGGCGTCGGCCCAGATTTTGGCATCGGACCAGGCAAAGTCCTCGGCGGCGAATTTCCGCCCCAGACCGGGGGCCCGGTTTTTGGCGATCAGCGCCGCCTCAATGGGGATGGTGCCGCTGCCGCAGAAGGGATCCCACAGGAATTCTCTGCCCCGGTAGCGGGTTAAGATCACCATAGCCGCGGCCAGGGTCTCCCGCAGGGGGGCGTCGTTGCCCACGGCCCGGTAGCCCCGCTTGTGCAGCCCCGGCCCGGTGGCGTCCAGGTACAGCCGCGCCCGGTCGTTCATAATGGAGAACTGAAGCTGGTATTTTGCCCCGGTTTCCGGCAGCCAGGAAACACCGTATCGCTCCCCCAGCCGCCTGGAGGCGGCTTTTTTCACAATGGCCTGGCAGTCCGGGACGCTCATGAGCTGACTGTTCAGGCAGTGGCCCTTCACGGGGAACGCGCCGTCCTTTGGAATATACTCCTCCAGCGGGGTGCGGTATACCCCCTGGAACAGTTCCTCGAAGGTTTTCGCCGGGAAATCCGCCAGGACGATCAGCACCCGCTCCCCGGTGCGAAGTCCGATGCTTGCCTTCGCCAGAGCGGCCTGATCCCCGGAAAAGAGCACCCGGCCGTTCTCCACCCGGACATTTTCCAGGTTCATCCGCCGCAGCTCCTCCCCCGCGATGCCCTCCAGCCCGAACAGCGTAGGCACGGAAAAATCGTAATTCGTCATAAAACCTCCATTATGAATTGACAATTAACAATTGACAATTGACAATTGACAATGCCAATCAAGAGCTGAAATGTCGAAATTATACTGTCATCCCGAGTGGAGCGAAGCGAAGTCGAGGGATCTTGGCGCTGAATCGACTGCAAATGAGAACGAAGTGCGCAGATCCTTCGACTCGCTTCGCTCGCTCAGGATGACAAGGATTTTACTTTTTTCATGGCAATGACACCTTATTCAACTGCTTACCACATTTTCTGTCGTTTTTTACCTGTTTCAACTATTGATTCGTATTGACAATTAAGGAATCCCTTCGGGATGAAAATCAAATAATTGCGCTCTAATATACGCTTTATACTTCATATTCGTCCCGGTTATGACACAATAATTGTCAACTGTCAATTGTCAATTCGTTTTCATGGGATGATTTTGGATTTCTTCTGATACCGCTCCTGTTCGGAGAATACGCAGCCGCAGTATTTCTGGATGTAGAACCCATGCTCCCGGGCGAAGGTCTGGCCCTCCCGGAACCAGGGGCGGAAATCCCGGTAGAGAAACCGTACCCCGTATTCCTTCGCGGCCCGCTCCGCTGTCTCCCGCATCAGCTCGTGGTTCTGGTAGGGGCTGATGAACAGAGACGACGTGAAGCTGTCGAAGCCCCCCTCGGCCGCGGCCCGGGCGGTTTCGTACAGGCGCATTTCATAGCATTTGACACACCGGCCCTCGATGTCCCCGGCTACCTCCCGGACGAAGGGCCGCAGGCCGTAGTCATCCCGGTTGATGACCTTCACACCCACCTCCTGCGCGTATTCTATGAGGCAGTTGCGCCGGGAGCGGTACTCGGTAAAGGGGTGGATGTTGGGATTGTACCAGTACAGGGTCAGATCGATCCCGTCCGTGCGCAGGATCTCCATGGGCCGGTTGGCACAGGGCGCGCAGCAAACGTGCATCAGGGTGTTCATAGCTTGCCTCCAAAAGAAGATACTGTCGATTGTAGCACGAAAAAGGAAAGAACGCAACGAAAACCAGGCCGGCATCCCCGAGTAAACACATCTTTTGCGGAGAAAGGCCGATATGCGGAACAGCCGGCGATCAGGTCATTGCTTATCCCTGCTCCTGCATCACAGGGGCAGGTCGTATTTCCGCACGACCTGGGTGGGGCCCTCCAGGAGGATTTCCTGAATGGCGTCCCCCTCCCGGCGAACGGTGACCTTCAGGGTGCCGCCCCGGTTGTGGGCGGTGAGAGTGCCTCCGGGGAGCCTGTCCAGCAGAGCCAGCACCGAGGCGGTGCTGCCGCAGCCGGTGCCGCAGGCCAGGGTGAAGTCCTCCACCCCCCGCTCGAAGGTCAGCATTCTGACCTCCCCCGGGCCCGTCCACTGGTAGAAATTCACGTTGGCCCCCTTGGGGAAGGCGGGGTCAAACCGCAGCGCCCGCATTTTTTCCCGGAGAGCGTCAGCGTCCGCCCACAGGTCGCCTCTGTACTCCGCCACCGCGTGGGGTACCCCGGGGCAGCCCAGCTCCACGTAGGCAACGTCCCCCTTCCGGCGCAGATCCAGCACGCCGGGGTTATTCAGCTTCACCCGATAGTTGTTTTCATCCAGCCGCCAGCCGGGCACCAGCCCCGCGTCGGTTTCCACGGTCATGGCCTCCCCGGCAATGCCCAGATCATAGGCAAACCGGCAGATGCACCGGGCCCCATTGCCGCACATCTCCCCCCGGGAGCCGTCGGAATTGTAAAAATGGAGCTTAAAATCCGCTTTTTCGGACACATCCACAGCCATAAAGCCGTCGGCCTTCTCGAGTTTACATAACTCGACAGCCAGCTTTCCGAAATCCAGCCGCTTCCCCCGGGCATCCAGCACCATAAAGTCATTCCCGGCGCCGTTCATGTAATAGACGTCCATAGAACGCACCTCCATTCGAATTGACAATTGACAATTGATAATTGACAATGATTATGTCATAAACGGGACATTTTCAAAAAATATGCATACCTGCTCTGCCCGGTTCGATAAATTGGTGTTTACAGCACTATCACCGTAGGGGCGGATATTATCCGCCCGCAACCTTACCGCATTGATAGCACGCATATTCACCGGAAATGCTCAAAAAACGGAACGTTTCGGGCGGATAATATCCGCCCCTACGGTAGCAACGTGAGGTGCTTGGAAACTGTAAACACCAATTTATCGTTCTACAGAAATGTCCCGATAAACCTTATCATCCCGAAGGGATACCTTAATTGTCAATTGTCAATTGTGAATTGTCAATTATTCCCCAGCAGGCTTTCCATATTGTACATCCCCCTGGGCTTGCCCGCCATAAACCGGGCGGCGTCTACGGCGCCGTCGGCAAGCATGGCCCGGGTGACTGCCTCGTGCTTCAATGTCAGGCACTGGGTTCCCGTGTGGATCATGACCTCGTGGATGCCTACCACGCTGCCCATACGCAATGAGGAAACGCCGATCTCGTCCTTTGTGCGCTTGCCCTCACCGGAGCGGCCGCAGTGCTCCACGGCGTTGGGCCGAACCTGATGAATGGCCTCGAAGAGCATATGGGCCGTGCCGCTGGGGGCGTCCACCTTCCGGTTGTGGTGAACCTCCACGATCTCGATGTCCGCGTCGGGGAAGAAGCCCGCAGCCTCCCGGGCCAGGCGGCACAGCACCGCGATGCCCAGACTCATATTCCCGGAGTAGAACACGGGGATATCCTCCGCCGCTGCCTGAATGAGGGCCTTTTCCTCCGGGGTGTGGCCGGTGGTGCCGATCACCGCCGCGGCTCCGATGAGCTTCGCGTAGCGGATCACCTCCGGCGCGGCGGTGTGGTGGGAGAAATCGATGACCACGTCCGCCTGGAGCGGCCCCAGCTGGTCAAAGGTTTTGGGCACGCCGTTTTCACCGTCGATGCTAACCTTCCCCACGACCTCGTCCCCCAGAATGCCGCAGATCAGCTTTCCCATGGCCCCGTTGGCCCCGCAGATTACCGCTCTCATACGTTCAGCCCCAGCTTTCTCATTTCTTCAAAGAGCTTCGCCCGGGTGCCCTCCTCCATGGGGGTCAGGGGCAGCCGCAGAACATCCTCCCCGAAGCCCAGGGCCGCGGTGGCCGCCTTGGCGGGGATGGGATTGACCTCGCTGAAGAGGGCGTTGATCAGCGGAAGCAGTTTGCACTGCCAGGCGGCAGCGGTCCGGTAGTCCCCGGCCAGGCAGGCGTCGGTCATGGCCACGGACTCCCGGGGGACCACATTGCTCAGCACGCTGATGGTGCCCTTGGCGCCCATGGCCATCATGGGCACGGTGAGGGCGTCCTCGCCGGAGTAGATATCGACCTTGTCAGCACAGAGGGCCGCCATCTCCACCATCTGAGCCATGTTGCCGCTGGCCTCCTTGATGGCGGCGATGTTGGGATGCTCCGCCAGAGCGGCCAGGGTTTTGGGCTGGATGTTCACGCCGGTGCGGCCGGGCACATTGTAGACGATCACGGGAACGGTGGAGGCATCCGCCACGGTATAGAAATGGCGGATCAGGCCGTTCTGGGTGGCCTTGTTGTAGTAGGGGGTCACCACCAGCACCGCGTCGGCGCCCACCCGGCAGGCCTCCCGGGTGTTGCGCAGGACGTGCTCGGTGTTGTTGGTGCCGGTGCCCGCGATGACGGGGATCCGGCCCGCAGTGCGCTCCACGGTGAAGCGGATCACTTCGGTCTGATCCTCGGGCTCGATGGTGGCGTTCTCGCCGGTGGTGCCCATGACCACCAGGGCGTTGATGCCGCTGTCGATCTGCCAGTCGATAAACCGGCCCATAGCCTCATAGTCGATGTCCCCCCGGGCATCCATGGGGGTTACCATGGC
>CAMFFO010000038.1 GCA_945949735.1 uncultured Clostridia bacterium | reverse complement strand
CACTGGTTCGCAATGACAGGTAATTTGCAGTGCTCCTTTTCAAACAACAATTTATTCTTCATGGCCTTCCTTACATTGGCACACCCTGTTCCCGCAGCAAATCCCCCCGCAGCTTTCACTGCGGGGGGATTCGCTGTATGTTCCTTAGGAGTTAGCAAAATCAGGAGGCCCACTTGGTATAGACCAGGTTGATCCAGTTCCCGGCGGAGAAGGAATCCGCAGGATTGGAGCTCTGGATCTGACCCCAGATGTTTCCGAGGCTGTCCACAGCCAGGGAGGTGATGGTCACCTTAGTACCCACCGCCAGCTGGCCCAGGATGGTGTCCTCGGCAGTGCTGCCGTAGACGCTGCGAACATTCAGCTCTTCGGTAACTTCTCTCGTATTCAGGAATACATAGACAACCTTGTCCAACTCCACATAAGCGGTGACAGTCGAGCCGGCCTCCAGCTTACCCACGACCTTGCCCCAAAGCACGCCATGGTCTGCCTCGAAGTCCTGAATATACACATCAGCGTTTGCGCTCAGATTAAAGGCAACTTCCGTGGCCTTTACGGAGGTGTAGGCGCTGATCTTGGAAGATGTCTTACCCTTGATTCTCGGGGAGATATTCTCGGTAGCGGTCAGTTCGGGAGTGACCTCGATCTTCTCGCTGCCGATCTTGGACAGATCGATCCAGCCCTTGTAGCTGTAATCCAGGCTGCCGTCACTCTCCACAACCTTGATGTAGCCAAACACGGTGCTTCCTTCCACGCCCACGGCGTTTACGGTGACCTTGTTGTTGAGCTTAATGGTACCGATATCCTCGCTGCCAGTGCTGGCAGAAGCAAAGACCGTCAGAGTGCTGGACTGGACATAGCCGGTGATCTCATAGTTGACATAAGCCAGATTGATCCAGCCGGGAGTACCATAGTCATTGATCTTGCCCCAGATTTCATTCTTGCCGTCCTTGCCGGCCTTCAGGGCGACGATATTGACGGTAGTGTTGGGATTCAGGGTTCCTGCCTGGTCGCTGGCAGCCACGGCATCCTTGCGGACGTTCAGCTTTTCGGTAACCACGCCGGAGAAGGAGTAGTTCACAGCAGCATTGGGATTGACCTTCTCGGAATCGGAAGCGTTGCTGTTGTCAGTGGGTTTAGTGGTGGGCTCCGTAGCATCGGGAAGCTCAGCATCCAGGATCACATACTGCATACAGATCCAGCCCTGGGCTACACGGCCCCAGTATTCGCCGTTAACGAGCTTCTTCTCATACACTTCCACGCGGGTACCAACGGGGATGGTGCCCACCAATGCGTTGCCTACACCCGCAGCGCTGCGGACGTTCACATGGCTGAAGCAGCGGGCGATGGTGCCCATGACGCCGGTGCCGGAAGCGGAGTTGGAGGTGATGGTGATGTAGCTCATGCAGATCCAGCCGGTACCGCCGTTGTAAGCGATCTTGCCCCAGGTCATGCCGTCGGCAACCTTCTGCTCGGAAACGGTAACGCTCGTGCCCTTCTTCAGAGCGCCAATCTTTGTATTGCCCAGACCGGCAGCCACACGGACGTTCAGGTCAATGTTGCTGTTCACGGTACCGGTGACCACACCGGAAATCGTGCCGGAATTGCTGCCGCTGGATCCGCTTCCGGAACCGGCGCCGGGTACAGTGCCAGTGATCTGCACATAGTCCATGCACACCCAGCCGTCCTTGATGCGGCACCAGGACTTATTGTTCACTACGGTCTGCTCGTACACGGTCACCTGCGTGCCGTTGGGCAGCGTCTTGACCAGCGTATTGCTGACGCCGGCAGCAGATCTGACGTTCACATTGACGCAGTTCACGATCTTGCCGTAGACACCGGTTTCGGGGTTCACAGGCTGGTCGGGAATGGTTTCGGTAACGTCCTTAACATCCACGTAGGCGAGGTTAATCCATCCGGTGACGCCATCCACGGTAACCTTGCCCCACAGCTTGGTACCGGTGGAGGTAGCCTCCTCCTGCTGGGCCACGACGGTCACGGTGTCACCCTTTTCCAGGGTATCCAGCGCCTCGGAGTTGTTGGTGGCATCCTTACGCAGGGTCAGAGCGGAAGCGGTAACGGTGCCGACCTTCTTCACAACCACGTGGTTCGCGCCGTTGCTGGGCGCATTGCCGGTAGCGGTCAGGTTCACATACAGCAGGCAAACCCAGCCCTTGTCCATACGGCCCCACTCCACGCCGTTGGTGGTGGTCTTTTCATAAATGTTGATCTTGGTGCCTCTGGGCAGGGAGCCAAGCTGCGTGGAAGTGACGCTGGGATTCCGGCGGATATTCAGGTTGGTGTTGCTGTTGACCACACCGGTGTAGATGGCCACGTCAGGAACGGTGCTTCCGGAGCTGCTTCCATTATTCTGGCCATCTACCTGTACATAGTACATGTAGATCCAGCCCTCGTTCAGGTTGTTGTTCCACTTAATCCGGCCCCAGGTAGCGCCGCCGGCAACCTGCTGGGTTTCGTAAATGGTAACCTTGGTGTCCTTGGCAATGGTGGTCTTGAAGTTGGTAGCGCTTACGCCTGCCGAGGACCGAACATTGACCTTATCCGCGTTCACGATCTTGCCGGTCTTGCCAACCAGAGAGGTGTTGTCCTCGTCGGTAGCCTCGCGCAGATCCACATAAGCCAGATTGATCCAGCCGTAGCCGCCGTTAAAGGCAATCTTGCCCCAGCTTCTGGTACCGGTAGCGGTGTATTCATTCTTATAAGCAAGGATCTTGACAACGTCGCCTTTCGACAGGGGGCTGCCGGCCAGGGTGCCGCTGTCGGTGGTGGCTGCCTCACGGACATTCAGGGTAGTCGCCGTAACGGTACCGGTGGCAACAACGGTATCGCTGGTCAGATCCTCATTCTTGACATTCTTATAAGCCACCCAGCCGGTAACGGACTTGCCGCTGGTGTTGGTGCCGGTACCGTAAACCCACTTGATATCGCCAATCATCTTCTCCCAGGAGACCGCAAACTTGCTGTTGGCCTTCAGGGTGTCCTTCACATTGGTGTTGCCGGTGATATTGGCGTTATCCGCAGTGTGGTAAACAGTACGGGACGCAGCCTCGGAGGAATTGATGGTGTAGCTGGCAGTAACCTCCGTGGAACCGTTCTGCCACTTCGCAGTCAGGGTCAGCTTGGCAGTGGTCTTATCCAGAAGCGTAACAGGAGTCTCGGTACCCTTCTCAGCATTCACCAGATACCAGCCAAGGAAGTTATCTCCGGCCTTCGTGGGCACCAGCGTCAGCTTGGGAGAGGAGGTGGAAATATAGACAAACGCGCTCATGGGGTTGCCGAAGGAATCGGTTACATTGCCGCCATTGCCGTCCAGAACAACATATGTATAGGTGGAGGGCGCAGCGCTGGAATAGATATTGTTCAGGTACATATTGGCTTCCGCAAGCCGCCGGTTCATCAGGCCCCTGAAATAATCAGAGTTGGGATCGCCGCCATTGTACAGACAGATCGCATTCAGGAAATCATTGCCCTTCTTGCCATTGACTACGACGTCACGCAGCGCACCATTTGAATCTGTCATCCACAACGTGCCGCAGTTATAGGTAAACAGGGACAGCGCGTCGTGCTGATACTGGGTGAAGGCAATGTTGTACTTCTTGGCGAAGTTGTTCAGAGCCGTATCCACAGTATCCTTCAGATGGGTTTTCAGCAAGGCAGTCGCCTCGGACTGAGTAATACCATCCACATACCTGTTCTTTTCTGCTTCGGAAATTGCAGTGCCGTAACCTATGTACCACTGCGTTTTACCGGAATCCTGATAAGGCTTCGAAGAGAATCCCTCCATAGTCTTGAGAATTCCGATTGCCTTATCGCTGGTGTTCAGCGAGGAGGCTGCGGAAGCAGTGAGCACAGTGGCGGGCACTAAGCTCACGATCATGAGGAACGTCAACAGGAAACATACAAATCTTTTCATGACTCACTTACTCCTTTTCTGGTGTTGTCTTTGGTAAGTAACGGTATTATAACAAACTAATTTACAAATTGCAACCCCTTTTTTGATTTTTATTACATTTTTGTTACACTTTTTTCTTATTCCGTAATTATTATATTTTTCTAATTGAAATGCTTTATTTCCGGGGAAAAACTTAGAGAAACGAAAACTATTTGCCCATAAAGGGGCAGCGCATTCCCCTGCTTGACATTGGGATTTCCGGTTGATATACTCGTTCCAGGAGAAATACCGCCCATTTTTCTGAAAGGAGGGCGCGAAAAAATGGCAAACCAAAAAGCGCTTGTGGGCATGAGTGGAGGCGTGGACAGCTCCGTGGCTGTCCTGCTGATGCTGCGTTCGGGATATTCCTGTATCGGCGCAACCATGCGTCTATATAGGAATGAGGACATCGGTCTGGAGGAGAGCCGTACCTGCTGCTCACTGGAGGATGTGGAGGATGCCCGGAGCGTCGCGCGCAGGCTTGGGATCCCCCACTATGTTTTTAATTTCCGGGATGATTTTGAACAGAATGTCATCTGCCGCTTTGTGAACGCCTATGAGCAGGGCCTGACCCCCAACCCCTGTATCGAGTGCAACCGGTATCTGAAGTTCGACCATCTGCTCCGCCGGGCTCTGGAACTGGAATGCGACTATGTGGTCACCGGTCATTACGCCAGGATCAGAAGGGATCCGGAAAGCGGCAGATATCTCATGTTCACAGCGACGGACGCCGGCAAGGATCAAACCTATTTTCTGTATTCCATGACCCAGCACCAGCTCTCCTACACCCAGTTTCCCCTGGGGGAGCTGACGAAAGCCCAGGTTCGGGAGATAGCCCAGGAAAACGGCTTTGTCAACGCCCGCAAAAGGGACAGTCAGGATATCTGTTTTGTGCCGGATGGGGATTATGTTGCCTTTCTGGAGCGCTACACAGGAAAGCGGTATCCCTGCGGCCCCTTTCTGGATCCTCAGGGGAACCGGGTCGGCACCCACCGGGGCGCGGTGGCTTATACCATCGGCCAGCGGCGGGGCCTTGGCCTGGCTATGGGAGAACCGGTCTACGTCTGCGGAAAGGATATGCAGGCGAACACGGTCACCGTGGGCCCGTCGGAAATGCTGTTCCACCGCAGCCTTGTAGCCAAGGACTGCAACTGGATTCCCTTCCCTGCCCTTTCCAGCCCCATGGCCGTCACCGCCAAAACCCGCCATACCCGCGCGGGCAGTCCAGCAACGGTGACGCCCCTTCCCGATGGCCGCATCCGGGTGGACTTTGAAGCTCCCCAGCGAGCCATCACCCCCGGCCAGGCGGTGGTTCTCTATAAAGACGACCTGGTCCTCGGCGGCGGTACCATTGAATCCTCTCTGTAACGGCGGGAAAGTTATTGCTTACCATATAAATTGTTTCTAGCGGCTTCGCCTCAAGGTTTCCTGTCATTGCGAGCCAGTGCGCTTAAGTGGCGTGGCAATCCCCCGGTTAGAGGGGAAATGTACCGATTAGTTCCCGGAAGAGCGGGATTCGCCGCGATTTTTGGTGGTAATCGTTCCCGGATTCCTTTCAACCGGGGGATTGCCACACCAGTCTGCGGACTGGTTCGCAATGACAGGATACTTGGAGCAAAGCGATAAACAACAATTAAGATTTTCCGATACCTATCGAAAAACACCCGCCGTTCCCTTCCGGAACAGCGGGTGCTGCCATTCATTTCTTTCGGAACATTTTCCGCCTGTATTCCGGATAATACACCAGTATCATCCCCCCAAAAGTCACCAGGCACAGCAGGCTGAGCTTCCAGCCGATGGAAAACGCTCTGTTTTCGTAGCGGAAGGTCACCGTGTGCGTCCCTTCCGTCAATTCCACGCCCAGCATCACATCTCCCACCAGCACCGGCTCTGCGGAAGCACCGTCCACCAGAATCTTCCAGTTCCCGTTGTCCGGGATGGATGTGTACATCAGCCCATCCCAGGCGCAGTCGATGGTTCCTTCCACCAAAGTGCTCTCAAAGCGGGTCAGCTCCCACTGGGACTGAGCCAGCATTTCATAACCCTGACGGAACAGTTCGTTATCGACAATCGCGCCGTCAATGGTTATGGTGCCATTCTCTCCCGCCTTGCACTGCACCCTAATCTCCACCAGATCCCCGGTCTTGACATCCCCTACGGCAAGCATCTGAGGCAAGCTGTAGGATTCCCTGTACAGTTCAATACCGTTGACACTGACAAAAAAATCATTCCGTTTGGGAAGATTCAGATTGATACACATAAATCCATCCCGGTCTACTGCGTAGGCATAGGTCACATAGGAATTGGTTCTGGCATCCTGATAGACACAGTCGTTGGACTGGCCGCTTCTGTTGACGCTGACCTCGCTGCCCCAGATGTTCAGATCCTCTCCCGGAATCCGGTACCAGACCTGGCGGTCCAACCCTGTGGCCTTTGCAAACATATCGTTCTGCAGCGCAAAGGGGTCACTCTCCCCCGAAATGTCCAGCGCCCCAAGATCGGAACGCACGAGAAAACCAAGAGGCAGGTAGGCGTTGTTTTCCAACAGGTGAACGCTTCCAAAATGATGCACATCCGTCCACCATACGCCGCCCTTGTCCTTTCCGTCCCGCTCAATCATGTATTTGACACCCAGGAACAGGTTCGCCACCGGGGAGCTTTCTTCGTAGCAGTAACGGTTGTAGGTGTTTTTGGCGCCGTAACCCAGGGCTTTCATAAATTCCGTGACCCTCACATTTGCGGAGCTGGTGAAGCAGGAAATGCCGTTGTAGTCATTCAGCGCCCCATCGTTCAGTGTCTGGGAATGCGTCGTTTCCGCCCGGAAAAAGAGGGTATCCTTCTCCCGCTCCTGCATATAGCGGATCATGGATGCCGCTTCCTCCCCGCCCTTGGGATAATTGGTGGTGTTGGTACCCGGAAAATACAATCCGAAGCTGACCAACGTTGCCGTCAACTCCACAGCGATCACCGCCAGTGCCCAGATTCTGGCGATTCCTCTGCGGCGGTAGCGAAATAGCCTTGCATCCCGAACCAGCTGCGGGGCCGCATCCTCCGGAAGTTTCTTTTTCAGGTTGCCATAGAGCATCGCACAGAAATACAGCGCAAGGAACGCCCCGTTGTACAGGAGGAACACATGGATTTTCATACTCTGTCCGAAAACGGTCACCGTCTGGCCGGACAGCAGATCGTTGGAGCAGCACAGCAGCCCTGCGGTGATGACAAACGCCAGAACCAACGCCAGCGGCTTGAACTTTCGCCGCAGCAGCCACGCCCGGTAGCCCATGTACAGCAGTACAAAGCTGTGAAGGTAACTGAACCGGTAAGGAATCATATTGGTAAAGTGGAAGCCATGCCAGATATAGTCCAGCTGCCGGATGATAAAGCTGAGGTTGAAAAAGGTCAGCAGCGCCACGGCGCAAATCTTATCCCGAAGCTTCACATCCCCCGCCATGCAATAGAGCACCGCGAAAAACAAGGTGCCCACGCCGCAGTACAGGTTGGGAAGTCCTTCCTTGAAGGAAGGCTCCAGGCTGCCGCCCATGTTCCCCGCCACCTGGCGCATAGCGTCCAGCAGGCCCAGGAAGGTGTAGGAGGAGGCAATGTTCAGTTTAAATCCGGTCGGAAACTTATTCACGCTGGACTGCGTATTCTGCAGCGCCGCCAGAGCGGGCAGCTCCAGGATCAGCGTCATGCCGATCGCCAGGGCGGAGAACAGGGCAATCCGGCCCAGATCCCGGAAGAACCGCCCCCAGCCCTGAAAGCGGCAGATTTGGTAGCAGAAGAATTCCAACGCTACAAAGATGCACACAAAAAGCCCAATATAGTAGTTTGAAAACACCGCCAGGAACAGAGATACCGTATAGACGATCACCTTTTTGTCCCGGAGCAGCCATACCGTTCCCAGGGCCACCAGCGGAGTCAGGGCAAAGGAATCCAGCCACATCACATTCCACTGGTATCCCAGCGCCCAGGCGCACAGACCATAGAACGCGCCAAACAGGGATATGGACAGATCGTTTTTATCAAAGATCTCTCTAAGGAACAGCGCGAAAAACAGTCCGGCAAACCCCAGCTTCAGCGGCATCAGCAGGGAAAAATAGGCAAGCTCCAGTCCGTCCGGAACCAGCACGCTGACGAGGTTTAGCGGCGATGCAAGATAATAGGCAATGAGTCCAAAATAGTCCATGCCCAGCCCCGCGCTCCAGGTATAGAGCAGCCCGTCCCCTCTGCGCAATGCTCTGCGGAAGGCTGTGAAAAAGGGATAGTACTGGTGGTACATATCGGAATAGAGCATGGAGTACTTTCCGAAGGGCGCGTAGCCGCTCACCAGCATCAGAAGCAGCATTCCCAGAAACGGAATCGCAAAGGCCAGCGCAAGATACCTTTGCTTCCAATTGGAGATCCGCGACAATTTCATAGCTTGCCTCCTGAAAAACGTTCGTTGGGGATTAGGGTCATTATACCACAGCTTTTTCCCAGGGTAAAGCATTTCCGCCCCGGATTTTTCCGGGAAATCCCCCGGAATTCCTTCTTTTCCGCTCCGCAAAAGCGTACGCCGCTCTGAGGCAACAGCCTCAGAGCGGCGTTTATCAATTTTTCACTTCGATCTGCTTCTCGCGGACAAGCTTCACAAACAAATCCGCGAGCTGCGGGTCAAACTGCCGGCCCCGCTCCCGCTCGATGATTTCCAGCGCCTTGTCGACGCTCATAGCATTTTTGTAGCTGCGCTTGGAGATCATGGCGTCAAAGGAGTCCACTACACACAGCATTCTGCCCATCAGGGGAATGTTCTCCCCTGCCAGGCCTCTGGGATAGCCCCTGCCGTCGTAGCGCTCATGATGGGAGATCACAGCCGGAATTACATAGTCCAGCGAGGGCAGATGCCGGATAATACCCACGGAATTCTCCACATGGGTTTTCATAATGGCATACTCCTCGTCGTTGAGCTTACCTGGCTTGTTCAGGATGTCCTCACGGATCCCGATTTTCCCAATATCATGGAGCAGTCCGGCTTCCCGGATAATATCCACGAAATCCTGATTCATGCCGTAAGCCCTGGCAAGCTGAGACGCGTAATTGGCCACATTCTGAGAATGGCGGAAGGTATAGTGATCCTTGGTATCGATGGTCGCGGTCAGCGCCACAATGGTGGAGGCATACTCATCATAGCCGCTGGTTCTCTTCGTCTCCTGGCTCTGGGTTTTCACTTCCTCGGAATAGACAACGACCCGGTTCTTGCCGCTCCGTTTGGCAGTGAAAATGGCAAAATCGGTATTGGAGATCAATTCCTCCACCGTAGATGCCATATATGGCGCAGCGCAGACACCGCAACTCATGGTCAGGGTTTTCAGTTGATACAGTTCCCCGGACTCGTGCATATTCCGAACCTGCTTAAGAATTGACTCTGCCAGCAGCTTGGCGGAATAAATATCGTAGTCAGGCAAAAGCAGCGCAAACTCTTTTCCGCCCATCCGGTAGGCGGTTCCCCTTCCCTCGGAGGTGATCCGAATGATGTCGGCGATCCTGTGCAGGGCGGCGTCTCCTTCTTTATTTCCGTAGAGCTGATTGTACAGCTTAAAGTCATCCACATTCAGCATCACCAGGGCAAGCGAACGATCTCTGCGCTGCTCAAACAGACCGTTTATGGATTCGTAGAAGCTCTTGCGGTTGTACAGCCCCGTCAGCTCATCCCTTCGCGCTTCGGAATAGGCTTTCTCATATAGGCGGGAGTTTTTAACGGCCATGGAGCACACGGAGCATACACTCGACAGGAGGGAGAAATCATCATAAGTATAGCTCTTTCCCTTCCGCTTTCCCGGCAGCAGCACCAGGCCGATCAGGCTGTCGCCGTCCTTCATGGGAACCGCGCAGGCAATTTCCCGTTCCTTCAGCTGCCGCTTCTCCTGCTCCCACATGGAGCGGTACTCCCGGGTGCAGGCAAAATCCTCCATCAGGACACCGCCGTCATGGGCGGTAAGATAGGCGATCAGGGGATGATCCGCTTTCAGCACAAAATTGTCATTGTGCAGGGCGCTTAAGGTCTGGGCAACCGTGTACTCCCCATTCTTCTCCTTCAGGCACACATAGGCCATGTCCACCGGAATCATCCGCTGGATGACCTCCAGCATATCCGTCAGGATCTCGTTCTTGTTCAGCGTTTTCGAGACGGCGCGGCTGAATTGCTGGATGGTCTCCGCCTGGCTCTGCTCGTCCTTGACGAAAAGCGCATCCAGAAACCGCTTCATCACCAGATACAGCAGGAAAATCACGCCCACCAGCATAAAAGCCACCAGCAGCGTGGCAAGCTCCTGGCTCAGGTGAACCGCGCCCACCAGGTAGCGCTGCAGCGGCATCACCAGCTTGTAGAACACTGCCATGCTGATCAGCACCGCCACAATATAGCAGTTCGCTGGAGAAGCCAGCAGCGCCAGCTTCAGCAGACGCTTCCGGTACAGCGCGTAAAGCACCAGATAGGCAAAAACGACACTGGAAATAATATCGAGAGGAATGCCCGCCAACGGCTTCAGGGTGGAAAGGGCAGTCCCCGCCACCATGATCCCCAGCCCCAGCAAAACAGGCCGCAGCTGCCGGAGGATCAGCGCGTCCCCCTTACAGTAGCGGATAAACAGCAGGGTACACTGAACCACGATACATACCGCGCCTGCAAGCAGGATCAGGATGCTCCACCCGTAATGGTAAACGAAGCTGACATTGCCCAATGCATCCGTCCGGACCTCCGGCGTAGGAATAAAGCACTGGGTAAAGAGGTTGACGAGATAAGCCCCGCCGAAGAACAGTACCCAGAAAAGTCTGCCATGCCCCCGCTTCTCCTCCAGAAAATCCAGGAAGAACCGGAAGAAGATGCTCGGAACCATCACAATGCCCAGCAGGGACACATAGTGCCAGAAATTAACCGAGGGCCAGAACTGAACCCGCATCAGGAAGGAGCCCCCAGCGGCCAGAATCATGCAGCTCAGCAGGAACATGAAGGAACGGATCACCTTTGTTTTCCTGGCAACCATGAAAGCCAGCAGCAAAAACAGGTAGCTGAACAACGCCGTGATCGAAACCCAGCTGTAACTGGCCACTTGCGTTCCCTCCTTCCGCGAATACTGTCAGCGTGATATCGCTATATTGACAAAAATTTTGAAATCTCCAACTGCGTCGGGTTCATGCGGCGAATACGTTTTCCGCATTCGTTCTCGTAAGTCTCAAACACGCCGCATTTTACAACCGTAATCTTCAGCGGGTCCACACCCAGGATCTTTTTCAGGTCGTTGTAGTCGCTGTCCAGGTACTTGAAGTAAACGCTCAGGTGCTCCTTCAGTACATCCGTATTCACGGCCATGCCGGACAGGGCGCCTCGTTCCAGTTCCACATACATATGAAGCCTGGGCCGATTGGCCTGCGTAAATTCCTTCACCGCGAACCAATCCCGAATGGCCAGCCCTGACAGCCGGATGGAGTGGTCGATGGAGTTTTCCGTAATTCTTGTAAACCCCGCGATATCGATGACATCCGGTACCCGGTCGATGTACACAAACCGGGGGATCCGGGTCTGCTCCTCCCGGTCGCCGATCCCCACGCAGCGGTAGATGTCGCCCACCCGATAGCGGGCAAAGGCGCCGCCCTTCAGGACGGAAATCACCAGTTCATACCGCTCCCCGGGGAGCACCTGATCCATCAGGATGGTGCGGGGCTTGTATCCGGGATCGTCCATGCTCCGGAGCATTTCCGTTTCCGGGATAAACTCATAGAAACAGGCATCCGGGAACAGATACATACCGTTTCGGGACCAGGTTTCGGTGCCGATGCAGGTGGGTTCCGTGCCGGCAAAAATCTCCATAGGCCGGATTCCCCACAGCTCCTCCAGGTCATCCTTGTAGCAGTTATTGTCCGTACCGGCGATCATGAACCCCTTCAGCTGGAAAAGATCCCTTGGCATCAGTTTGCGGTGTTCTTTGCGGCATTTCCGCTTGGCATTCAAATACCGCAGGAGCATTTGGGGAGAGATTTCCTTCAGCTTGCCGAGCATTGATCCGCCGCCGGAGGAACGCTCCAGCTCCGCAACGCTCTGGCTGATGTAATAGGTCACGCTTCCCAAGCCGAAGAAATACTCTATGCCCTTCTTCAGCCCCATCCGGAAGCCGCAGACATTCCGCTCCCGGAAAGACATAGCCGCTGCCTGCTTCACGGGGGGAAGATATTCAATATCGATTTCATCCTTTAAAAGCAGCGGCATCAGTCCGGTGGCATAGGGCAGAGGCGCCAGTGCGTAGAGCATATGGTCGGTAACCGCCACATCAAAATCTCCCCGCCGCTTTCCCGTGGCCAGAATAAAGCAGGCCATCATATTCCGCTTGTAGGTATCCAGCATTCCCTTGGTGTAGGGTGCGGTTTTCATCGGATGCAGTCCGCCCTCCCAGGTGGTCTGAATCCAAAGAACCGCTTTCTCCGGCAGAGAGCAATCCTGCTTTTTCAGCAGAATATCCGCATAATTCTCATAAGTGGTCAGCGGAACCATTTCGCGGAACTCCTCCAGCGTCCGGGGCATCCGTCCGCGGAGAATCCGCTGTCCCAGCTCAGACGCGCTCCAGATCTGGATCTGCTCGTCCATAAGCCTGCGCTGGATCGCCATGTATTCCTCCATGCTCATATCCAGAAAGCCGCAGTACTCCCGCCAGATTTCCTCCTTGGAGTAATTCCGGATTTTCTCCTGAAACCGCATAGCCACCCTCCGCAATCAGCGGCGTGTTTCCCACGCCCTTTTCATACTTCCGGCCGTAGGGATCAGAAAAGGAACCCGCTTCCGATACCCTTCGTAATCCTCAAAGGTTCTGGGGAAGGTCCACCGATCCTGCAGAACCACATAGCCCACATTCATCAGGCTGTAAATAATACCCATTGCCCACACAGTCACCGTCCCCCAGGCCAGCGCCAGGAACAGATACGTCAGACAAAACCACAAAACCCCGGGGTGTCTGCACAGCGCGTACATTCCCCGGTCACAGACAACGCCCTTTTCAGAAACCCGCACATAAGTCTCGGAAAAAGGGAGCGCAAAAAACAGGGAATAAACCATCAGCGCAAGACTCGCAGCGCCGGGGATCAGATACACAAGCGCGGCAGAATTGCGGGAGATCCGTGAATGCCCAAACTGGAACAGCAGACAGATTCCGGTAGTGATCAACAGGAGGATGCTGCCCAGCGTAAAAAAGCTGCGGATAGCTTTTTTCTTCCAGACCACGCTGTTGACATCGTAAAGAACAAACAGCCCAAACGCTGCCGCACCGCCCAGAATCCACAGCATGACGAACCCTCACACTCCGCCGAATTTATATTGCTCATTATACAACAGGGAATGCGGAACTGCAAGCATTTTGTAAACTTTGTGTATTTTCCCAGTTTTTTCCACTAACCGTCCCGAAGGATAGGGAAAACGCAAAAAGACAGACCCATGGCCATGCCACAGGTCTGCCGATTGTTCAGAATACCGGGGATTCAGCGGTCATCGTCCAGGCCGTCATCCGGATCGTCGTCATCATCCGACTCCTGCCCCGTAGTCATGATCTCCCCCAAACGAACCCGGCGGCGAATCTTCATCTCCTCCACCTGGTTGTGAAGCATCTCCTTGACCGCCACAGGATTCCTGATGTTTTTCATCTGGAGGGTGGGCATGGTCTTATCCGAGGAAACCACCGTAACCGTGCCCACACCGAACAGCCTCTGCCAGATGCTGCGGCTGGTGGTAATGTCCCGAACGCGGTACAAAAGGATCTCATCGTCCTTAATACTGAGAAAGCCCACCGACAAGAACAACCGATCCTCGGACAGCGCGTACCGGGTGAAGCTCAGCGGCATTCCAAGATACCGTTTCCGGTCCTTCCAGACCAGTTCAACCCCATATTTTTCCATGGGAATCCCTCCTTTGTATACTGTATTTTATACCCAAATGGAGCCAATGTCAACAGTCGCTCTCAGGAATTACCCGCTCCCGTTCCGCAGCGCGCCAGCTTCGGAGGATGCGTATCATCATCACCGTGCAAAACGCTGCGGCGGCCGTTATCAGCAGATAGATGATCCCATAGGCAGCGGTCTGGGGCAGCCCATTCCCCACCAGATTCCGAATGCACGCTGAGGAATCCAGGAAGGTATGCACTCCCAGGCAGGCCAGCAGCCAAGGGAGCAGCCGCTTTTTGTGCAGGCCATAACACACCATCAAGCTCATAGCCGCCTGGCAGATCATGGTCATCAGCCGCTCATACCCAGCCAGCAGGAACATTCCCGAGGGCAGGTTTTGCAGACTTTCCCGAATCGCCAGAAGCTGGGACGTATCTGCCCCGGAGGCGGCAGCCTGGGATACCAGCGCGTCAAAGCCGCCGGTCTGAATCAGAAGAATGTATACCAGATTGTTGATATAGGTCAAACCTATGATCAGAATTGCTTCGATTCCCCCATGACCCATTCCGGCAGCCAGGGCGCGACGGCTGGTCAGCCGTTTTTTCATAAGCAGCGCCGCCCCCAGCCGTCCCGCCGCTTCAAACAGAGCGGCAGTCAGCGCCAGGGAGAAGCCGAACACCCAGGGGTGGAGCTGCGAAAACGCGGCAAATTCCGCATTGGCCGCCAACGCGCCGAGAATTGGCGACCGAATCAGGATTTGGGGTACGAAAAACCCTGCCGCACCCAGCAGCCATGCGCTCCAGATCCCCTGCCCCCGGTTCCGCAGACCATATACCAGCATGCACAGAAGCGGAAGCAAAAGGCTTACAGAAAGCGTAATGATGCAAGCGAGAATTGTTGCGGTTGAAATCACTTTGTACACTCCTTTTGGGGGAACTCATGGGCAGAATTCCCCAATATCCTTTGTTCTCCCTTAAACGGGAAGGCAGATAAACTGTTGTTTGTCGGGCTGACTCCAAATTTCCTGTCATTGCGAACCAGTCCGCAGACTGGTGTGGCAATCCCCCGGTTGAAAGGAACCAGGTAACGATTCCCACCAAAAATTGCAGTGGTTCACACTCTTTCTGGAACTCTTCGGAACATTCCCACTCTATCTGGGGGATTGCCACGCCACTCAAGCGCACTGGCTCGCAATGACAGCATTTTTTCGGGTGCGCACGTGTAAACAACAATTAACACCGAATAATTCTATTCCGATAGTTCCTTTCCCCTGTACCATCCTACAGGATCAGGCAGATCAGTCCCGAGGCGCCCTCGTTCACGATACGGTTCAGCGCGCCCCGGAATTTCTCACGTACCTCCTCCGGAAGCCGCACCAGCTTGGAGGTCAGGCCTTCCTGGATCAGTTCATAGACGGACTTTCCGAAAATATTGCTCTGCCACAGCTTCTCCGGATCCTCACCCCCCAGATAGCTGATCAGATCCTGGGACTGCTTTTCGTCCCCCACCATGGGACTGATTTCCGTGTCAATATCTACCCGAACCATATGGATGGAGGGGGCGCCTGCCTTCAGCTTCACACCAAAGGCCCCGCCCTTGCGCACAATCTCCGGCGTTTCCAGACGCATCTCCCCGGCGGTTGGCATCACGACCCCATAGCCCGTGGCCTTGACGGAGGACAGCGCATCGGAGATTTTGTCATACTCCTGCTTGATTTTGGAAAGCTCCGTCAAAAGTGAAAGAAGTTCGGCATCCGTCTGAATCTCCATTCCCGCCCGGGCGCTTAGAATTTCATAGAACAGCGCCTCCGGGAACGCAATGGCAACGCATACCGTCCCATCTCCCAGCTCCACACTCCGCACCGTCACATCCTGTACCTGCTCCAGTTCCCCCAGCCGCTCCAGAGCAGCCTCCGCCTGACCCAGGCTCCCGATTTCCCCTGCCCGTTCCAGCAATCCCTTGTACAGCGCGGCTTTCACCGGATGCTCCGGCTCCAGCGCATCCATCCATCCGGGTAGGAACACCCGAAGCTCCGTCATGGGGAAGGTGTACAGCAGCGCCGTCAGAAGCTCCCCAATTCCCTGAATATCCATGGCCTGGCAGTCCGCCACCATAGGCTCGATGCCGTATTCCCGCCGGATCTCGTCTTTCACCTGAGCAGCCGCTTCCGACCCCGGATTCCGGGTGTTCACGATCACCAGGAAGGGCTTTCCCGTGGCCTTCATATCGGCAATGGCCCTTCTTTCCGCCTGGGCATAGTCCCGCCGGGGAATGTCCGTGATGGAGCCGTCCGTGGTGATCACGAGGCCGATGGAGCAGTGCTCCTCCATTACCTTTTTGGTGCCCAGCTCGGCGGCCTCCGTCATGGGGATTTCGTAATCAAACCAAGGCGTGGTCACCATCCGGGGAACTCCGTCCTCCTGGGCTCCCACCGCCCCGTCCACCATATAGCCCACGGAGTCGATGAGCCGGACCCGCAGCTTGGTTTTCCCATCGGGGGAGATTTCCACCGCTTCTTCAGGAACAAACTTGGGCTCCGAGGTCATGATGGTTTTTCCCGAGCCGCTCTGGGGCAGCTCATCCCTTGCCCGCTCCGCCCGGTAGGGGTCGGAGATCCCGGGAATCACCAACTGATCCATAAAACGTTTGATAAATGTGGATTTTCCCGTCCGTACCGGGCCCACCACACCAATGTAAATATCACCACCGGTTCTGGCGGCAATATCCTCATAGATGTTTTCCATAGCCAGCCTCCTCATCCGGCAGGAGGAAGGCTCCTGCCATGGTTTAGTCCATGGTATGTCCCCCGCCAGAAAAAAAGAACTATGAAAAAACGGAATCAAAAGCGCAGTCCCTCACTCGTCTGCCCGGGAATGAGGCAGATAAATTGTTGTTTGAAAAGGAGCACTGCAAATTACCTGTCATTGCGAACCAGTG
>CAMFFO010000037.1 GCA_945949735.1 uncultured Clostridia bacterium | reverse complement strand
GGGGCCGGGGGATTGCCACGACCAGTGTGCGCACTGGTCTCGCAATGACAGCATTATTTTTCAAACACCAGTTTATCGGTTTGCTGAGTCGGCCAACATCTTATAGCATATTATAGCCGCGCCAAAGGGGAATGTCAATGAAATCAGGGGAATGGGGAGGGAATGTCAGCTTTTTTCGCCTGTGGGGGAAAGCTGGGACAGGATCACAGCGGCGAATACCAGGGCGCAGCCGGTCAGCTCCCAGCCGGTCATGGTCTCCTTCAGCACCAGCCAGCCGCCCAGGGCGGCAAATACGGATTCCAGGCTCATGATCAGGGAGGCTGCGGCGGGCTCCAGGTGCTTCTGGCCCACAATCTGCAGGGTGTAGGCGACCCCCATGGAGAGAATTCCGGCGAAGGCCAGGGAGGGCCAGCAGGCAAGAATACTTGCACCCTCCACGGTTTCCGTCAGCAGCATGGGGGGAAGGGACAGCACCGTGACAACCAGAGCCTGGATGCAGTTCAGCCTCAAACCATCCAGCTCGTGAGACACCCGGTCGATAATCGTAATCTGCACCGCAAAAGCTAAAGCGCAGCCCATGAGCAGCAGATCCCCCAGATTGATGCCGGAGGCGCCCATGCAGCTGAGCAGATACAAGCCCACAACGGCCAGCAGCACGCTGAGGACAATGGTTTTCGGAGGCTTGCGGCGGAGGAAAAGTCCGATGACAGGAACCAGTACGATGTACATGGCCGTAATAAAGCCGGCCTTGCCCGCGTCAGTATACACAAGCCCCACCTGTTGGAGGCTTACGGCAACGAAAAGCGCGGTTCCGCAGATCAGTCCGGCTTTCCACAGGGATGGGTCCCTCCACCGGGCCAGGGAGCCGGAAAGCCCGTACTTTTTCAGGTCAAACAAGGTGGACGTTACCAGAAGAAAGATCACGGCCAGGGCGCAGCGGATGGTTTGGAAAGTGAAGGGGCCGATATGATCCATGCCCACGCTTTGCGCGATGAAGGCGGAGCCCCAGATGACCGTTCCCAGCAGCAGACAGATGCTGCCTTTGATTCTGTTTTTCATTTTCATCACCGCCGGATACTGTATCACAAGTTGGCAGAAGTTTCAAGAAAGAGAATGGGAAGGAAAATTGTTGTTTACCGAATTAATGCTGTCATTGCGAGCCAGTGCGCTTAAGTGGCGTGGCAATCCCCCGGATTTTCCGGAATCTGCGAAAAACGGACAAACGCCCTAACGAACCGTCCTGAATTGTTGGGGGATTGCCACACCACTTAAGCGGACTGGTTCGCAATGACAACTTCTTTTTTTGTGCTGTAAACAACATTTTTTATGCGGTGAGGCACAGGGTGAGTTGGGAATTGCTTTTTTCGCGGGCTGTGGTATAATGTTGGAAAAAATGCAGGAGGCTTTTTTATGGCAGAAATCAAAAAAATACCGTCACGCGAGGAGATCCCGCTGAAGGATCGCTGGGCGACGGAGGATATGTATCCCTCGGACGAGGCCTGGGAGCAGGAGCTTGCCACGCTGCAGGAGGATCAGAAGGCCCTTGGGGCATTCGCCGGGACGCTGGGTGAGGGCGGGGAGAAGCTCTTTGCTTACCTGTCCAATATGGAGCGGGTCAACTCCAAGCTGCGGCTTCTCGCCAACTACTGTATGCGCAAGGCGGACGAGGATACCCGCAACCCGGTCTATCAGGCCATGCGGGGCAAGTTTATGGCCGCCTCCGTGGCGCTGCAGACCGCCAACAGCTTTATGACCCCGGAGGTCATGGACATCCCGGAGCAGACGCTGAACCGATTCTTTGACGAGTGCCCGGAGCTGGAGCGCTACAGAAGATTCCTGAACAATCTGCGCAGGAGAAAGGCGCACACCCTCTCCGCTGCCGAGGAAAAGCTGCTGGCCTCCGCCGAGGAGATGGCTGACGCGCCCAATACCGTTTACGGAGCTTTCGCTGACGCGGACATCACCTTCCCCGATGCCGTGGATGCCGAGGGCGAACGGCATCCGCTGAGCCAGGGAACCTTCGTCAGCCTGGAGGAGAGCCCGGACAGAGAGCTGCGGAAAAGCGCTTACGAAAATCTGTATCATACTTTGGACGGCTTCCGCAACACCGCTGCCGCGATTCTGAATGCCCAGAACAAGCAGCTGAAATTCTTTGCGGAGGCGAGAAAGTACGATTCCGCCTTTGAGGCTTCCCTGGACGCGAGCCAGGTTCCCACCTCCGTATACCTGAACCTGATTGAGGCGGTACACCGGAATCTGGACAAAATGCACCGGTATATCCGGCTGCGCAAAAAGCTGCTGGGTGTGGAGGAGCTTCACTTCTACGATATTTATACCCCGCTGCTTTCCGATGTGGACAAGCATATCCCCTTTGAGGAGGCCAAGCAGACGGTATACGACGGCCTGGCTCCCCTGGGGGAGGATTACCGGAAAATCCTGAAGGAAGGCTTTGACAGCCGCTGGATCGATGTGTACCAGAATGTAGGAAAGCGAAGCGGCGCTTACTCCGCAGGCGCGTCGGTTCACCCCTATGTGCTGCTGAACTACACCGGAACCCTGGACAGCCAGTTCACCCTGGCCCACGAAATGGGACACGCGCTGCACTCCTACCTTTCCAACAAGCATCAGAATCCCGTGGACGCGGGCTATGTGATCTTCGTAGCCGAGGTGGCCTCCACCTGCAATGAGGCTCTGCTGATGGAGTATCTGCTGGGGAAAACCACGGACAAGAAGGAGCGGGCCTACCTCATCAATCATTTCCTGGATCAGTTCCGGGGCACCCTCTACCGGCAGACCCTGTTTGCGGAGTTCGAACTGAACATCGGCAGAATGGCTGCCCAGGGAAAGACGCTGACCGCGGAGGTACTCTGCAAAGAATACAGAAGGCTCAATGAGATGTATTACGGCCCGGATATTGTGGTGGATGACGAGATCGCCATGGAGTGGGCGAGGATTCCTCATTTCTATCTGGACTACTATGTATTCCAGTACGCCACCGGCTACTCCGCTGCCATCGCCCTGTCCAGAAGGATTCTGGCCGAGGGCGAAAGCGCGGTGAAGGATTACCTGGGCTTCCTGTCCGGCGGCTGCTCCAAGACCCCCATCGAGCTGCTGAAAGGCGCGGGCGTGGATATGACCGGACCGGAGCCTGTGGAGAAGGCGCTGGAGCTGTTCGGCACGCTGCTGGATGAGATGGAAGGGCTGATGGAGGCGTAAAGGCGTGAGCGAGCTGTTTCTCCCGACCCTGCATACCTTTGCCATGAACAATATCTTTACCGGCTCCATGGGGCTTTTCCGGTTCCGGGCGGAGCCAAAGGTTGTGATGGCAACTGCCAAAGAGGTGGATTTTGAACAAAGCTCCATTCACTGCGAATACTGGCACGGCCTGTACTGCTATGAGAAGAGCGCCATGGAGGGGGAGAAAACCTTCCCCATGACCGAAGAGGGCCGCCTGGAAATGAAACGCTGGCTGGAAGAGCATATTCCGGTGAGCGGGGAGGAATCCCAGGGAAATTTGTAGAAATATATGAACTCATGCTTGATTTCACGCCACATATTGTGTATAATCCCTATATGATGTCTGCGGTATATCCACGCCCCTTGCGGTGTGCATTTTCGTAACATCAGCTAAAAGCTATGGAATTCAGGCAGAAAGCAATGCGTGTTCGATTTGCAGCCGGGCGAATCACGGTACGCAGGATATGCTGAACGGGAAGTGGTGTGAATGGCCGGGGCTGTGTTCCGCGGCGCGGAGGCAATGGAGGAACTTCTCCGCGGGTGCCTGCGGGAGAAGGAGCGGGTGCTGATTTGCTTTCCCGGGGAGGGCGATTCCCCCGGAAAGCAGATTTGCGATATGGTGCTCCGCTGTGGGGCGACCCCTGTTCCCGTGGGGGAGGATCGCCGTTGGATCACGCTGCTGCACCGGGGATTCTCCCAGCGGTGTGGCTGCCTGGTGGGGGAAGCCGGTGTGCTTCTGGGGCTGTGCAAGCTGGCCCGACGGATGGGAACCCCGCTCTATGCCCGCAACTGCATTGTAGCCGGATCGGAGCCTGACGGTTGGCTTACGGAAACCCTCCAGACCGGTCTGGACTGTTCCATTCGTGGATGGGTCTGCCCGCAGATCCCTCCGGAGTCTCCGGATCCCGCTGTAGAACGGTTGGAACGGGAGCTGCGGCGCTGGAGCTCCGTTCTGGATTATCGCCTGGAGAACACCGAGTCCGGACTGTTCCTGGAAATGGTGACATTCCCGGGGGAGAAGCTCCCAAAGCTTCCGACTCTGGCGGGCAGGGTTCTTCGGCAGTGGAATCCGGAGAAGGACTGCCCCTTTCAGTTCCGGAGTATGCCGGTATTTTTCGAAGAAACCCATTGACATTTCGGTCGTTTGTGATAGAATACACACGATATGCAAAGACAATGCGGAAACAAAGCAGGCAAGAAGCCTAAAGCGAGAGGGGGACGGTGGAAGCCCCTCGGCGGATGTCTGCGGGCCACTTCCCCCGTTGCCCGGGATGACCGGGACGGGAGCTCCCGTTACAGAGCGTCTAAGAGGTTCCGGCCTGCCGGAATGAATTAGGGTGGTACCGCGCGTTTTACGTCGCCCCTAGATTTAGGGGCGGCGTTTATTTATGCCACCGTTTCCTTTGCAAACTATAATGGAGGTAGAAAACCAATGAGTCAAAAACCCTACGGAGTCAACGAACTCCGGGAAATGTTCCTTTCCTTTTTCGAGAGCAAGGGCCATTTGCGTCTGCCCAGCTTCTCCCTGATTCCCCAGAATGACGCCTCGCTGCTGCTGATTAACTCCGGCATGGCCCCCATGAAGCCGTACTTTACCGGCGAGGTGGAGCCCCCCAGGCACCGCGTATGCACCTGCCAGAAGTGCATCCGCACCGGCGACATTGAGAACATCGGTAAGACCGCCCGCCACGGCACCTACTTTGAGATGCTGGGCAACTTCTCCTTCGGCGACTATTTCAAGCACGAGGCCATTGCCTGGAGCTGGGAATTTCTGACGAAGGTGGTGGGGCTGGACGAGAATCGCCTGTACCCCTCCATCTATGAAAATGACGACGAGGCCTTTGAGATCTGGAACAAGGAGGTGGGGGTGCCCGCCGAAAGAATCTTCCGCTTTGGCAAGTCCGACAATTTCTGGGAGCACGGCTCCGGCCCCTGCGGCCCCTGCAGCGAGATCTACTATGACCGGGGCGAGAAGTACGGCTGCGGCAAGCCCGGGTGCACCGTGGGCTGCGACTGCGACCGGTATATGGAGGTCTGGAACAACGTATTCTCCCAGTTCAACAATGACGGGCAGGGCAACTACACGGAGCTGGCCCAGAAGAATATTGACACCGGCATGGGCCTGGAGCGTCTGGCAGTGGTGTGCCAGGATGTGAACAGCCTGTTCGATGTGGATACCGTCATGAATATCACCAACAAGGTCACGGAGCTCACAGGCGCCTCCTATGGACAGAGTGTGAAGATGGATGTGAGCCTGCGGGTGATCACCGACCATATCCGCGCCTCCACCTTTATGATTGCCGACGGTGTGCTGCCCAGCAACGAGGGCCGGGGCTATGTGCTGCGCCGTCTGCTGCGGCGGGCTGCCCGGCATGGAAAGCTGCTGGGGGTGGATCATCCCTTCCTCTATCAGGTGGTGGAGACCGTGGTTCATGAGAATGAGAATCACTATACCTATCTGCGGGAGCGGGCGGCGTATATCACCAAGGTGGTCAAGGTGGAGGAGGAGAACTTCGCCCGGACCATCGACGGCGGTATGCGGATTTTCTCCGAAATGCTGGCGGAGCACAAGGCCAAGGGGGAGACGGAGTTCTCCGGCGCGGATGCCTTCAAGCTCTATGATACCTACGGCTTCCCCATTGACCTGACGTTGGAAATGGTGGCCGACGAGGACATGACCCTGAACCAGAAGGAATTTGCTCAGCTGATGCAGGAGCAGAAGGCCCGGGCCCGGGAGGCTCGGAAGGCTCTGGGCGATCTTGCCTGGGCGGGCATTGATCTGGGACTGGACAACACCCCCACCACCTTCGTGGGCTATGAGCGGTTCAACTGCGATGCCCGGGTGCTGGCGGTCTGCGTGGGCGACGAGGTTTCCGGCACCATCGCCGGAGGCGAGAGCGGCATCATCGTGCTGGACCGCACCCCCTTCTACGCCGAAATGGGCGGTCAGGTGGCGGATCACGGCGTTCTGATGCTGGGCAGTTGCCGTTTCGAGGTCACCGATGTTCAGAAGGATAAGGGCGGCAAGTATCTGCACTACGGCAAGCTGAATTCCGGTGTGATCAAGGTGGACGATGTGGTCTGCGCCAGCGTGGATGTGGAGCGCAGAAGGGCCATCATGCGTGCCCACTCTGCCACCCATCTGCTGCAGAAGGCCCTGAGAAGCGTTTTGGGCGACCATGTGCATCAGGCTGGCTCCTTGGTGGAGCCGGATCGGCTGCGCTTCGACTTTACCCACTACTCCGCACTGACGCCCGAGGAGATGGCCAAGGTCAACTCCATTGTGCAGAACGCAGTGCTGGAGGGCTATTCCATCGTAACCCGGGAGATGCCGATTGAAGAAGCCAAGCGTATGGGCGCTACCGCTCTGTTCAGCGAGAAGTACGGCGATACCGTGCGGGTGGTCAACATGGGCGACTACTCCATTGAGCTCTGCGGCGGCACCCACCTGGACAACACCGCCAAGGTGGGCCCCTTCGAGCTGGAGGGCGAGGGCAGTGTGGCTTCCGGCGTCCGCCGGATCGAGGCCATCACCGGCAAGGAATGCATGAAGAAGATGGAGCGCAATCAGGCATTGCTCTACGAGGCAGCTGCCAAGCTCAAGACCAAGCCCGCGGATGTGGCGGCCCGGATCCAGAGCCAGCTGGAAGAGCTGAAGGAAATGAAGCGTTCCATTGAGAGCTTCAAGGCCCGGGAGACCTCCGGCGAGATTGACCGGATCCTCTTTGGCTCCCACGTTATCGAGGGGCTGCGGGTTATCACAGCTTCCGTTCCCAACGCCGACGCCGCCAAGCTGCGGCAGATGGGCGATCTGCTGCGGGATAAGGACAGCAGCGTGGTGGCGGTGCTTGCCAGCGTCAATGACGGGAAAATCACCTTCCTGGCGGTCTGCGGCAAGGAGGCTAACGCCAGGGGCATCAAGGCCGGGGATCTTGTCAAGCAGGTGTGCTGCTGCTGCGGCGGCAGCGGCGGCGGAAAGCCCGACTGCGCCATGGGCGGCGGCAAGGACCCCACCAAGGTGGATAACGCTTTGGCTCTGGTGGATGATTTTGTGGTTTCCAAGGTGAGATAAGTCTGATTCAGGGCCGTCCCGAAGCATTCCGGGGCGGCCTTGCTTTTGGAGAGGAGGCGGCGGAATGCGGGTACTGATGTGGTTTGCCTTGGGGTTTGGAGCGGCCTGCGCCCTGGGTGCGTATCTGCTGCCTCAGGGGATGCTGGCCGCTGCAGCGGGAGCATTGGGAGTCCTTGCCCTTGGGCTGATACTGGCCGGCATCCGGTTCCGCTGGGTTCGCCCAGCCGCGGTGGCGGTACTGGGCTGCTGCGCGGGACTGGCGTGGTTTGCCCTGTTCGGAGCGCTGTATCTTGCGGATGCCGCTGCCTGGAACGGTGTGACCCGGGAGGCGGAGCTGACGGCGGCGGACTACAGCTATGAAACGGACTACGGCTGGGCAGAGGAAGCCTATGTGAGAATCGACGGAAAGCCATACCGGGTGCGGGTCTATTTGGAGGAGGAAACGGAGCTGGCGCCTGGGGACAGAATCTCCGGGGCGTTCCGGTTCCGTTACACCGCGCCCAGGGAATGGGAGCGTACCAGCCGCTATCAGGGAAAGGGAATCTTCCTGACCGCCGATCAGAAGGGCGATTTGGAGATCCATAGATCGGAAACCAGGGCGTGGTGGCAGTATGGGCCTGTTCTGGCAAAACAAACCGCGCAGATATTGGAAGCAGCCTTCCCGGAGGATGTGCGGCCCTTTGTGAGGGCCCTCCTGCTGGGAGACAGCACAGACCTTAGCTGGGATGTGGATATGGACCTGAAAATCAGCGGGATCCGGCACATCATCGCGGTTTCCGGGCTCCATGTTACCATCCTCTACAAGCTGGTGGAGGCGCTCACCGGGAAAAGACGGTTCCTGACGGCGTTGATCGGGCTTCCTGTGCTGGCGATTTTCGCTTCCATGGCGGGCTTCACCCCTTCGGTCACCAGGGCCTGCGTCATGGTGGGACTGATGATGCTCTCTCAGGTGCTTGACCGGGAATACGATTCCCTTACCGCCCTGTCCTTTGCCTGCCTTGTGATGCTGGCGGCCAATCCCCTGGTGATTGTAAACGCGGGGTTCCAGCTTTCCGTGAGCTGCGTAACGGGGATTCTGCTGTTCCGCCAACCCATCGACGGCTGGATTCAAAGATCCTTTCCCAAAGGGGATGGACGGCTCTGGCGTTGGGCCCGCGGGTGCGCGGCGGTGTCCCTTAGCGCTATGGTGCTGACGGTGCCGCTGTCCGCCGTGTATTTTGGCACGGTCAGCCTCATCGGTGTGGTGACCAATCTGCTGACACTGTGGGCGGTCAGCCTGGTTTTCAACGGACTGATCGTGGTCTGCGCCATGGGCCTGATATCGTCAAAGCTGGCCGGTGCGCTGGGCTGGGTGCTGGCGTGGCCTGTCCGCTATGTACTTTCCGTTGCGAAGCTCCTGTCCCGGGCGCCGCTGGCGGCGGTATATACCAGCAGTGAATACATTGTATTCTGGCTGGTATTCTGCTATATGCTGCTGGCAGTGTTCCTCATCGGGAAGAAGAAGCAGAGCGGCGTGCTTTTGACGTGTGCCGGTCTGGGGCTGTGTCTGGCGCTGGGCTGCTCCTGGGCAGGGCCGCTGATGGACGGATGCCGGGTGACCATGCTGGACGTGGGACAAGGACAGTGTATCCTGCTGCAAAGCCGGGGAAAAACCTTCCTGGTGGACTGCGGCGGAGACACCGGGGAAATTGCCGCGGACAGGGCCTACCGTCTGCTGGCCAGCCAGGGGATCCGCAGGCTGGATGGGGTGATTCTGACCCACGGGGACGATGACCACTGCGGAGGAGCGGACGATCTTTTGGGCAGAATCGGTACAGAACTGATGATTGCTCCCTGGACAATGGAGCGCGACAGGCTGCCGCAGACGGACGGGAGGGTGATTTGGGCAGATCAAGAGCTGCTGATTACATCCGGGAAGTGCAGAATCCGGATTTTTCCACCGTCGTTTTTGGAAAGCGGCAACGAAAACAGCCTGTGCATCTTGTTTGAAGCGGAAAACTGTGGTATATTGATTACCGGAGACCGCAGCGCCAGGGGAGAACGAATGCTCCTTAAGCGGTACGACCTTCCTGAGGTGGACGTGCTGGTGGCGGGACACCACGGTTCCAAGGATTCCACCTGCCGGGAGCTGCTGGAAACGGTGAAGCCGGAAACGGTATTGATTTCGGCAGGCGCGGGAAATGTGTACGGGCATCCTGACGGTGAACTTCTGGAACGGCTGGCGCAATTCGGCTGCACGGTTTACAGAAGTGATCAGAACGGGACGATCCTGTTTCGGGTGAGGTGAAATTATGGCGAAGAAACAGCCCGGAGGCGGTGCGCTGCAGGAGCTGAAAGCACAGCTGAGGAGCGGAACACCGGGAAGGCTCTATGTATTCTTCGGGGAGGAAGCCTTCCTGATGAACCATTATCTGGGACAGCTGAGAGGTATGCTGCTGGAGGAACTGACGGAGTCGTTTAACTATCATCGGCTGAGCAATGAAACCTTCGATATCCAGGGATTTGCCGACGCGGTGGAGAATCTTCCCATGATGGCTGAGCACACTCTGGTTCAGGTGGACGATGTGGATCTGTTCCGTCAGGGAGAAGGGGACCGGGGAAAAATGGCGGAGATCCTGGCGGATATCCCGGATTACTGCACGGTGGTGTTTACCTATCTCACAACTCCCTGGAAGCCGGACAAACGAATCAAAAAGCTATGGGAGGCCATAGAGGGCGGCGGCCTCATTGTGGAATTCGCCAAGCAGGATCAGAAGGATCTGATTGCCTGGGTCACCCGGCATTTTGCCGCCCGGGGAAAGCGGATTTCCACCCAGCTGTGCGCCTACCTGATCGATATTACCGGGGGAACCATGACGGCTCTGAGTGGGGAGATTGAAAAAATCTGCGCCTACTCCGGAGCGGATGAGATCTGCAAGTCGGATATCGACGCGGTGACGGAGCCTGTTCTGGATGCGGTGGTGTTTCAGATGACGGATCTGATCGGAGAGGGGAAATACGGCCAGGCCCTTCTGAAGCTGCAGGAGCTATTTAAGATGCAGCAGGAGCCGCTGGCCATTCTGGGGGCCGTGGGCGGAAGCCTTCGGCGCATCGGCACGGCAAGAACCCTGATGGAGGCGGGGAAGGGAAGCGGAGAACTTCAGAAGCTCTGCGGTATCCCGGATTACCCCGCAAGAAAGACCATGGAGGCTGCCCGGCGCTTTTCCGGAACCTTCTGCGCGAAGGCGGCGGAGCTGGTGCTGGAAGCGGATTACGCCATAAAAACCTCCTTTGACAACAGCGAACGTATTCTGGAGCTGCTGGTGCTGGATCTGGCACGGGAGGCACGGAATGGTTAGAATTCGGGAGGCCATTGTGGTGGAGGGCCGCTACGACAGGAACACCCTGAGCCAGATTGTGGATGCCCCCATTCTGGAAACAAATGGGTTTGGTATTTTCAAGGATAAGAAACAGATGGAGCTTCTCAGGAAGGTGGCTAAGCTGCGGGGGCTGATTGTGTTCACTGATTCGGATGGAGCGGGCTTTGTGATTCGGAACCATCTGAAAAGCGCCATTGACGGGCGCTGCCTGAAACACGCTTATATTCCGGATATCCCCGGCAAGGAACGCAGAAAGTCCGCCCCGGGCAGGGAAGGAAAGCTGGGGGTGGAGGGAATGTCCCCGGAAATCATCCTGGAGGCTCTGAGAAGAGCCGGGGCCACCATTGAGGGGGAGGATGCTCCCACCCGGAACGCCATAACCAAGCAGGATCTTGTGGAGTTGGGGCTTTCCGGAGGGACAAACAGCGCCGAAAGAAGGCAGAAGCTGCTGTGGAAACTGGATCTGCCGGAGCATATGAGCGCCAATGCCATGCTGCAGGCGCTGAATTTGCTGTATTCGCTGGAAGAACTGACGGCGGTAACCGCCGGTTTGGAGCAGGACAATGGTTGATATTCAAGTCAGAAATCTAACAAAATTCTTCGTCATCGGGGAAAACCTGCTGGAGGGACTGTCCTTTGAAATCCAGGAGGGGGAGTGCGTCGCCATTCTGGGGCGCAACGGCTGCGGAAAAACCACGCTGTTCAACATCCTCACAGGGCAGATGGACTATGACGATGGGGAAGTGTATGTCAATCCCAACAAACGGCTGGGGCTGATTTCCCAGATCCCCAGATTTCCCGAAGGCTATACTGTGGAGGACGTGCTCCGCTCGGCCTATGCGGGGCTTATGAAGATTCGCAGGCAGATGGAGCGGCTGGAGCGCGAAATGACAAATGGGGCCACCCCGGAGCAGCTGCGGGAATATGATACCCTGACGAACCGCTTCCAGTCCGGCGGGGGATATGAAATGGATGTGGATGTGGACAAGATCTGCAACGGCCTTGGCATCCCCCGGGAGCAGCGGGAGCAGGATTTTTTGAGCCTGTCCGGCGGGGAGAAAACCCGGGTGAATCTGGCGCGCCTGCTGCTGGAGAAAACCGATATTCTGCTGCTGGACGAGCCTACCAACCACCTGGATCTGCGGAGCGTGGAGTGGCTGGAGCAGTACATCAACGCTTTCAAGGGCACGGTGCTGGCCATTTCCCATGACCGGTACTTCATCGACCAGGTGGCGGACCGGGTCATCGAGATCACCGACGGCCATGCGGAATTCTATTCCGGCAATTACTCCTTCTACATGGACGAGAAACAGGCCCGGTTCGATCTGCAGATGAAGCAGTACGAGCAGGAGCAGGCCAAGCTGAAACAATTGGGCTACACCGTGGAGCGGATGAAGGGCTGGGGCATCAACAACCGGACGCTTTACCGCCGGGCAATGTCTATTCAGCACCGGATGGATCGCATCCGCAAGACGGAGCGGCCAAAAACCGAGAAAACCATGAAAGCCTCCTTCGGGGAGAAGGATTTCTCCGGTGACGTGGTTTTCAAAATGAAAAATGTCAGCAAGTCCTTTGGAGACCGGGTGCTGTTCTCGGATGTGAACCTGAATGTGGAGGGCGGGGAACGGATCGCCCTGCTGGGGGACAACGGTACCGGAAAATCCACTTTTATCAAGTGCCTGCTGGGGGAAGAGGACTGCCAGGGAAAGATTCAGTTCGGCCCCACGGTGAAATGGGGATATCTGCCCCAAATCATCCACTTTGCCCACCCGGAGCGCAGCCTTTACGATACCATGCTCTATGAAAAGAATTGCACCCCTCAGATGGCCCGGGACAGACTTGGCGCGTTTCTCTTCCAGGGAGAGGACGTGTTCAAGAGTGTGGGGAATCTTTCCGGAGGGGAACAGTCTCGCTTGCGGCTGTGTATGCTGATGGACGAGAAAATCAACCTCCTGATTCTGGATGAGCCCACGAACCACCTGGATATTGCTTCCCGGGAATGGGTGGAGGCTGCCATTGAGGAATTTGAGGGCGTACTGCTGTTTGTAAGCCATGACCGGTATTTTATCGAGAAATTCGCCGAGCGGATCTGGCTGCTGGAGGACGGTACCATCCGGGATTTCCACTGCGGATATCAGAAGTACCGCTCCATTCTGGAGCATGAGGCGGCTGCGAAACAGGTGGTGTCCGCCGCGCCAAAGCCCAAAAAAGAGAAGCCAAAGGGCGGCACCAAGGATTCCGAGAAGCTGGTTCGGAGGCTGGAACGGGAAATCGAGAAGCAGGAAAAGCTGATCGCTGACCTGGACGCTAAAATTGAGGCGGCCTCCGCCGATTACCAGGAGCTGACCCGGCTTTTGGGGGAAAAGGAAGAAGCCGAAAGCGTGCTTCTGGAGTTGATGGAGCAATGGGAAGCCGCGCAGGAGGAGTAGGAATGGTTGAACTGAGAAAGGTTGACGCAAAGAATATCTGGAAAATCTGCGCCCTGGAGGTGGCAGAGGATCAGCGTAGTTTTGTGGCAACCAATACCCAGAGCATTCTGGAGGCTTACTGCGCTATTTCGTCCGGGGGAGTTGCCATGCCCTATGGGATATACGATGGCGAAACACCGGTGGGGTTTGTGATGCTGGGTTTTGGCTGCGAGGATTGGGAGGACGCCCCCGAGATTGCTAAGGACACCTATAATATCTGGCGATTCATGATTGATCGGCGATATCAGAGAAAGGGCTGCGGGAAGCAGGCCATGGAGGCGGTGCTTCGTCTCGTGGAGACCTTTCCCCATGGGAAGGCGGATTGGGTATGGCTGTCCTATGAGCCGGAGAATCAGGTAGCAGCGGAGCTGTACCGCAGCTTCGGCTTTCGGGAAAACGGGCAGATGGACGGCGACGAGATCATTGCGGTTCGTCCATTGACTTGACAGGCCCGGTACAGGGAATTATACTGAGTGAGTAAGGACAGTTAGAAGTTTATCATTATGTTTAAAGGAGAGAGCGAATTATGAGTTCTTGTAATGGCAACTGTTCCAGCTGCGGTTCGGACTGCGCTGACCGCACCGCGGAGAGCCTCCTGGCACAGCCCAATCCCAAATCCAATGTAAAAAAGGTAATTGCCGTGGTTTCCGGCAAGGGCGGTGTGGGTAAATCCACGGTGACCGCCATGCTGGCGGTGGCCGCTGCCCGGGCGGGCAAGCGGGTGGGCGTGCTGGATGCCGATATTACGGGACCCTCTGCGCCCACGGCCTTTGGCGTGAATGAGTGCCAGGGCGCCAGCGAGGAGGGGCTGTACCCGGCGCTGTCCCGGGGCGGAATCCAGATCATGTCCATCAATCTGCTGCTGGATAATCCGGCTGACCCTGTGGTGTGGCGGGGGCCTGTGATTGCAGGAGCCGTGAAGCAGTTCTGGACGGACGTGATCTGGGAGGATGTGGATTACCTGTTTGTGGATATGCCTCCCGGAACGGGGGACGTCCCCCTGACCGTGTTCCAGAGCCTGCCGGTGGACGGAATCATTATCGTCACCAGCCCCCAGGATCTGGTATCCATGATCGTCAGCAAGGCCGTGAAGATGGCGAACATGATGCACATTCCCGTGCTGGGCTTTGTGGAGAACTACGCTTATCTGCAATGTCCGGACTGCGGCAAGCGGATCGAGGTGTTCGGCAAGAGCCACCTGGACAAGGTCGCGGCGGATTTTGGCCTTCCTGTTTTGGCGCGGCTGCCCATTGACCCCGCCATTGCTGAGAGCTATGACAATGGCCTGATGGAAACGGTGAACACCGACGCTCTGAGCGGAGCAATTCAGGCGATTCTGGAAGAAAACTGATTTTTGCCGAAAAGCGCGTGGTTTCTCCTTGGAACCCCGCGCTTTTTGTGATAGGATGAAGCTGCTGAAAGGAGCCGGGTAGAATGAAATTTGTGGAGAAGAAGATTTGCCTGAAGGACGGGCGGGAGGCGGTGCTGAGAAGTCCGCTTCCTTCTGACGCGGAGCAGATGCTGCGCTATCTGAAAGCAACGGCGGAAGAAACGGAATTTCTTACACGCTATCCTGAGGAATGCGTGGAAACCCCGGAAGAGGAACGCGCTTTCATTGAGCGGGTCAACGGGTCGGGAACCATGCTGATGATCGTATGCTCTGTGGAAGGGAACATTGCCGGAAGCTGCCAGCTGGCTTGGAATAATCGGATCAAAACCAGGCACCGGGCAGAGGTAGCCATCGGGATTCTACGGGAGTACTGGAGCCTGGGCATCGCAAGCGCGATGTTTGCGGAGCTGATCCGGGTGGCAAAGGAGCAGGGTGTCCTTCAACTGGAGCTTGATTACATCGAGGGTAATGCGCGGGCGAAGCGTCTCTATGAGAAAATGGGATTTCACGAAGTGGGCGTGAAGCCGGATGCCATCCGTCTGAAGGATGGGACAATGCTGGACGAAATCTCCATGCTGAAAAAGCTGTGATGAAATCCGACAAAAGAATTGCCGATGCTTCGAAAAAGTGGGAATTGGAGCGTCTGAGGCTGCTTTCCCGGCATGGAACCAAGGAAGTATATGCCGGAGAATCCCGGCGCTATGGTTCTGTGATTCTGAAAAGAAACACGGATTTGCGGGAACTTCAGAGGGAATACCGGATGCTGTCCCGGCTGGACTGCGCCCAGAGTGTGAGGGCTTATGGCTTTGACGGGGAAGTGGGCCTGCTTTTGGAGGAACGGATTCTTCCCGGCACAACACTCCGGAAGGAGATTTCCCCGGAGAAGAGAGTGCGGTGCCTCTCTGGGGTATTCCATGCCATTCACGCACCTGCGGACGGCGGGACCACCTATCTTGACTGGCTTCGGGGAATCGTGGAGTACTGCGAATGCAACCCGGTTCCCGGAGAGCTTTCCCGCATGGCTGGGGAGGCTTACGGAATCTGCAGGGAGCTGTTCCGGAGGTATCCGGAAAGACTGCTGCTTCACGGAGATCTGCACCACGACAACCTGCTGAAAAGGGCGGACGGGAGCTATGCCATGATCGACCCCAAGGGAATTGCGGGCCCGGAAATTCTGGATTTGCCCAGGTTTCTGCTCAATGAGACGGACGCTCCCCATGAAGGTGGCCTGCACGAACACATGGAAAAGATGATCCGGCTGCTTGCGGAAGAGTTTGGCTTTCCGGACGAGGATCTTGGGAATGCATTTTATATGGAAGCTGTTCTCGCCGGTATTTGGTACCTTGAGGATGGTGGAGAAGTGGAAACGGATACAATTAACTATGCTGCTTCGTTTGCGGCAGCGGGAAGTGGGGGGTTGTGATATGAATACGGAATTAACTGCAAGAGCGGAGGCTTTTTTGAAGGAAACCTTTTCGGCCAGCGCCTATCTTCTGGAGCATCCCGGGGAACGGGATTACCGGCTGGAGCATTCTTACCGGGTGGCGAATATCGCAAAGACAATTGCCAAGCGGGAGGGCTTTGATGTCACCCATGCGGTGATCGCTGGGCTGCTGCACGACATTGCCTATTGTGAAGAAATGACGACGCGGGAAGCCCGGAAAAACCATGGTCGCCGCAGCGCGGCCATGGCCAGACCTTTCCTGGAGAGTTTGGGGTTACCCACTGATACCGTCAACGAAATCTGCTATGGGATTGCCATCCATGTGGACGATCAGGCGGATTTTGAATGGCGGCGCAGCCCCTTCTGCGAAACCGTGGGAGACGCGGACAATATAGACCGGTTTGACGCGTACCGAATCTATGAAACCCTGCAAAGCCAGCATTTCAGCGAGCTGCCGCTGGCGGAAAAGCGGGAGAACGTGGAGACAACCTTGGAAAAGCTGAATCGGCTCAGGAGCATGAAATTCGGCACAACAACGGCCTGTGAGATCTGGGCGCAGAGGATCGAATACTATAGTTCCTTCTACCAAAAACTGAGGCGGCAGCTTGCCAACAGCAGCGGGATTCTATAAATTCAGCTTCGGCAAACTTGGCAAAAAATCCATCGAAAAAATGGAAATAGTACTTGACAAATAAGGAATGGTGTGATAGTATGCGAAAGCTCCCTGCGGGGGGCGAAAAAAGACACGGAACAGGCTGAAATTTGAAAAAACCTGAAAAAAGTTCTTGACAAATGGAAGGCGCCGTGCTAAGATAAGCAAGCTAACCG
>CAMFFO010000036.1 GCA_945949735.1 uncultured Clostridia bacterium | reverse complement strand
AAACCGGAACGTTTCGGGCGGATAATATCCGCCCCTACGGTAGCAACGTAAGGTGTTTGAAAACTGTAAACAACAATTTACCCCCGGCCGCTTTATCCCGGCAGGCAAAAAAACACTTAAGGAGGAACATACAATGAAAAAGCTATTGGCAATCGCGCTGGCGCTGTGCATGGTATTGAGCCTCGCCGCCTGCGGCGGCGGAAGCGGCACGGAAACCACCTCCGCGCCCGCGGCCCCCGACCCTGCCCCCGCGGTACAGGACCCCGGTGCTTCCGCGGAAGAGCCCCGGGAAGCGGAGCTGAACATCATGATGAGCTTCCCCCAGTACATGGACCAGTGGGAAACCTACTGCAAGCAGTTCGAAGCGAAAATGCTGGCGGAGGAGAACATCAAGGTCACCGTCAATCTGGAAATGCCCAGCTCCGGGCAGTATGAAAGCGTTCTGCAGGCCCGCTTAAGCGGCGGCGACGCTCCCGACCTGTATACCCTCCACTGCAACAACCTGGGCACCTACAACGACGCGGGCTATCTGTACGACCTTTCGGGCCAGCCTCTGGCCGATGTGATCTACGACAACGTGAAGGAAACCGTGACCATTGACGGCAAGCTGCTGGCGGTTCCCATTGAGAGTCAGGCCTGGGGTGTGCTGTACAACAAGGCCATCTTCGCCGACTGCGGCCTGGAAGCGCCGGAAACCCTCAGCGACCTGGGGCACATCTGTGAGGTTCTGACCGAGAAGGGCTATACCCCCTTCCTGCTGGCCTTCCAGGAGCAGTGGGTGCCCCAGCTGATGACCGGCCTGACCCTGGGCGACATCGTCTCCGGCAAGCTGAACGACTGGCTGGAGCGGATGTACGCCGACCAGGGCTCCTATGAAGAGGTGCGGGAGATTTTCGACGTGATCGACCTCATCATGGCCAACGGCACCGACCGGGCCATGGAGGAGGGCTCCGAGGCCGGCGCGGCTGACTTCGCCCTGGGCAAGGCCGCCATGTTCGTCCAGGGCACCTGGGCCGCCAACACCATTATGACCGCCAATCCCGATATGGAGCTGGGCGTCTTTGCCCTTCCCATCAACGAGGACCCCAACTGCACCCGGGTGAACCTGTCCACCTCCACCACCCTGGCGGTGCATCCCGACAGCCAGGAGCTGGAGCTGGCTCTGAAATTCGCCAACTATGTGCTGGATGAAAAGGACTCCTCCGCCCTGTTCCAGTCCTGCTCCTTCAATCCCTTGGCCGACTGCCATGACTACGAGGCCTATTCCTGGGTTGCCGACGCTTCCGCCTACGTGGCCCGGGGTCGGGCCTACCAGGATCTGGTGATTCCCTCCTCCGTTACCGACGAGCAGGGCCGCCTGCTGCAGGAGTACTATGTGGGCAGCGTCACTGTGGACGAGATCATCCAGCGTCTGGATGCCGCGTTCCAGGCTGCCAACGCGCTGAAGTAATTGATCCGGCGGGGGCAGGTGATTTACCTGCCCCGCCTTTTCTTTCCAAGGAGGCCCGGCGCCATGAAAAACGCCAGAAAGCAGAATCTGAGTCTGCTCCTGTTTTGTACCCCCGCGCTGATCGTCTATATCCTGTTCAAGCTGTACCCCGCCCTGTCCGGTGTCTTTTATTCGCTGACCAACTGGAACGGGCTGAAAAAAACCTATGACTTTGTGGGCCTGGCCAATTTCCGGGAAATCCTGACCGATACCTACTTCTGGAACGCCATGGGCTTTACCTTCCGGTATGTCATCGTGATGGTTCTCGTTTCCAATGTGATTGCCCTGACCCTGGCAGTGGCCATCGAGAGCCGCCGCAGGGTCAAGGGCTTCTACCGCACCATCTTCTATATGCCCAATATGATCAGCATGGTCATTGGCGGGTATATGTGGATGTTTATTTTTACCAAGGTGCTCTACTACATGGCCGACAACTGGGGCTGGCGCTTTCTGGACCACTCCTGGATCGGGAACCCGAGGTTTTCCTTCCTGGCCATCATCATTGTGGCGGCCTGGGGCGCGGTGGGGTATCTGATGATCATCTACATGGCCGCGCTGCAGGGGGTTCCGGCAAATCTGAAGGAAGCAGCCTCCATAGACGGAGCCAACGCCTGGCAGAACTTTTGGAAGATCGTGTTTCCCCTGATCCGCCACGCCATCACCATCTGCTTGTTCTGGTCGCTGAACGCGGGCTTCCAGGTGTTCGACGTGATCTATACCCTCACCGGCGGCGGCCCCGGCCGGGCCACCCAGTCCGTTGCCCTGAACATCTATGAGGAGGCCTTCAAGGGCAACATCCGCTACGGCTACGCCACCGCAAAATCCACGGTGCTGTTTGTCATCGTGCTTGTGGTGACCGCCATTCAGCTGAAGGTCACCTCCAGAAAGGAGCAGGAGCTGTGAAAAAGAAGAGACTGCTTTCCGATATTCTGGTTTACACGCTGCTGACCGCAGCGGCCTGCTTCACCCTGTTTCCGCTGCTGATGGCCCTGATGAATTCCTTCAAGACCAACCGGGAGCTGCTGACCAATGTGATGAGCTGGCCCACCGGCTTCAGCCTGGATAACTATATCCGCACCCTTGAGAAAATGCACTACGGCCGCAGCTTCTGGAACACCGCCATTCTGGCCGCCCTCAGCGTGACCATGATGATTCTGTTCTCCGCTCTGGCGGGCTGGAAGCTGTGCCGCACCAAAACCCGGCTGTCCCGGTTCCTGCTGAAGCTGTTCATCTTCTCCATGCTGATCCCCTTCAGCTCCATCATGATCCCGCTGTACCGGGTCACCCTGGCGCTGAATATCAAAAATTCCCTGGTGGGCCTTTCCTTCGTGTACGCGGGGTTGGGGGTCAGTATGGCGATTTTCCTGTACCACGGGTTTGTCAAAAGCATTCCCATGGAAATGGAGGAAGCCGCCGCTATCGACGGCTGCGGCTCCCTGCAGACCTTTTTCCGCATCGTGCTTCCCATGCTTAAGCCCATCACGGCCACCATCTGCATTACCAACGTGCTCTGGGTGTGGAATGACTTCCTGCTGCCGCTGATCATCATTTCCGACAACAAAGAATACACCCTGCTCCTGTCCACCAACACCCTGTTCGGCCAGTACAGCAGCGACTGGACGGCCATTCTCAGCGCCCTGATTCTGGCGGCCCTGCCCGTTATCGTGTTCTATGCCATTTTCCAGAAGCAGATTCTGAAAGGAATCGCCGACGGCGCTGTAAAGGGGTGAAGCCATGGAGTACCTGAACGTGAAAGACGGCGTCCTGTGCGCCGGAGAGAATCCCATCCTTCTGCGGGGCATGGGCCTTGGAGGCTGGCTGCTGCCGGAGGGATATATGTGGAAATTCTACACAAAATGTGACCGTCCCCGGCGGATCGAAGCGCTGATCCGGGAGCTTTGCGGCCCGGAGTACGCGCAGGACTTCTGGAAACGGTATTACGATGCCTACATTACGGAGGCTGACATCGCCTGGATGGCCGGGCAGGGTATGAACTCCCTGCGGCTGCCCCTGAATGCCCGAACCCTGTTCCACGTCTCCGGCGAGGAGGTTCGGTTCAACCCCTCTGTCCTCCAATATGTGGACAACTGCCTGAGGTGGTGCCGGAAATACGGGCTGTATCTGATTCTGGATATGCACGCTGCTCCCGGCGGCCAGACCGGGCAGAACATCGACGACAGCGCGGCGGACCTTCCGGAGCTGTATATGGACACGAACAACCAGGATTTGCTGGTGCGGATGTGGCACCTCTTGGCCGCGCGCTATGCCGGAGAACCGGCCATCGGCGGCTATGACCTGCTGAACGAGCCCCTACCCAAGTGGAACAGCCAGTATTACCCCCGGGTGCTGCCCCTCTACCGCAGGCTGATCCGGGCCATCCGGAAGGTGGACAAACGCCACCTTCTCATTCTGGAGGGGGTTCACTGGGCCACGGATTTCCATATTTTTGACGATCTCAGCCCGGAGGAAGCGGCGGACAATGTGGTTCTGGAGTTTCATAAGTATTGGAGCGACCCGGACGAGGAGAGCCTCGCGCCGTTTCTAGAGGCCGGGAAGCGGCTCCGCGTTCCCCTCTGGATGGGTGAGGGCGGGGAGAACAACTGCCCCTGGTATACCACGGTGTTCCCCCTGTACGAGCGGCTGGGCATCGGCTGGTCTTTCTGGACCTACAAGAAAATGGAAACCCCCAACTCCCCCGCCACCTTCCGGAAGCCGGAGGGGTGGGAGGACATTCTGGCGTACCTGGACGGCGGCCCCGGGCCGGAACCGCAGGAGGCAGCGGCAATTTTTGACCGCTTCCTGGACAGCATTTCCCAAACGGAGTACCACACGGACATTGTGGACGCGCTGCTGCGCCGCCCGGGGGTGCGGATTCCCGCCGCCGCCTTTGACGCGGAGCGGATTGTCAGTTCCCGGGCCCAGGGCGCGGCCTTCCGGAATACCAGCAGGGCCACCCTCCTCTTTGCCGACGGCCATACCGGCCCGGCGGACTGGTGCCGCTACGGCGGGGAGCCCCAGCCGGAAAGCCAGCGGATGCTGCTGCGCCTCCAACCCGGCGACACAGTGGGCTACCGCGTATGTTCCGAGGGACAGAGTACCCTTACCGTCACATTCCAAGGCCGCCCCGGCGGAACCCTCCGAATCTGCGGGCGGAGCCTCCCCATGAACACTCCCTGCTCCATCCCCGCCCCCCAGGACCTTCTCTGGCTGGAATGCCCCAGCGAGGAAGTGTTCCTCGAATCCCTGCTGATTGAAAAGGAACCGCAATAAATTGTTGTTTACAGTTTTCAAACACCTTACGTTGTTACCGTAGGGGCGGCTATTAGCCGCCTGAAACATTCCGTATTTTGAGCATTTCCGTTAAAACGGAGTGCTTTTGTAGACGAAAGGTTACGGGCGGATAATATCCGCCCCTACGATAACGAATCGCTAAACAACAATTTACCTCCTTCCCCTTCAAGACCCGCCTGCGTTTTCTGAATGCGCAGGCGGGTCTTTCGGAATGCGTTCACGTTCAAACACCCCCTCCCCGTTCACGCAGCGTTTCTCCTTGTTAACATTGCATGAATACCCCTTGCAACCGGAGTGGCTTTTTAGTATAATACAAGGTACGAACGGAGGTAGAGAAATGGCAAAGCTATATTTCAAATACGGGGCTATGGGCTCCAGCAAAACCGCCCAGGCGCTGATCACCAAATACAATTACGAGGAAAACGGGCTGAAGGTCTGGCTCATCAAGCCCAGCGCGGACACCCGGGACGGAAAGCAGATCCTGCGCAGCCGCATCGGCCTGGAGGCGGAGGTGGAGGTGATCCCCCCGGATATGGACATCCAGGCCCGGTTCGACGAAACCCGCCGGGGCAGCTGCAATGTCATCATCGTGGATGAATGCCAATTCCTTACGGAGCGGCAGATCGACGAGCTTCGCTCCGTCGTCAACGACCGGAACGTACCCGTCATGTGCTTCGGCCTGCGCACGGATTTCCAGACAAAGCTCTTCCCCGGCAGCCGCAGGCTCATGGAGCTGGCGGACGAGATTCAGGAGATCAAAACCATGTGCGACTGCGGCGCCAAGGCCACGGTCAACGCCCGGATCGACGCAAGCGGCCACATCATCACCCAGGGCGCCCAGGTGGTACTGGGGGGCAACGACAGCTACATCGCCATGTGCCACAAATGCTATATCCGGGGCATCCGGGAGAACCGGGTCATCCGGCTTCACGGGCAGGGGGGCGCTTTATGAGCTTGACGGTAAATATCCATTATACCGGCAGCGGCGGAAGCGCCAGAAAATTCGCCGAGGAGATGACCTCCAGCGGACTGGTGGAGGCCATCCGTGCGGAGGAGGGCAACGAAAAGTACGCCTACTATTTTCCGGCGGAGGATCCGGAAACGGTGCTGCTCATTGACCGCTGGCGGGACCAGGCCGCTCTGGACATCCACCACAAAACGCCCATGATGGCGCAGATCGCCGCGCTTCGGAAAAAATACAACCTGAAAATGCGGGTGGAACGCTATGTGGACGCCCCGAAAAACAACGAGTGAAGGAGAATGCAGCATGAATATGGAAGAAATTCTCGCCAAATGCGACCACACCCTGCTGACCCAGACCGCCACCTGGGAGGAGATTCGGACCGTCTGTGACGACGGAATGAAATTCCATACCGCTTCCGTCTGCATCCCCGCCTCCTTTGTGAAGCAGGCCAAGGCGTATGTGGGGGACAGGCTCCCCATCTGCACCGTCATCGGCTTCCCCAACGGCTACGACACCACCGCCGCCAAGTGCTTCATGGCAACGGACGCCGTGGAGAATGGCGCGGACGAGGTAGACATGGTCATCAACATCGGCTGGGCCAAGGAAGGCAAGTTCGATGCCGTCACCTCCGAAATCGCCGCTGTGAAGGCCGCCTGCAAGGGAAAACTTTTAAAAGTCATCATTGAAACCTGTCTGCTCACCGACGAGGAGAAGATTGCCCTGTGCAAATGCGTCTCCGACTCCGGCGCGGACTTCATCAAGACCTCCACAGGCTTTTCCAAGGCCGGGGCCACCTTCCACGATGTGGAGCTGTTCGCCCAGCACGTTGCCCCCCATGTGAAAATCAAGGCAGCGGGAGGCATTTCCAGCCTGGAGGACGCGGAGAAGTTCATCGCCCTGGGCGCCAGCCGCCTGGGCACCAGCCGCATCGTGAAAATCGCCAAGGGCCTCCAGCACGACGGCAGCTACTGACCGATACACGCGCAGCGAAAAATTGGTGTTTAGCGCACTAAAAAAGAACTGTCATTGCGAACCAGCGCGCACGCTGGTGTGGCAATCCCCCAACAATTCAGGACGGTTCGTTAGGGCGTTTGTCCGTTTTCGATACATTTCCCCTCTAACCGGGGGATTGCCACGCCAGTGTGCGCACTGGCTCGCAATGACAGGAAACTTTGAAACGCAGCGACAAACACCAATTTATCTGATACGATCGTATTCAAATCATCATTCACAGGAGGAATATTTATGCTCACCACGCCTACCCCTCATATTTCCGCCAAGCCGGGGGACTTTGCCAAGACCGTCCTCATGCCCGGCGATCCCCTGCGCAGCAAATTCATCGCGGAGAACTTCCTGGAAAACCCGGTGCTGGTTAACAACGTCCGGGGTGTCCAGGGCTATACCGGTTTTTACAAGGGTGTGAGGGTTTCCGTCATGGCCTCCGGCATGGGTATGCCCGCCATCGGCATCTACTCCCACGAGCTTTTTACCGGCTACGATGTGGAGAACATCATCCGGGTGGGCTCCGCCGGTTCCATTCAGGAGAACATCAACCTCTATGACCTGGTCATCGCCCAGGGCGCCTGCACGGACTCCAATTGGGCAAAGCAGTTCCATCTGCCGGGCACCTTTGCTCCCATCGCCTCCTGGGAACTGCTGACCGAAGCGGTGAAAGCCGCCGAGGCCAACGGCGCTACCTACCATGTGGGCAACGTAAACTCCTCCGACGTGTTCTACGGCGACCACGAGGGCGTCCCCGAGGGCCTGGACAGCGTTTACGGGCTGAAGAAAATGGGCGTCATGGCCCTGGAAATGGAAGCCGCTGCTCTGTACATGAACGCCGCCCGGTACGGCAAGCGGGGGCTGTGCATCTGCACCATCTCCGACCATGTGCTCAAGGGTGTGGAAACCACCTCCCAGGAGCGGCAGACAGCCTTCACCACCATGATGAAGGTGGCTCTGGACGTGGCCGTCGCCATGGAGAACAGGTAATCCCATGGACGCGCATTCTCCCGTTATCCGTCCCCGGGTGCGGCTGCTGGGGCAGCCCATCGGTTTGGGGATCCCCCTGGCCCTGGCCGGGGGCTTTCTGGGCTTCAATATGGTGGTGGTTCTTTTTTCCGAGCGGAATGCCGTCATGTGGGGAATCACCCTGGTGATGGCCGCCGCGTTCCTTGCCGTGTTCGCCCTGGGCATGAGCTACCTGCTCTCTCCTTTTGAGCATCTGCGCATTAGCCCCGAGGGGGTGGAACTGACTCTCTGGGGCCTGACCCTCCGCCGGATCCCCCGGGACACCATCCGCTCCGTCACCGCTACCACCCGGGAGACCATTGTCCGGCGGCGGGACTGCGACCTGTACCGGCTGAGGATCAACCCCAATGGCTCCTGGCCCAAAAGCAGGTGCCTTTGGCTGGATTGGTCCGTGGCTACCGAGCAGGCGCTGAAGGAAAATCTTCCCGGGGTCAACTTTCTTTTTTGACGGAGGCATCCTATGAAACGTGTATTTCTCATTGTTCTGGATTCCTGCGGCGTGGGGGCAGCCCCTGACGCCGCGGACTTTGGGGACGCCGGGAGCAACACCCTGCGCTCCTGCGCCCAAACCGGCGCGCTTCACGTTCCCAACCTGATCTCGGCAGGCATCGGCAACATGGACGGGGTGGACTATCTCCCCTCCGTCCCAGCCCCCCGGGGGGCCGTGGCCCGGCTGCGGGAGGCATCCATGGGAAAGGACACCACCATCGGCCATTGGGAAATCGCCGGAGTCGTGTCCCCCAATCCCCTCCCCACCTATCCCCAGGGCTTTCCCAAGGAGGCGCTGGACGCTTTTGAGGCGGCCACCGGCCGGGGTGTTCTGTGCAATCTTCCCTATTCGGGCACCGACGTGATCCGGGACTATGGCGCAGAGCACCTGGAAACCGGCAAATGGATCGTCTATACCTCCGCGGACTCCGTGTTCCAGGTGGCCGCCCACGAGGAAAAAATCCCTTTGGAGGAGCTCTACGACGGCTGCCGGAAAGCCCGGGCCATCCTTCAGGGCAGGCACGGCGTGGGCCGGGTCATCGCCCGTCCTTTTGTCGGTGACCCGGAAACCGGCTTTCAGCGCACCAGCAACCGCCACGATTTTTCCCTGGAGCCCCCTGGAAAGACCATGCTGGACGCGGTGAAGGCGGCGGGCCAGGCCTGCATCGCCGTGGGCAAGATTCAGGATATCTTCGCCGGCCGGGGCACCACGGAGTACGTCTACAATAAGAGCAACGCCGACGGCATGGCCCACGCCCTCCACTACGCCCGGCAGGATTTCCGGGGGCTGTGCTTTGTGAACCTGGTGGACTTCGACATGGTCTACGGACACCGCCGGGATCCCCTGGGCTACGCCAGGGCCCTGTCGGAGTTTGACGCCTGGCTGGGCGAATTCTGCAAAGAGCTGACCGCTGAGGACATGGTGATGATCACCGCCGACCACGGCTGCGACCCCTGCTACACCGCCACCACGGACCATACCCGGGAGTATGTCCCCCTGGTTGCGCTGGGCCCGGGGGTAAAGCCCGTCAACCTGGGCACCCGGAATACCTTCGCCGACATCGCCGCCACTGTGACGGAGCTGCTGGGCGTTCCCTACGAAACCCCCGGAGTCAGCTTCGCCCGGCAAATTCTTCGCTGAAAGGAGACTGCAATGACACCCGAAAAACTGATCCAAATGGCCATGGAGGCCATGGAGCACGCCTATGTCCCCTACTCCGGCTACAAGGTGGGGGCGGCCCTGCTCTGTGCCGACGGAACCGTGTATTGCGGCTGCAACATTGAAAACGCTTCCTACAGCCCCACCAACTGTGCCGAGCGCACGGCTTTCTTCAAAGCCGTCTACGACGGCCATCGGGACTTTGTGTCCATCGCCGTCTGCGGCGGCAAGGACGGAGTCATCACCGGGGCCTTTCCCCCCTGCGGCGTCTGCCGTCAGGTCATGCGGGAGTTCTGCCGGGATGATTTCCTGATCTACATGGTGGGCGCGGGAGGAAGCTATGAAACGGTCACCCTCTCCCAGCTCCTGCCCTACAGCTTCAGCGCCGCGGAGCATATGCAATAAACCGCCGCGCCTCAGGAGAGAGGAAAATTGGTGTTTGGCGGGCTGTGCCCCAAATTACCTGTCATTGCGAGCCAGTGCGCACACTGGTCGTGGCAATCCCCCGGTTGAAAGGAACCAGGTAACGATTCCTACCAATAATCGCAGGAACCCACGGTTTTGGGTGCTTATCGGTACATTCCCCATCTAACCGGGGGATTGCCACACCAGTGTGCGCACTGGTTCGCAATGACAGCGTTTATTTGACAAACACCAATTTGTCGTCCTGTCGTGATTTTCCGGGGAACCGAAATGCAAATAATTTGAAAATATATTGATTTTTACCCTGGAATATGTAATAATGCTATTGGTGCGAAAATGTACCAATTTAGATTTTATGGAGGAATGAAATCATGAAAAAGATTCTGGCCCTGCTGCTGGCTCTCGCCATGGTGATGTCTCTGGCTGCCTGCGGCAGCAAGACCGAGGCTCCCACCGAAGCCCCTGCCACTGAGGCTCCCGCCACCGAGGCTCCTGCCACCGAGGCTCCCGCCACGGAGGCGCCCGCGGCCGAGGCTCCCGCTGCCGGCATCGGCAAGGTTGCTCTGGTGACCGACGTGGGCACCATCGACGACGAGTCCTTCAACCAGGCCTGCTGGCAGGGTGTTGAGGCTTGGTGTACCGCCAACAGCGTGGAGTACACCTACTACCAGCCCACCGAGGATTCCACCGATGCCCGTGTTGCCTCGGTTGCTCAGGCCATCAACGAGGGCGCTGACACCATCGTTATGCCCGGCTACCTGTTCGGCGCCACCCTGACCGTGGTTATGGAGGAGTTCCCCGACACCCACTTCATCGCCGTTGACGTGGCTTCCGGCGACCTGACCGTGGACAACACCACCTTCTATGATCCCGCTCCCAACACCGCCTGCCTGACCTTCTCCGAGGAGCAGGCCGGCTACCTGGCCGGCTACGCTGCCGTGAAGGACGGCTACACCAAGCTGGGCTTCCTGGGCGGCATGGCTGTTCCCGCCGTTATCCGCTACGGTTTCGGCTTCGTGCAGGGCGCTGATGCCGCTGCCTCCGAGATGGGCGTGAATATCGAGATCAACTACACCTACGGCGGCCAGTTCTTCGGCGACGCCAACATCACCGCCAAGATGGAGGGCTGGTACTCCGCCGGCACCGAGGTTGTCTTTGCCTGCGGCGGCGGCATCTACACCTCCGCTGTGGAAGCTGCCAAGCTGCATGACGGCAAGGTCATCGGCGTGGACGTTGACCAGTACTACATCGACGAGTGCATCATCACCTCTGCCATGAAGCAGCTGCAGAACGTCACCGAGACCGTTCTGGAGGCTCTGAACACCGGCGCCTGGGAAACCTACGGCGGCAAGGTGTCCAACTTCTCCCTGGCCGAGGGCGAGTATGTGGGTCTGCCCACCGCCGAGGGCTCCTGGCGTCTGACCACCTTCACCGTGGACGAGTATGAGGCTCTGAAGGCCCAGCTGGCCGACGGCACCGTCGTCGTGGACAACAACTCCGACGACAACGTCAAGCCCACCGTGTCCGACTTCACCACGGTCAACTACATCGGATAATCTTCCCTGCGTCCCTCACCTCCCCCGGAAACATCCGGGGGAGGTTTTTTCTTGCCGCTTTGGGGAAAACCGGTGTTTGAAATATAACGCTGTCATTGCGAGACCAGTGCGCACACTGGTCGTGGCAATCCCCCAGTTAGAGGGGAAATGTACCGAATATTGCCTGAAAGAGTGGAAGTCGCCGCGGTTTTTGGTGGTAATCGTTACCTGGTTCCATGGGGCCGGGGGATTGCCACGCCAGTGTGCGCACTGGCTCGCAATGACAGCATTTATTCGACAAACACCAATTTACCGTTCCGTTTTTCCGCAAAGAAAATCCCCCGGATTCAATAAAAATCGTTGTATTTTTCCCAAAAGTCCTTTATAATAAAGAATGACCAATTGAACGGCAAGGGAGTGACCACATGGCAGACTATGTAATCGAGATGCTGAACATCACCAAGGAGTTCCCGGGGATCAAGGCCAATGACGATGTCACCCTGCAGCTGAAGCGGGGGGAGATCCATGCCCTGCTTGGTGAAAACGGCGCAGGAAAGTCCACGCTGATGAGCGTCCTGTTTGGATTGTACCAGCCGGAGAAGGGCATCATCAAAAAGGACGGTAAGGAAGTCCATATCAACAACCCGAACGATGCCACAGCGCTGCGCATCGGCATGGTTCATCAGCATTTCAAGCTGGTGGAGTGCTTCACGGTTCTTGACAACATCATCCTGGGCGCGGAGCCCATGAACGGCGTGGTGGTGAACCGGGCCTCCGCCCGGAAGCGGGTGCTGGAGCTGTCCGATCGCTACGGTCTGAAGGTGGATCCCGATGCCCTGGTGGAGGATATCAGCGTAGGAATGCAGCAGCGGGTGGAAATCCTGAAAATGCTGTACCGGGACAATGAAATCCTGATTTTCGATGAACCCACCGCCGTACTGACCCCCCAGGAGATCGACGAGCTGATGGAGATCATGAAGGGCTTCAAGGCCGAGGGCAAGTCCATCCTCTTCATCACCCACAAGCTGGCGGAGATCAAGGCCGTGGCGGATCGCTGCTCCGTGCTGCGCAAGGGCAAATACATGGGCACCGTGGAGGTCGCCGACACCAGCGTGGAGGAGATGTCCCGACTGATGGTTGGCCGGGATGTGGAGCTGGTATCCACCAAGGGGGAGAGCGCCCCCGGCGACGTGATTCTGAAGGTGGAGAACCTTACCGTTCCCTCCAAAACCTCCAAAAAGGACGCTGTGAAAAGCGCCTCTCTGGAGGTTCGCGCGGGAGAGATCGTGTGCCTTGCAGGCATCGAGGGCAACGGCCAGACCGAGTTTGTCCACGCCCTCACCGGACTGGAGAAGCCCAGCGCCGGCGCCGTAACCCTGCTGGGCCGGGACATCACCCACGCTCCCATCCGGCAGCGCAGCAAGCTGGGCATGAGTCACATCCCCGAGGATCGGCACAAGCATGGCCTGGTGCTGGACTACCCTCTGGAATACAATATGGTGCTCCAGCGCTACTGGGAAAAGGGCTTCCAGACCGGGGGCTTCCTGAAAAGCAGAGCCATCCGCAGCTACTCCGACCGGCTGATTGAGCAGTATGACGTCCGCTCCGGCCAGGGCTCCGTTACCATTGCCCGGAGTATGTCCGGCGGCAACCAGCAGAAGGCCATTGTGGCCCGGGAAATTGACAAGGATCCCCAGCTGCTCATCGCCGTCCAGCCCACCCGCGGCCTGGACGTTGGCGCCATCGAATATATTCACAAGCAGATCATCGCCCAGCGGGACGCCGGGAAGGCCGTGCTGCTGGTCTCCCTGGAGCTGGACGAGGTCATGAACCTGTCCGACCGGATCCTTGTCATGTACGAGGGCGAGATCGTGGGCGAATTTGATCCCAAAACCACCGACACCCAGACCCTTGGTCTGTACATGGCCGGTGCGAAGCGCATGGATAAGGAGGGCTAAGCCATGAAAAAGAAGAATACGGCCCCCCGCCTGGGAAGCACCTCGGACAGCCTGGGCTCCCTGCTTGCCAGCCTGATCTGCATTCTGGCGGGACTCGTCATCGGCTTCATCGCCCTGCTGATTCTCGGCTGGATCACCCTGGCCCAGGACGGAAATTCCGTCACCTTTGGGGAAATGCTCTCCAAGACCTGGAACTCCGGCTTTAAGGCCATTCTCAGCGGCGGCTTCTACAAGACCGCCAATACCATGGGCATGGGCGTGCGGGCGGAGATTCTCCAGGCGGCCCCCCTCATTATGACGGGCCTCAGCGTGGCCTTCGCCTTCAAGACCGGCCTGTTCAACATCGGCGCGGCAGGCCAGTACACCGTGGGCGCTTACTTCGCGCTCTATGCCGCCCTGGTGTTGAAGCTGCCCTGGTGGGCCTGTCTCATTGCCTCCGCCATCGGCGGCGCCATCTGGGGCACGGTGCCCGGCATCTTCAAGGCCTTCCTGAACGTCAACGAGGTCATCACCTCCATCATGTTCAACTGGATCGGCCTGTACGGCGTCAACACCCTGATCTATCAGGGCGGCACCGGGGCCATGTACAACACCAACACCACCAAAACCTTCACCATCAAGCAGGTCTCCCCGGAATCGCTGCTCCCCACCTTCAATGTCACCATCGGGGAAAAGGGTTACTTCGGCAAGATGTTCCTGCCCACCATCGGCATTTTCATTGCCATCGGCGTGGCGATCCTCATCTGGGTGGTGCTGAATAAGACCGTGTTCGGCTATGAGCTGAAGGCCTGCGGCTTTAATAAGAACGCGGCCAAATACGCGGGCATCAACGATAAGAAAAATGTGATCCTGTCCATGACCATTGCCGGCGCCCTGGCCGGGCTGGGTGCGGGACTGTTCTACCTCTCCGGCAGCAAGGAGTGGGAGCCCCTGGTTTCCACCGCCCTCCCCGCCGCGGGCTTCAACGGCATTTCCGTGGCTCTGCTTGCCTCCTCCAACCCCATCGGCTGCATCTTCTCCGCCATCTTTATCTCCCACATCACCGTGGGCGGCGGATATATGGATGCCAGCATCTTCCCCGGCGAGGTTTCCAGCATCATCTCCGGCGTGGTGATTTACCTGTGCGCCTTCAGCCTGCTGTTCAAGTCAGGCATCCGGAAACGATTCACCCCCAAGACCCGCGCTGCCGCGGGGAACGGAAAGGAGGCTGACGCGTAATGTGGCTGCTGCTGAAATATACCCTGCTTTACGCCAGCGTTCTGGCCCTGGTGGCTCTGGGCGGTATGTTCTCGGAACGCTCCGGCATCATTAACATCGCCCTGGAGGGCATCATGGTTATCGGCGGCCTCATGGGCGTGGTGATGATCAACATTCTCAACGCCGCCGGGGTTCCCGCAGCTCTGGGCGTCATCCTCACGATCCTGGCAGCGGGTCTGGCGGGAATGGCCTACTCCTCCTTGCTGGCTTTCTCCGCCGTAAACCTGAAAGCGGATCAGACCATCGGCGGCACAGCTCTGAACCTGCTGGCCACCGCCCTGGCCGTGGTCATCGCCAAGCGGATCAACGGCTCCGATTCGCCCAAGATCTCCTACAACTCCACCACCAACAAGGCGCTGTGCAATCTGGACTTCTCCTTCCAGGTGGGAAAACTGACCCTGAACTGGTTCATCGTGGTGGCTGTGGTCGCCCTGTTTGCCGCCTGGTTCGTGCTGTACCGCACCCGGTTTGGGATGCGTCTCATGTCCTGCGGCGAGCATCCCCAGGCAGCCGACTCCGTGGGCATCAACGTCTACAAAATGCGCTGGTGCGGCGTCCTGATTTCCGGCGTGCTGGGCGGCATCGGCGGCATGGCCTACATCGTCCCGGCGGTTGGCGACTGGAACTTCGAGATCGGCGTGGCCGGCATGGGCTTTTTGGCTCTGGCGGTGATGATCTTCGGCCAGTGGAAGCCCGCGGGCATCGCCGCGGCCGCACTGTTCTTCGCGGTATTCCGGGCCATGGCCAATATCTTTGACTCCATCGCTTTCCTGAACGCCATGAACTGGCCCAAGGAAATCTACAACATGATGCCCTTCATTGCCTCCATGGTGGTGCTGGCCTTCACCTCCCGGAATTCCCGGGCCCCCAAGGCCGAAGGCGTCCCCTACGACAAAGGCTCCCGCTGAATGATCCCCCCCGGAAAGCTCCCGCTTTCCGGGGGGGTCCTTTCCCCGCACGATTGCAAAGAGAAATTGTTATTTACAGCACTATCACCGTAGGGGCGGATATTATCCGCCCGCAACCTTACCGCATTGATAGCACGCATATTCACCGGAAATGCTCAAAAACCGGAACGTTTCGGGCGGATAATATCCGCCCCTACGGTAGCAACGTAAGGTGCTTGGAAACTGTAAACAACAATTTCTCTGCCTAATGCATTTCCCGCAAAGTGACATAGGAGCAATCCCTGTATCAATATTTCCACTTGCGGATTTTTTCAAAAATGATATAATGGGCGTATCACCCGGAGCCATCCGGAATCAAAAAAGGAGAATGGATTATGGCTAACAAATACGCTGGTACCCAGACCGAGAAAAACCTGGAAGCCGCCTTCGCCGGTGAGTCCCAGGCCAGAAACAAATATACCTACTTCGCTTCCAAGGCCAAGAAGGAAGGCTTTGAGCAGATTTCCGCCCTGTTCCTCAAGACCGCCGACAACGAAAAGGAGCACGCCAAGATGTGGTTCAAGGAGCTGGAGGGCATTGGCTCCACCGCCGAGAACCTTCTGGCCGCCGCCGAGGGGGAGAACTACGAGTGGACGGATATGTACGACGGCTTTGCCAAGACCGCCGATGCCGAGGGTTTCCCGGAGCTGGCCGCCAAATTCCGTCTGGTCGCCGCCATTGAGAAGCACCACGAGGAGCGCTACCGTGCGCTGCTGCACAACGTGGAGACCGCCGCTGTCTTTGCCAAGAGCGAGGTCAAGGTTTGGGAGTGCCGCAACTGCGGCCACATCGTGGTAGGCCCCCAGGCCCCCGACATCTGCCCCACCTGCGCCCATCCCCAGGCCTACTTCGAAGTCCACGCCGAGAACTACTGATTCTATACTTACAGGGACACCCCCGGCTGAAAGGCGGGGGCCGTAACCCGGTAATTCGATGAATGATGGATTACGGCATCCGTCCTGCAGGGGTAATCATACGAAAAACAGGCGATACCCGGTTGCTTTGACCGGGTATCGCTTTTTCATGGTCAAAGCGCGTTTATAAGTGCCGAACCGGAAAAAACTACCCAAAATAGTTGCCAAACGGGTATTGCGCGAAGGCGGAAACTGTGCTAACATAAAAGAAATAAATGCTTATCGGCTTAAGTCAGCAAACCGACAAATTGGTGTTTGAAAAAATGCTGTCATTGCGAGACCAGTGCGCACACTGGTCGTGGCAATCCCCCCGTTGAAAGGAACCAGGTACGATTACCGTCAAAAATTGCGACGACTTCCACTCTTTCAGGTACCATTCGGAACATTTCCCCTCTAACCGGGGGATTGCCACACCAGTCTGCGGACTGGTTCGCA
>CAMFFO010000035.1 GCA_945949735.1 uncultured Clostridia bacterium | reverse complement strand
AATGCTCAAAAACCGGAACGTTTCGGGCGGATAATATCCGCCCCTACGGTAGCAATGTAAGGTGCTTGAAAACTGTAAACACCAATTTATCTTTCCTTTTCCCCATTGTATTCTGCCGTTCCCGGCTTGTCAACATTGCGGAAATCCCGCGCCGGGTTTCCGGCGCGGGAAAAAATCACTGGATATCCAGCTTCACATCCTTGCCCTCCATCCGAGCGTGGATGGAGGAAATGGGGGTCTCGAAGCTGTCGATAATGGCCTCGCTGATGGGATCCTCCAGGCGGCGCTGGATGGTTCTGCGCAGATTCCGGGCGCCGTAGATCGTGGAGTAAGCTTCCTCCACCAGAGCCTGGCGTACCTCCTCGTCCCAGCTTAAGTCCAGACCCCGGCTTTCAAGGCTCCCTTTCAGCTCCCCAAGCATGATATCCGCGATGCCCAGGAAGTTCTCCCGGGACAGGGGATTGAAGGTGATGATCTCATCCACCCGGTTGATAAACTCCGGACGCAGGAACTCCCGCAGAGCCTTCATGGTCTTTTCCTTCACCATGTCGCCTTCGGTGCGGCCGAAGCCCAGACCGCCCACCCGGCCCTCGGAGCCTGCGTTGCTGGTCATGACGATGATGGTGTTCTCGAAATTCACCACCCGGCCCTGGGCATCGGTGATCCGACCGTCGTCCAGCACCTGCAGCAGCACGTTCAGCACATCGGGATGGGCCTTTTCGATCTCGTCAAAGAGCACCACGCTGTAGGGCCTGCGGCGGATCTTCTCCGTCAGCTGGCCCGCCTCGTCATAGCCCACATAGCCCGGGGGGGAACCGATGAGCTTGGAAACCGTGTGCTTCTCCATATATTCCGACATATCCAGCCGGATCAGGGAGTCCACACTGTCAAACAGGTCATCGGCCAGTTGCTTGACCAGCTCTGTCTTGCCCACGCCGGTGGGGCCTACGAAGATGAAGGACACGGGCTTTTTCTTGGGGCTGATGCCAACGCGATTGCGCCGGATTGCACGGGCCACGGCTTCCACCGCCTCGTCCTGGCCCACAATGTGGGCTTTCAGGCGGTCGGCAAGGCCCTTGATCTGCTGGTACTCCTGGGCCTTGATCTTGGAGGCGGGGATTTTCGTCCACATCTCAATGATCCTGGCCAGATTCTCCATGGTCACGGGGGGAGGCGGCAGCTGCTCTAAGTCCTCGATCTGAGGAGCCAGCTGCATGAGCTTACTTCGCAGAATGGCCAGCCGCTCGTAGTTCTGGTTCTCGGTATCCTCGGTGAGCATCCTGAGCTCCAGCTCGTAGTCGTCCCGCTCCTTTTTCAGCTCTGCCAGCCGGGAAATCTCCTTATTCTGAAGGTTCACGTCGGAGCAGGCCTCATCCAGCAGGTCAATGGCCTTATCGGGCAGGAACCGGTCGGTGATATACCGCTCCGACAGCACCACGCACTGCCGGGCGATCTCCGGGGAGATGGACACCCCGTGGAATTCAGCGTAGGCCCTGGCCACGCCCTGCATGATCTGGCTGGCCTCCTCGATGGTGGGCTCCGCCACCGTCACCGGCTGGAACCGCCGCTCCAGAGCGGCGTCCTTCTCGATGTACTTGCGGTACTCGGCAAAGGTGGTGGCGCCGATGACCTGGATCTCGCCCCGGGACAGGGCGGGCTTCAGAATGTTGGCTGCGTTCATGCTGCCCTCGGCATCCCCCGCGCCCACCAGGTTGTGCACCTCGTCAATGACCAGGATGATGTTGCCGCACTCCTTGATCTCCCCGATCAGGCTCTTCATCCGGCTCTCAAACTGACCCCGGAACTGGGTGCCGGCCACCAGGGAGGTCAGATCCAGAAGGAAAACCTCCTTATCCCGGAGCTTGTAGGGCACTTCTCCCGCGGCGATGCGCTGGGCCAGGCCCTCGGCAATGGCGGTTTTGCCCACGCCGGGCTCGCCGATGAGACAGGGATTGTTCTTCTGGCGGCGGTTGAGGATCTGAATCACCCGCTCGGTCTCCACATCCCGGCCGATGACCTTATCCAGCTTGCCGTCCCTGGCCCGGCCGGTCAGATCCATGCAGTAGCTGTCCAGGAATTTGTGTTTATGGTTTTTCTTCTTCCCCTTGCCCTCGTTCTGGGGCGGCTCCTCCTTTTTGGAGGGCCGGGGCTGGGGGGCGGGCATATTCCCGCTGTTTCCGAAGAGCTGGTTCAGCAGAGGGAAGGTTGCGGTCTGGCTGTCGATCTCGTCCTCTTCCTGATCCGTGTCGTCCCGCTGGCCGAACATACTGCTCATTTCGTCGCTGAGCATATCCAGGTCCTCCTCGGAAATGCCCATCTGCTTCACCGCCTGGTCGATCTGGGGGATCCCCAGACTCCGGGCGCACTTCAGGCAGTAGCCCTCGTTGAGGGTCACGCCGTTCTCCACCTTGGTGATAAACACCACCGCGATATTCTTCTTGCACTTGCTGCACATTTTAGGCTGCATATTTTTCACTCCTTACCCAAGGAACAGTATCCTTTCGGGGCAGTATACCACAAACCTCCGAAAAAAGGGAAAACAAACTATAAACAATGACCGGCTTCGCCGAATTGACAATTGACAGTTGACAATTATTTAAATGGGACGATTAGAAATATATCGTCTTGTTTTTTTGACTCCGAAATTATATTTAATGCTTATCGGCTTGACTCAGCTGCTCGATAAATTGTTGTTTGTCGAATAAACGCTGTCATTGCGAGCCAGTGCGCTTAAGTGGCGTGGCAATCCCCCAGTTAGATGGGGAATGTACCGATAAGCACCCAAAACAGTGGTTCCTGCGATTTTTGGTGGTAATCGTTACCTGGTTTCTTTCAACGGGGGGATTGCCACGACCAGTGTGCGCACTGGTCTCGCAATGACAGCATTTTTTCAAACACCAATTTATCGGTTTGCCGGGTCAAGGTTTTTCATCCCGAAGGGGTTCCATAATTGTCAATTCCTATTCACCGCGTCCAGTCGCTGCCTACCTCAAATTTCTCGATTCCGTCGTCGTACCACAGCTTCGTCATGTACAGTCCCCCGGCGGGAACGGTGGGCCCGGCGGCGGTGCGGTTGCCGGAGTCCAGAATCTCCCCGATTTCCTCCGGGCGGATCTTTCCCTCGGCGGCGTAGACCACGGTGCCCGCCATGGCCCGGGCCATGTTGTAAAGAAAGCCGTTGGCGCAGACCTTCAGGGTGACCAGATTCCCCTGCCGCTCCACCTTATAATAGTATACGGTGCGCACGGTGGATTTCACATCCGTCCCCACACTTCTCACCGCGGCAAAATCGTGGGTGCCCACAAAGCTGTCCGCCGCCCGCTGCATCACATTCTCGTCCAAATGCCGGGGATAGAACCAGGCGCGGTTAACATAAAACGGATCCTTCAGCCGGGAATTGTAAATCTGATAGGTATATTCCTTCCGGCTGCAGGAGCCGATGGCGTTGAAATTCTCGTGGACCTCAAAGGCCCTGGTCACCACAATGTCGCAGGGCAGATGGGTATTCAGGGCATAGGGAAGCCGCTCCACGGGAATGGTGGAGCTTGTCCGGAAATTGGCCACATAGCACCGGGCGTGAACCCCGGCGTCGGTGCGGCCGCAGCCGGTCATATGGACGCTGTGGCCCACCACGGCTGCGGCGGCTTTTTCCATGGTTTCCGCCACGGTGGGCAGATTCTTCTGCACCTGCCAGCCGTGATAGGCCGTTCCCAGATAGGTCAGTACAAGGGCAATGTTGCGCATTTCTTCCTCACAGTCCAAAGGATGCCAGCACCCCGATCACCGCCACCAGGGCCGCGATCACAGCGAAAGCGCCGAAATCCCGCCGGGTGTAGCGCAGCAGCTTCATCTTGGTGCGGCCCTCGCCGCCCTGGTAGCAGCGGCACTCCATGGCCGTGGCCAGCTCGTCGGCCCGGCGGAAGGCGCTGATGAACAGGGGTACCAGAATGGGCACCAAGGCCTTGGCCCGCTTGATCAGACTGCCGGTCTCAAAATCCGCGCCCCGGGCCTTCTGAGCGGACATGATCTTGTCGGTTTCCTCAATCAAGGTGGGGATAAACCGCAGGGCGATGCACATCATCATGCTCAACTCATGGACGGGCATATGGAGCTTCTTTAGCGGCCCCATCAGCGACTCCAGGCCGTCCGTCAGGGAGATGGGCGAGGTGGTGAAGGTCATGAGGAAGGTGCCCGTAATCAGCATCAGAATTCTTCCCATCATAAAAATCGCCCGGGTCAGGCCTTCTTTGGTAATGGTGAGCTTCCAGATCCGAAGCAGCACCGTTTCGCCCCCGGTAAAGAACAGGTTCAGCACACCGGTAAAAACAAGGATCATCACCAGGGGCTTCATGCCCTTGACGATGGACTTGGGCGGAATGGAGGAGACGCGGATCAATGTCACAAGGAACAGCAGCATCACCGCGTAGGAGATCCAGCTCTTCGCCACAAACAGCGCCACAATGTAGCCCGTCAGGCCGATGAGCTTGGTTCTGGGGTCCAGGCGGTGAATGGGGGAATGGCCCGGGAAATACTGGCCCAGGGTAATGTCCTTAAGCATGGGCAGAGCCTCCTTTCAGCGCCTTCAGCGCCTCAACCGCCTGCTCGATGGTGTAGACGTTTTCCACAGGGAGTCCCATTTTCCGAAGATGCAGAAACACCTGGGTCACCTTGGGGATGCTCAGGCCCATCTCCACCAGCCGCTCCGCCTGGGCAAAAACCTCCCCGGGCGTTCCATCCATGGCAAGCCGGGAGCCGCCCATAACGAGGAGCCGGTCGGTGAGCTTCGCCACGTCCTCCATGGAGTGGCTGACCATCATAATGGTGGCGTTCTTGGCCCTGCGGTAACGCTCGATGTTGCCCAGAATCTCCGCCCTTCCGGCGGGATCCAGTCCCGCGGTGGGCTCGTCCAGGATCAGCACCTCCGGCTCCATGGCGATGACCCCCGCGATGGCCACCCGGCGTTTCTGGCCGCCGGAGAGGTCGAAGGGGGAAGATAGCAGCTGCTCTTCGGTAAGCCCCACAAAGTCGGCGGCCTCCCGCACCCGGCGGTCGATCTCCTCCTTCGGCAGCTCCATGTTCCCGGGGCCGAAGGCGATGTCCTTGTACACCGTCTCCTCAAAAAGCTGGTACTCCGGGTACTGGAACACCAATCCCACCCGGAACCGCGCCTGCCGGGTCAGCTTTTTGTCCGACCAGATGTCCTGTCCGTCCAGGATCACGCTGCCGGAGGTGGGCTTCAGCAGTCCGTTGAGCTGCTGCATCAGGGTGGATTTTCCGGAGCCGGTATGGCCGATGATGCCGATAAACTCCCCCCGATGGACGCAGAAGGACACGTCCTTCAGAGCCTGGTGCTCAAAGGGCGTGCCAATGCTGTAAATATAGTTCAGGTTCTTCACCTGCAGAATCGGTTCCAAATCTTTCTTCCTCCTACGGGTCAGATCTCACCCACGGCATTGTAGAGTATCTGCGCGCATTCCTCCGGCTCCAGAGCTGTGAGGGGCAGCGAAAAGCCTTCCTTGTTCAGTTCATAACACAACTCCACGGTTTCGGGAGCCGCCAGGCCCAGCTCATGCAGCAGCTCCGGCTGGGAGAACACCTCCCGGGGCGTTCCGTCCGCGGCTACTTTCCCCTTGTCCAGCACCACTACCCGCTTACATCTGGCAGCCTCGTCCATGTGGTGGGTGATCAGCACCACGGTGATGCCCTTTTCCTGATTGAGCCGTCCGATGGTTTCCATAACCTCACGGCGGCCCCGGGGGTCCAGCATGGCTGTGGGCTCGTCCAGAACGATGCACCTGGGCTCCATGGCGATGATCCCCGCGATGGCTACCCGCTGCTTCTGTCCCCCGGAGAGCAGATGGGGCGCGTGCTCCCGGTAATCGTACATATCCACCTGCCGGAGGGCTCTGTCCACCCGGCGGCGGATTTCGGGACTGGCGATCCCCAGGTTCTCCGGGCCGAAGGCCACGTCCTCCTCCACCACATTGGCGACGATCTGGTTGTCCGGGTTCTGGAATACCATGCCCACCCTCCGGCGGACGGCCATCACCAGATCCTCCCGGGAGGTGTCCATCCCACAGACATACACCTTGCCCCCGCAGGGGAGCAGAATGGAATTAAAATGCTTGGCCAGGGTGGATTTCCCGCAGCCGTTGGAGCCAAGAATGGCCACAAAGCTGCCCTCCTCCACCGTCAGATTCAGGTCCTCAAACACCCGGACGCCGTCGCTTCCCTCGGGGCCGGGGTAGCTGTAGGCCAGGTGCTCCACGGAAATGATTTCACTCAATTTTCTTCACGTCCTCTCAGGGGGTCCATCTGCCGGTGGCCCCACAGGGCAGCACCAGGCCGGATTCCCGAACCGGAAGGCCCAGTTCTCCGGCGGCGGTTGCGCCCCCGTGTCCCGGGCCGAATACCGCATCCGCGGCATAGGACACCGCCGAGGGAGCAAGGCCCGTGGTATAGGAATTGATGATCACAAACAGAGGGTTATCGGTGAGCAGCTTCGCGGTTTCCAGCAGGAAGGGGTAGAAGCTGGTTTCCATCTTCCAGATTTCCCCGCTGGGCCCCCTGCCGTAGCTGGGCGGATCCATAATGATGCCGTCATACCGGCGGCCCCGGCGGATCTCCCGCTGGATAAACTTGCCGCAGTCGTCCACGATCCAGTGGATGGGCCTGTCCGCCAGACCCGAAGCCGCGGCGTTTTCCTTGGCCCAGGCCACCATGCCCTTGGAGGCGTCCACATGGTAGACCTCCGCGCCCCCCGCCGCGGCTGCCAGCGTGGCGCCGCCGGAATAGGCGAAGAGGTTCAGAACCCGCACAGGTCTGCCCGCCGACGCCACCTTTTCCCGGATAAAGTCCCAGTTGGCAGCCTGCTCCGGGAACACCCCGGTGTGCTTGAAATTCATGGGCTTGACGTTGAAGGTCAGGTAGTCTCTGTAGCGGATCTGCCACCGCTCCGGCAGGGTGTGCTCCGACCACCGGCCCCCGCCGGTGCTGGAGCGGATATACCGGGCGTCGAATCGTTTCCACTCCTGGGCGGTGCGGGGGGTGTTCCAGATCACCTGGGGATCCGGCCGAACCAGGATATACTTCCCCCAGCGTTCCAGACGCTCCCCTTCGGAGGCGTCCAGAACCTCATAATCCTTCCATTCATCGGAAATCCAAAGCATGAGCTTTTCTCCTTCTTTATCAGCCGATGCCGTCGCCATCTCCCCAGGGCCAGTCGGGATCTCCCGCGGAGGGGTCCTCCTCCCAGATCCAGCCGGGATCCTCCTCATCGGGGAACGGATCGATATAGGCCTCCCCGTGGAGCGGGCACATGAGGTAGGGAGCGTCATAGCCGGAGTTGGCGTTCCCATCGAAGCCATACCAGCTGATGGGGTCTCCGTCCCGATCCACCAGGTACACATAGCCGTCGTTGCCGTAGACATCCTGCAGACCCACAGCCAGGGCGCTGCGGATCTCGTTGACCTCGTCCTGGTTCAGCTTCACCAGGGAGCGGCTCTGGATATCCGCGTCCGGATACATATAGCAGTACTCCGTGGCCACGCCGCCGCCGGTGACGCAGTAATCCACAAAAACGTGCTTGTCGCAGCTTTCCGTGGGCGCGTCCTCGGGATAACAGTTCACATAGGCCACCCGGTCTCCCCGGACGTCCGCCCGGCAGGCATCCGTGGCAAGCTTGCCGGAATCCAGGCACACCGCCACCGTGCGGAAGGCGTTGCCGTTGTACAGAGGCTCAGCGGGCAGCCCCTGATGGATGGGCTGCATGACCATTTTCCACAGACGGGCGGCAGGGTTGGCTGTGCTGCCGGTCAGGCGGATCTCCTCAGGCTGGTTGTAGCCGCACCAGACCGCCGCAGTGTAGTGGCTGGTATAGCCGCAGAACCAGCGATCGCGGTTGCTGGAGGTGGTACCGGTCTTGCCGGCGATATACTGTCCGCCAAAGATCGCCGCGCCGCCGGTGCCAATGTTGGCAGCGTTATACAGGCAGTAGTTCATATAGTTGGCGGTTTTCTCACTGAGCACCCGTTTGGTTTCCTGGGTGTTGTCCAGCACCAGCTGGCCCTGGCCGTTGTAGACCTTGGTGAAAAGCCGGGCCTCCCGGAACACGCCGTCGTTGGGGAAGGTGGCGTAGGCCTGGGCCATCTGCCGCACCGTGGCGCCCACGGTCAGCGCGCCCAGAGCCAGGGGGGACTGCCCCAGATCGTTCAGGCTCTGTCCGTTGGCCAGGGGATAATCCTCGGTCAGATAGGTCTGGCCCAGGTTGTATTTCGCGAAATTGAAGGCGTATTCATACCCCGTCATCTCCACCGTCCGGGCGGAAATGGTGTTGACCGAGTAGACGATGCCGTTGAAAATGGTTCGGGCGTAATTGTACTGGCGGTTGTCGTTCTTGGGCCAGGCGCCGCCCTCATAGGTCACGGGCAGATCCTTCACCACGGTGGCGGGACTGGCAACGCCCTTCTCAAAGGCGGGAGCGTATACGGAAATGGGCTTCTGGGAGGAGCCCGTCTGGAGCTTGGCCTGGGTGGCCTTGTTGTAAGCGAAGAAGGTATCCTTCTCCCCCACGCCGCCGGACAGGGCCACAATGTCTCCGGTGGTGTTGTCAACGACCACGATGCCGGACTGGAGCTGCTGGGTGCTGCGGGTGGTGGGGATATTGCTCAGATCGGTGTAGATCTTGTCCACCTGCTCCTGAACGTCCATGTCCAGGGTGGTGTAGATGTGGTAGCCGCCCTTCTGGATACGCTCCAGATAGTAGTTCCGGGTGGTTTCGTCCAGGTCGTCCCATTCCCTGCCGTCCAGCCTTGCCAGCTCTCCGGCCACATCAATGAGCACCGCGTCCACGAACCAGGAATAGACGTGCTGGCTGGCATCCACGCTCACATGGGTCTCACTGCCGCACTGGGGACAGTAATAGTTGTCCCCCTCGCTTACGAAGGTGCTCACGGTGCCCTGATAGCCGCACTGATCGCACACCGCCCAGCGGTCGGCGTTGTCAATGCCCTCCTTGAACACTAACTCCTGGGCAACGGCCTCGGCGTATTCGGCATCCGTCAGGTACCCCTGATTGCGCATCTCGCTGAGGACGTTCAGCTGGCGGTAGCGGTTTCTCCCCGCGCCGTCCCGCTCCTCACCCTTGTACATAAATACGTTGGTGGAGTAGGGGTTGAACAGGGAGGGGTTGTTGGTGATGCTGATGAGGCTGGCGCACTCGGCGGGGGTCAGGGCCTGGAGCTCCTTGCCGAAGTAGGCGGCAGCCGCGCTCTTGACGCCATAGCAGCCCTTGCCCAGGTAAATCCGGTTCAGGTACTGCTCCATGATGACGTTTTTATCGTATTCCTTCTCGAACATCTGGGCCCGGAAAATCTCCATGACCTTTCGCTGCACGGTGACGCTGTTTTCATCGGTGACGTTTTTGATGAGCTGCTGGGTGATGGTGGAGCCGCCGAACTGGGAATCCCCGCCAAAGAACATATTCACGCAGGCCTTCACCGTGGTGATCCAGTCCACACCCTGATGCTCATAAAACCGCTTGTCCTCAATGGCCACAGTGGCGTCAATGAGGGACTGGGGAATCTCCTCCAGGGAGGCCCACTGCCGGTCGGTGGTGGTGTAGATCTGCTGCAGCAGCTGAATATTCCCGTCGTTATCCACATAGTAGAGGAAGGAGGTCTCCTCCAGGTCATAGTCGTCCATGGACCAGCTGGCGGCCTCCGTCAGAATGTCGTTTTGCAGATAGTCCCCCAGGGTGCCCACAAAGACCACGCCGCAGATCAGCACGATCATCACCACGGTAGCTGCCGCGCCCACCGCGATCTTCAGCACGGACAGGGCAGTGGCGCCAAGGGTGTACAGGATTTTCACAAACCAGTTAGGATTCCACTCCTGCCGGGGCTTTCTGCTGCGCCGTCCGAAAAAAGAATGCTTTGCCATAGGAATAACCTCCATACCGGGCCCCACGGGAGGCCTCAGTCAAGAAAACAATGTCAGGGCATAAAACTACGCATACGATTATATCATACGTCCTCCAAAAACGAAAGCCCCAATTTATGAATATTCCATAAAATCCGCCCTAACCGCTCTGGAGCAAAAATTGGTGTTTACAACACTATCACCGTAGGGGCGGATATTATCCGCCCGCAACCTTACCGCATGGATAGCACGCACATTCATCGGAAATACTCAAAAACCGGAACGTTTCGGGCGGATAATATCCGCCCCTACGGTGGAAACGCAATGTATTTGAAAACTTCAAACACCAATTTATCTCTCTCCCGCAGGGGTTTCCAGCATCTTACATCATATCCGGAAAAAACGCGGAAATACTATGGTCACAAAGGAGGCGCGTGTGCATAGAATGAAGAAACAAACCTTCGCGGCATTTTTTCTGCTGACCATGATCCTGGGCTGCCGGGGGAAATATGTGGCCCTGTTCGGCGATGCGTCCGGGGAGCCGCTGCGGGTATTCCCCTACCCGATAGCCGCCTTTCCCCCCGCCGACCAGCAAGCCCTCCGCGCCGGGATCCCCGTGGAAAACCAGGAACATCTGGATAAGCTCCTGCAGGACTTCTTCTCCTGAAGCAATCACAGACAAATTGTTGTTTACAACAATTGTCTCAAATTAGCTGTCATTGCGAACCAGTCCGCAGACTGGTGTGGCAATCCCCCTGATGAATGGAACCAGGTAACGATTACCACAAAAATTACGGCATTTTCTCGATCTTTAGGGCAGTTGTCGATACATTTCTCCTCTAACCGGGGGATTGCCACGACCAGTCTGCGGACTGGTCTCGCAATGACAGCATTTTTTCAAACACCAATTTGTCTGTCTGCCGGATAATCGCAGCCGCGGCAAACACAGCGGTCTTTTTTCCGGGGGAATAAATTCCTCTTGATTTTACACGATCAAGACGCTAGAATAGAGGCATACAGAAAATCGAAAGGGGAATCCTTTATGGCGGATGCGTACGGCTCCGATTATATTACCATTGAGGACGAGGACGGCGTCGAGTACGAGCTGGAGGTTCTCACCACCCTGGATTACAATGGATGCACCTACCTGGCCGTGGTTCCCGCGGACAGCGGCGACACCGGGGACCTGGAGGTCAGCATTCTCAAATCCGTGGAGGAGGACGGCGAGGAAATCCTCTGCGCTATCGAGGATGAGCAGGAGCTGGAAACGGTGTACGGCCTCATCATGGATTCCCTGTACGAAGAGGACGCAGAGTAACCGGTCTTTTCCTGCTTGGTGCGTGGTATGTCCTTTTGGACCCACATTTTTTACTAGGGAAGTTAGACTTCCCGGCCTGTTTGCAGACCTCCCGTCCGCGCTTTGACGATGGATGGACGTTGGGAGCAGTGATGGTCGGGAGCGGCAACCCACCTGCCTTTTCGTGCAGGTCATAATTGGATGTGTCACGGCCGAAGCGGGGTGACATGGGGGGCCTCGGCCCCCCATGTTTTTTGCCCGCAGCCCGCGGATAAATTGGTGTTTAGCGGCTTTGCCTTCAAGTTTCCTGTCATTGCGAACCAGCGCGCACGCTGGTGTGGCAATCCCCCGGTTGAAAGGAACCAGGTAACGATTACCGCCAAGAATTGCAGCGACTCCCAATTTTATTGGTACTTTTCGGTACATTTCCCCTCTAACCGGGGGATTGCCACGACCAGTCTGCGGACTGGTCTCGCAATGACAGTATTTTTTTCGGGTTCGCACTTGTAAACAACAATTTACCCTTGCACATTCCCGCGCTCCGGGGCGGCGTACTGATCTTCATTCCGTCGTCACCATCTTCAAAAAACGTAAACTTTTTTTGTTTTCCCGGTTTTCCGTTTGTTTCCCTCTTGAAACCCGGATTTTTTTCAGGTATAATATCCTGGTCTGTTTGCATCCTGAATGGTTTGCAAGCGGGATCATTTAGGACAAAACGAGAGGAAATGATTACATGAGCGCATCCAGCAAGAAAAAGCTTCGCAATTCCCAGGACGGCTCCAAGCTCACCGAGCGCCAGAAGGCCGAGCAGAAGGAAGCGAAGAAACTGAAACTCTATACCGCCGCCTTTGTGGTCGTTCTGGCCGTGCTGGTGGCGGCGGCCCTGGGCGTGGGCATCACCCAGGCCGTGTCTAACAGCGGCATCCGGGAGCGGAAGTCCGTTGCCATGACCGTGGGGGACGAAACTGTCAGCAGCGCGGAGATGTCCTACTATTTCTCGGACTACTGCCGCAACTACTACTCTCAGAACTCCACCTTCCTGCAGTATATAATGGATCCCACCTCCCCTCTGGACAGCCAGGTCTATAACCCCGAAACCGGGGAAACCTGGGCGGACTTTATGCTGAAGATGGCGCAGGACAACGTCCGCTCCATCTACGCGCTCAGTTCCGCTGCCGAGGCTGCGGGCCACACCCTCAGCGAGGATGAGGAAGCCGGCATCGACGATACCATCAGCACCATGCAGCTCTATGCCCAGCTCTATGGCTTCTCCGATCTGGAAACCTACCTGAAGGCCATGTACGGCAAGGGCTCCACCGAGGAATCCTACCGGGAGTATTGCCGCCGTTCCACCCTGGCCAACTCCTACTACAACGCCTATTCCGAGAGCCTGAGCTATGACGATGCCGCGCTGCGGGAGGCTGAGCAGGACAATTATGACGCCTACAGCTCCTTCACCTACTACTCCTACTACCTGTCCGCCTCCAAATTCCTGGAGGGCGGTACCACGGACGAGAACGGCGCCACCACCTACTCCGACGAGGAGCGGGCCGCTGCGGACGCTGCTGCGGAGGCCGCCGTCAAGACCCTGACCGACCCCGAGACCATCACCTCTCCCGAGGCCCTGGACGAGGCCATTGCCGCCCTTTCCATCAACCAGGGCTCCGAGACCCCCGTGACCAGCACCATCTATGAGGACAAGCTCTACACCTCCATCGATACCGACGTAGCCGCCTGGCTGGCCGGCAGCCGTAAGGAAGGGGATCTGACCGCCATTGCCAAGACCTCCGTCTCCACCGATGACAGCGGCGCCGAGGTGACCACCGTCAGCGGCTATTACGTGGTATGGTTCATCAGCCGCAACGACAACGAGGAGCCCCTGGACAATGTCCGCCATATTCTGGTGGCCTTTGAGGGCGGCACCACCGATTCCAACGGCGTCACCACCTACTCCGACGAGGAGAAGGCCGCCGCCCTGGCCGGAGCAGAGGATATTCTCGCCCAGTGGAAGGCCGGCGAAGCCACCGAGGACAGCTTCGCCGCCCTGGCCGCAGAGAATACCGACGATACCGCCTCCGCCGAAACCGGCGGTCTGTACGAGGACATCTCCCCCGCCTCCAGCTATGTCACCGCGTTCAAGGAGTGGGCCCTGGACAGCAGCCGGAAGCCCGGAGACACCGGTATCGTAGAGACCGAGTACGGCTACCATGTGATGTACTACTGTGGGGAAAGCGCCCTTACCTACCGGGATTCCATGATTACCGATGACCTGATCGAAGCGGACATGGAGGCCTGGTACGATGCCCTGCTGGAGGCCTGGCCCGTGACTCCCGGCGAAACCAAGTACCTGCCCATGGACATGACCCTGGGCTATTAAGGGAATCTCTGAATAACGCAGCGCCTCCCGTGGAAACCTTTCCCGGGAGGTGCTTTTTATGCGCAAAAAGATTTTCTCCAGTATCGTGCTGGCGGGAGCCTGCGCCGGAGCCGTCAACGGTCTGCTGGGCGCGGGAGGCGGGATGCTGCTGGTGCCCATGCTGTCAGCCTTCACTTCCCTCCGGGAGGATGAGATTTTCCCCTCCTCCGTGGCCATCATCGCCCCCATCTGCGTGGTGTCGCTGCTGCTGACTCGGGACATCGCCTGGGCAGCTTCTATTCCTTTTCTGTTAGGCAGCGCGTTGGGCGGGTTTTTCGCCGGGCTTTGGGGCAAAAAAATCCCAACCCTCTGGCTGCACCGGGGGCTGGGGGTTCTGATTGTGTGGGGAGGGCTGAGGTATCTGTGTCAGACTTCCTGATTTCTCTGGCCGTGGCGTCTGCGCTGGGATTCCTCTCCGGCCTGGGCACCGGCGGCGGGAGCCTGCTGATCCTGTGGCTGACCCTGGTTCAGGGAATGGACCCCCATCAGGCCCGGAGCGTGAATTTGCTCTTCTTTCTGCCCGGGGCCATCCTCGCCACGCTCCTGCGCCGCCGGGAGGGCGTTCCCTTCCGGAAAATTCTCCCCGCCATCCTCGCCGGGTGCCTCAGCGCCGCCCTTTTTTCCCTGCTCCGGGTGGACACCGCCCTTCTGCAGAAGTTCTTCGGCGCTCTGCTCCTCGCCGCCGGAGCAAGAGAACTCCTCTACCGCCCCCGGGAGAAGAAGTAGGGGAATGCGGTAAATTGGTGTTTGAACGGCTTCGCCTTCAAGTTTCCTGTCATTGCGAACCAGTGCGCACACTGGTCTCGCAATGACAGGAAATTTGGCGACAGCCCGACAAACACCAATTTCTCTTCCTTCGTCAACGTTTCCGGTAAGCCAGGTACCCTTCCAGAATCAGCGACGCGGCCACGGCATCCACGGTGTCCTTGCGCTTTTTGCCGTGATAGTTGTGCTGGGAGAGGATGTTGTGGGCCTCCACCGTGGTGCGCCGCTCGTCCCACATGACGACGGTCAGTCCCGTTTCCTCCCGCAGCCGGTCGGCGAAGGCCCGGCACAGCTCTGCCCGGGGGCCCTCGGTGCCGTCCATATTCCGGGGCAGCCCCACGGCAATCTCCCCCACCTGGTTCTCCCGGGCCAGCCGGACAATGTCCGCCACGGCTTTGTCCGTATTTCTGCTGGGTACCACCTGGGCGGAGCCCACAATGGAGCACAGCAGATCCGAAATGGCCACGCCGGTTCTGGCGTCGCCGTAGTCGATTCCCATAATTCTCATTTTTGTTCCTCCCATTTGCGTTTGCCCCCATTGTACCCCAAAACTCCGGAAAAAGAAAGCAAAAAAATCATTGACAAGGCAAAACCTCTGTGATAGAATGACTCTACCTGTGAAAAAGGGCTTTTTTTGTGCGCCTTTTTCAGCCCCGGAGCGGGATTTGTAGTGTCCGCTGCCTAAATTTTTCTAGCCGGGGTGATACAGGGAGGCAGATTTAAGGAGGTGCCGTTCATGCGCGTGAAAGTCACTTTGAGATGCTCTGAGTGCAAGCAGAGAAACTACAACACTATGAAGAACAAGAAGAATGACCCTGACCGTCTCGAGATGAAGAAGTACTGCAGATTCTGCAGAAAACACACCGTTCATAACGAGACCAAGTAAGGAGGGGCCCGAGTCATGGCAGAAGCGAAAAAGGAAAACTGGTTCAAAAGAACCTGGGGCAAGGTCCGCAAGTACTTCCGGGAGCTCCGCAGCGAGCTGAAGAAGGTCGTCTGGCCCACCCCGCAGCAGGTTGGAAAGAACACCCTGATCGTGGCCGCTTGCGTGGTCGTGGTGGGCGTGTTCATCTGGCTGTTTGACTTTGTAGCCCGGGTCGGCATTGACAACCTGATCAAGGCTTTCGCCCGCTAAGGTGCATCGTCATGGCAGAAACTGCGAAATGGTATGTAGTGCATACCTACTCCGGTTATGAAAACACTGTAAAGGCCACCATCGAGAAAACCGTGGAATCCCGCGGGCTGCACGACCAGATTCTGGCGGTTTCCATCCCTCTGGAAACCGTCACCGAGATCACCGAGTCCGGCGTCAGCAAGACCTTCGACCGTAAGGTTTACCCCGGCTATGTGCTGGTGAAGATGGTTTACAGTGACGATACCTGGCACGTCATCCGGAACATCCGCGGAGTGACCGGCTTCGTGGGTTCCTCCAGCAACGACCCCACGCCCCTGACCGAGGACGAGGTCTACGCCATGGGCGTAGAGAAGAAGGAGATCATCGTGAACTACACCGTGGGCGACACGGTTCGGATTCTCGACGGTCCCCTGAGTTCCTTCACCGGCACCGTGGAGAGCGTGGACGTCGACAGCAACGCGGTGAACGTGATCGTATCCATGTTTGGCCGTGAGACCTCCGTCGAGTTTGAGCTCGACCAGGTGGAGGTCATTTCCCAGTAAACGCATCGGGCCGGATTCCCGGCCGGAACGTGGGAGGGGCATAATGCCCCGCAAGAAATGCGCAGCGCGCATCAATACCACATTTTATTCAGGAGGTGCTTATTATGGCACAGAAAGTCACCGGCATTATTAAGCTTCAGATCAACGCCGCGAAGGCGACCGCTTCTCCCCCTGTAGGCCCCGCTCTGGGTCAGCACGGCGTCAACATCGCCGCTTTCATCAAGGAATTCAACGCCCGCACCAAGGATCAGGAGGGCTACAAGATTCCCGTTGTCATCACCGTTTACGCTGACCGCAGCTTCACCTTCATCACCAAGACTCCTCCGACCCCCATGCTGATCATGAAGGCCATCGGTCTGGAGAAGGGCTCTGGTGTTCCCAACAAGACCAAGGTTGGCACCATCACCAAGGCTCAGATCGCTGAGATCGCCAAGACCAAGATGCCTGACCTGAACTGCCCCACTCTGGAGGCTGCTGAGGCTCAGGTTGCCGGTACCTGCCGCTCCATGGGCGTTACCGTCGTCGATTGATTATTGCTTGTCCGGCAAATTCTGAAGCCGGAAATGTGGGAGGATTTTTCCGCATCACCACGATAAGGAGGATAAAACATTGTTTAGAGGCAAAAAGTATCAGGAGAGCGCCAAGCTGATTGACCGCTCCGTTCAGTATGATCCCACCGAAGCCCTGGAACTGGTTGTGAAGGGCGCTTCCGCCAAGTTCGACGAGACCGTCGAGCTGCACATCAAGCTGGGTGTCGACTCCCGTCACGCTGACCAGCAGGTCCGCGGCGCCGTGGTTCTGCCCAACGGCACCGGCAAGACCCGCCGGGTTCTGGTGTTCGCCAAGGACGCCAAGGTGGACGAGGCCAAGGCTGCCGGCGCTGACTATGTCGGCGGCATGGATCTGGTGGAGAAGATCACCAAGGAGAACTGGTTCGAGTTCGACGTGGTCGTCGCTTCCCCCGACATGATGGGCATTGTTGGCCGTCTTGGTAAGGTTCTGGGCCCCAAGGGTCTGATGCCCTCCCCCAAGGCCGGCACCGTGACCCCCAACGTGGCTGCCGCCGTCAAGGAGATCAAAGCCGGTAAGGTGGAGTATCGTCTGGACAAGACCAACATCATCCACTGCCCCATCGGCAAGGTTTCCTTCGGCTCCGAGAAGCTGACCGAGAACATGGACACCCTGATGCGTGCCGTTGTCAAGGCCAAGCCCGCCGCCGCCAAGGGTCAGTATATCCGCTCCTGCACCGTGGTCTCCACCATGGGCCCCGGCGTGAAGGTCAATACTTCCAAGTATCTGTAAGCTCTATAGATGCCATTATCCCCCTGATGCCTCCGCATCAGGGGGATTTTTGCGTCTGCCCCTTGTCCCGGAAACGGCAAATTGGTGTTTGTCGCTTTGCGTCCAAAATTATCTGTCATTGCGAACCAGTCCGCAGACTGGTGTGGCAATCC
>CAMFFO010000034.1 GCA_945949735.1 uncultured Clostridia bacterium | reverse complement strand
AGTATGCGCAGGAACCAGCCGCCTATGTACTTGACAGCGCCGCTCCATTGAACTAAAATATAAATGCGAATCAATAGTTAAAGCGGGCCAAAAATAATGTAAAATGTTGCGAGCAGGCGAAAAAACGGTGTCATTGCGAACCAGCGCGCACGCCGGTGTGGCAATCCCCCCGTTTTTCCGGGCACTCATCGGCACATCTCCCTTCTAACCGGGGGATAGCCACGCCAGTGTGCGCACTGGCTCGCAATGACAGCAAGTTTTGACGTTTCAACTCTTGATTGGCATTATAAGTACAGCGGTACAATCGCTGCCAGACCGCTTCCCACAAGAAAACTACGGAAGGTGATCAAATGTATCGAATTTTGGATTTAAACCCCCAGTTGAAACCCTACGCAGGCGACATTGATCTTCGGATGTTCCTCTACCGGGCCACCAAGAACCGTCTGCTTCCTCAGGGGGGTACGCTCAATGAGTTTGCCAACGCCCACAATTATTTCGGCTTCCACCGGGTGGAGGGGGGCTGGGTCTACCGGGAATGGGCACCCAGCGCCTATCAGCTCTACCTGACCGGCGATTTTAACGGCTGGAACCAGACCAGCCATCCTCTGAAAAAGCTGGGGAACGGCAACTGGGAGCTTTTCCTGGAGGGTGATGATGCGCTCTGGGACGGCTGTAAGGTCAAGACCGTGGTGGATGCCAACATGACCCGTACCGAGCACATCCCTCTCTACGCCCGCCGGGTAACCCAGGACCCCCACACCATTACCTGGTGCGCCGAGGTGGTGGACGAAGCGAAGGTGTTCCCCTGGACCGACGCTGATTTCACCGGCGAGGACGAGCTGTACATCTACGAGGCCCATGTGGGCATGGCCCAGGAGGAGGGCAAGGTCGGCTCCTACCGGGAGTTCGCTGACAACGTCCTTCCCCATGTCAAGCACGCGGGCTACAATACCATTCAGCTCATGGCCATTATGGAGCACCCCTATTATGGCAGCTTCGGCTACCAGGTATCCAGCTTCTATGCCGCCTCCAGCTGGTTCGGCAGACCGGAGGACCTGAAATACCTGGTGAATAAGGCCCATGAAATGGGCATCCGGGTGCTGCTGGACGTGGTGCATTCCCACGCGGTCAAGAACACCGCCGAGGGAATCAATATGTTCGATGGCACCACCTGGCAGTTCTTCCACGACGGCGGCAAGGGCGACCATCCTGCCTGGGGAACCAAGTGCTTCGACTACGGCAAGGACGGCGTCATCCACTTTCTGCTGAGTAACCTGAAATTCTGGATGACGGAGTACCATTTCGACGGCTTCCGCTTCGACGGCGTCACCTCCATGCTCTACCATGACCACGGTCTGGGAACGGACTTCAATTCCAACGACAAGTATTTCTCCTACAATACCCACACCGAGGCCATTACCTATCTTCAGCTTGCCAACGAGCTGATCCGCCAGGTGAACCCCAAAGCCATCACCATTGCCGAGGATATGTCCGGTATGCCCGGTATGTGCCTGCCCATTGAGGATGGGGGCATCGGCTTCGATTACCGCCTTGGCATGGGCCTGCCGGATATGTGGATCCGCACCGTGAAGGAGCGCCGGGACGAGGATTGGGATATCGCCGGGATGTGGGGCAATATGTGCCTGCGCCGCCCTGGGGAAAACACCATCGCCTATGTGGAGAGCCACGACCAGGCCCTTGTGGGCGACAAGACCATGATCTTCCGCCTGGCGGACGCCGCCATGTACACAGACATGGAGAAATCCACCCACAATCTGGTCATCGACCGGGCCATTGCCCTGCACAAGATGATCCGCCTGTTCACCCTGGCGGGGGGCGGCGAGGGCTATTTAAACTTCATGGGCAACGAGTTCGGCCATCCCGAATGGATCGACTTCCCCCGGGAGGGCAACGGCTGGAGCTTCCATTACTGCCGCCGGCAGTGGAGCCTGAAGAATAACGGCCTGCTCAAATACCAGTGGCTCAACGATTTTGACCGGGATATGATCCACCTGGCCAAGGAGAATCACCTGTTCACCCAGCGGATGGGAGATCTCAGGCTGATGAAGGCCCCGGAAAAAACCATCGTATTCTCCCGGAAGGGGCTGCTGTTCGCCTTTAATTTCCACCCCAGCAAGTCCCTGACCAACGTGCTCGTTCCCGTACAGGATCGGGCTGAGTATACCGTCTGCCTCTCCAGCGACGACAAGCAGTACGGCGGCCAGGAGCTCATCGCCCATATGACCTACCCTACTAAGGAATTCGATGGGAAGCACTATGTGGAGCTCTACCTCCCCGCCCGAACCGCCGTTGTTCTCAGAGAGAAGAAGCTGCCCGAGGCCGAAGCATCCAAGCCCAAGGAAACCAAGTAATCCCTCAAAGAAATGGATCGTACCGGAAAGGAATCTCCGGTATGATCCATTTTCTCATTCACAGCCCCGGCGCTTTCGCACAGCCTTGATTTTCAAAGCCCGTATGGTATAATGGTTCCATTCTTCCGAATTGCGAGGATTTCCCATGGCAGACAAATATCAGATTCTGGTTGTGGACGATGATTTTTCCATCGTCAGCATTCTGGAGACCACCTTGACCCAGGCGGGCTACTGTGTTCTCACCGCCCGGGACGGCGAAACCGCCTGCCGGATCGCCCAGGCAAAGCGCCCCCATCTCATCATCATGGATGTGATGATGCCCCAATGCAACGGTCTTTTGGCCACCATGCGCATCCGGCAGCAAAGCAATGTTCCCATTTTGATGCTGTCCGCCAAAGCGGAGGGCTCTGACCGGGTGCTGGGGCTGGAAGCCGGAGCCGACGATTATCTGGTAAAGCCCTTCTACCAGCAGGAGCTGCTTGCCCGAGTGAAGGCGCTTCTGCGCCGCTATGATACGCTGGGCTCCATCCGGGAAACTCAATCCGACGACCGGATTCAGATCGGGGATGCGGTGCTCGATACCGCCAAGAAGCAGCTGATCGTCCGAGGCGACCCGGTTCGCCTCACCGCGACGGAGTATAAGCTTCTGCTGCTTCTGATGTCCAATCCCGGCCGGGTCTTTACCGCGGAAGAACTCTACGAACGGGTTTGGGAAAGTGATGCCTACGCTGTAGAGAACACCGTCATGGTGCATATCAGCCGTATCCGGGAAAAGCTGGAGCTGAATCCCAGAAAACCGGAATACCTGAAAGTCGTTTGGGGGATTGGTTATGTCTTTGACGCGCCGTAATTTCATTGCGCTGGGGCTTCTCCTGTTCGCCGCCATCGGCTTTTCCATAGGCCAATTACTCCTGCGGCATACGCCCGGACGTGAAACAGCGGAAACAACCACCGTCATGACAGAGCAAACCACCGCATCGGCCACAGCTTTCCCCGGCGTTGAGGAATCCATTCCGGAAACAACGCAGCCCGGGACAAGCACCGCTTCGGAACCGGCAAACCATGGCATCCGAAGGTTCCTGGGGTACGTCCTCTGCTTTGCCGCTGCCGCTTCCGCGGGCGGGGCGATCTTTGGCCTGCGGCAAACCGCGCCGGCTCTTGGGCCGGACGGCATCGGCATGATCTCCGGAATATTCGGCATTCTCTATTACACGGCAATCAATGCCGAGTACATGATGTGGAGCTACCTTCTGGATATCTGGGTCACCGCCGCCAGCATCCTGGCCGCCTGCGTCATCCTGTTTTCCATTCGGGAGCTTTGGGGCTGGGCCCGGGCAAAATTCAGCTTGTCCTGGTGCCTTGTCCGCCGTCTGTCCAAGTACGCACCCTCCCCTCAGCGGGCGATGCTTGTTTTTGCCGGATGGATCTTTCTCTCCCTTACCGGTATCCTTCTCACCCAGTTATGGTACGATAAATTCAGCTTTGGTTTCCTTGCCGCAGCCGTCTTTGGTTTTATGGGCCTGCGCCTGTACGGCAAAGACCTGAATCACCTGGGGGAGCAGCTGAACAACCTCTTCCAGGGCTTGCCCATCGCAATAAAAGATGACAGCACATTTTCTCAAACCGAAGCCCAACTGTTTACGATATGCCTCCGGCAGGAGGAAGCCGTCCGTGCGGCGATTACCAGCGAACGGTTCAAGGTGGAACTGATCTCCAATGTTTCCCACGACCTGCGCACGCCCCTGACCGCCATTCTCGGCTACAGTGAGCTTCTGCAAAAAGAAACGCTGTCGCCCGAGGGGGAGGAACAGCTCCGCCTGCTGCATCAGAAGGCGGGCTACATGAGCGAGCTTGTGGAATCTCTGTTTGAACTCACCAAGGTTTCCAGCGGCGTTGTGGAAGCGAAAAAGGAAGAAATCGACCTGATCCGTCTGCTGGAGCAGACCATAGGGCTGTTTGACGATCAGCTTATCCGGGCGGGGCTGGTTGTCCGGCGGGATTACACTTCCGACACAATTCCCATCATCACGGACGGAGCCCGGATGCACCAGGTATTCGCCAATCTCCTGGGCAACGCCATCAAATACGCCCTGGCCGGTACACGAATCTATCTGGAGGTCAAGGAAACCGGGGAAAGCTGCCTGATCCGCATGGTAAACACTTCCTCCTACGAAATGGACTTCAAGCCTGAGGAAGTCCTGCAGCGCTTTGCCAGAGGGGATAAAGCCCGCTCCACCAAGGGAAGCGGACTGGGTCTTGCCATTGCCCAAACCTATACGGAGTCCGTCGGCGGCAGCTTCCGAATCGGCATTGACGGCGACCAGTTCAGCGCCATCGTAGAACTTCCAAAAACTGAAAGAAATCTGTAAGACTTTTATCCGCTTTTTTGAAAGATACCCCCTGTACCATTTTGGCAACAGGGGGTGCTTTTATGCAGAAACAGAAAACATTCATCCATTTCCGACTGGATATTCCCAGCCTGTTCCGTCGGGGAATTCTCTGCTGGCTGACGGCCGTGACAGTGGAGTATTTCCTTCTTCCCGGGAAACTCCGGAACCTGGCATCGCTGGCCGGGCTCGCGCAAATGTCCCTGCCCCGGCTTGCCGGGATTGCCTGTTCCGCTTTTCTTCTTCTCTCGTTGCTGCCCGCGTTTGCGGATACGGCCCGGGCGGAACGCTGGGGAATTGTGGGCGTATTAGGCATTCTGGCATTCGCTTCCCTCCGCGCGTCCTTTACCTGGCCGTTCTGCGTTGCCTGTACATTGGTTGTGCTGTATTCTCTTGTTTATGCGGTCTTTGGGTGGAATGGGCATCCGGAACCCGCTTTCCGGCCAAAAGCACACGCTAAAAAGTATCATTGGATCACTGCGGCACTTGCCGCCGCGTTCTTTCTCTTCGTCAGCGCGTGGACAGTGGGTCGGGTTTACACATTCAGTACGCCAACCTATGATTCTGGAATTTTCTCTCAGATGTTCTACTATATGAGAAGCACCGGCCTTCCCATGACCACCCTGGAGCGGGATGGTCTCCTATCCCATTTTGATGTCCACGTTTCCCCGATCTATTACCTGCTTCTCCCCTTCTATGCTCTTGCGCCGTTTCCTGCCACCCTGCAGGTTCTTCAGGCAGCCGTCATTACTTCCGCGGTTATTCCGCTCTGGAAAATCGGAAAGCTCCATGGCTTCTCCGGTGCGGAGAATATGCTTCTATGCGCGAGCCTTCTCCTGTACCCGGCCTACTCCGGAGGAACCGGCTATGACATTCACGAAAACTGCTTTCTCGCACCGCTGCTCCTATGGCTGTTCTACGGAATTGATTCTGAGAAACCCATCGTAACCGCCTTTTCCGCTGTCCTAACCCTGATGGTAAAGGAGGACGCTGCCGTGTATGTTGCCGTTATCGCCCTATGGCTGGTTGTAAAAACAGCCCTTCGCTTTCAGGAGCGGGATGTCAGAAACCTCCTGACCGGAATAGCCATGCTGGCATTCTCCCTTGCATGGTTCATCCTTGTCACCGGATATCTTTCCACAAATGGCGACGGTGTGATGACCTACCGGTATCAAAACTTCCAATACGACGGCTCATCCTCCCTGATAACAGTCATCAAATCCGTCCTTCTCTGCCCAGTAAAAGCGGTCTATGAGTGTGTAGACCAGGAAAAGCTGGGATTTATGGCCATCACCCTGCTTCCGCTTCTGGGCATTCCGATGCTCACCAGGCGGTTTGAACGGTACATCCTGCTGATCCCCTATCTCCTTGTGAATCTGATGCCGGATTATCGTTATCAGCATGATATTTTCTTCCAGTACACCTTCGGATCCACTGCGCTGCTGGTATATCTGACAGTGGTCAACCTGAAGGAGCTGAAAACCCAATGGCACCGCCTTACGATCCTTGCAGCAGCCGCCGTCGTCTGTTCAGTGTGCTTTGCAAGGGTAATTGCCCCAACAGCAATGACGTACCCCATACAGGCTGTCCATTCCTTCCGCTCTTATCAAACCATCCGGGATACCCTTGCGGAGATACCGGAAAACGCCTCCGTAACGGCGTCAACCTTCTGCACCACTTTCCTTTCCCAACGTAATACTCTGTATGATTTGCGGTATTGCTCCCCCGAGCATTTGCTCGAGAGCGAATATGTCGTAATCCAGATTCCCGCTGAAAGCGATTACAAAAGGTTTTCCTCAAATGAAGCAGACGATGGACTGTCCCGTCTGATCGCACTACTGAGAGAAAACGGCTACCACATAAAATCCATGATTTTGAATGATCTTGTAATCTATCAGAAAGCGAATCCATAAGGTCACACAGGGGCAGACGAACACTGATCCGGTGCGCGCTCCGCAGTTTTCCATGAGGCACCGTACAGAATTCCATCAAAAAAGCATCCGGAACGAAGAACCGTTCCGGATGCCCGTATTATCTTTCAACCATTACAACGCCGGAACCCCGCCATCTCACGACTGCAGATCCAGCAAGGGAGTGATATACTGCTCTCTGCGGCGGTTTTTTTCACGGCGGTAAGCCTCGTCGTTGCCGGCGTGGATTTCGCGCAGGTACTCATAGTGGTTGTGGAGAATCGCCTCATTTTCCCGTGCCAGCATCATCACGGCGATGGAGGAGCACTGGTCGGCGGCGCGTTCCAGATAGGTCAGCGACTCAATAAATACCAGGCCGCTGCCCACGGAGCAGGTGCCCTTCTTCAGGCGCTTGGTGTGCCTGTCCCGAAGGATCATCACCATATCGTCAATGGTTTCCTCCAGAGGCTCGATGGCCTTGGCTGCCTCGTTGTCATTACGGCCAAAGGCATCCACAGTGACGGTCAGGATCTCGTTGACAGCTGCGCAGATCAGCTCCAGCTCCCGCTTGGCCATATCCGAAAAGCCGGTTTCCTCTCCCCGGATACGTTCCGCCAGCTCCACCAGGTTAGTGGCGTAGTCGCCGATGCGCTCAAAATTGGGAACCGTCTGCATCAGCATATCCAGCTGCCGATCCTCCTGCTCCGTCTCCACGGCCTTACTCAGGCCGATGAGGAACCGGTCGGATGCATCCGCGAACTGATCCAGGCAGTCCTCATCCGCGTTAATGTCAGCCAGAGGCGCTTCATTGTACTCGATCAGCACACCGCAGCTCCGCTCAAAATTGGTTTTGGCAATCAGGCCCATGGCGGCAACAGCCTTGGTCGCCTCGGAAACCGCCACCGCGGGAGAGATATACAGCTTCTCGTCCAGGGTATGCAGCTCCGGATGACGCTGAACGCGGGGCTTATCATCCCGGACAATGGCCGTGGATATCTTCACAAGCGCATTGGTAAAGGGAACCAGCGCTACCGCAGTCAGCAGGTTGAACACAGTCTGGAAATTGGCAATCACACCACTGTCCACACTGCTTGTCCAATAGTCCGCGCCGAATACGGAGTTTGCCTGCATGATGGACATGACCACCATAAACAGCACCGTACCAATGGTATTGAACAGGATGTGCACCGCGCCGGTCCGCTTGGCGTCCTTGGAGGTGCCGATGGAGCAGACCATGGCAGTGGTCACACAGGTTCCCAGGTTGATGCCCATAATCACAGGATATGCCATGGCAAAGGTGATCCCGGACCCGGGAACCGCCGCCACCGTCTGGAGCATACCTACCGTTGCGGAGGAGCTCTGGACAATCACCGTCAGGCCCAGGCCCACCAGAATACCCAGAATGGGGTTCTCCAGAATTCCCAGGAAGGAAGCGAAGGCGTTGGTACCAATCAAGGGTTTCACGCCGCTGGTCATGAGATTCAGTCCAACAAACAGCACGCCGAAGCCCACAAAGATATCTCCGATGGTTTTGGAGGATTTGGTTTTTACAAACATCAGCAGAATGATGCCCACCACCAAGGCCACGGGAGCCAGGGTGTCGGTATCGAACAGCATCAAAAACCAGTTATCCCCCGCCTCGATGGAGGACAGGCGGATGATTTGCGCTGTAATGGTAGTGCCAATATTGGCGCCCATAACGATGGAAACAGCCTGCTTCAGGGTCAGCACACCCGCGCCGATCAGCGCGACGGTCAGTACAATGGTCGCCGTAGAGCTCTGGATCACAGCCGTAACCAGTGCGCCGGTCAAAATACCAATCAGCACATTCCCGGTTACTTTTTCCAGAATGCGCTTCAGCGCTGCGCCGGAGCTGTTCTTCAGACCGTCTCCCATGACCTCAATGCCGTACAGGAACATGGCAAGACCGCCCAGAAGCTGGATAATGGCACTCACAATCTCCATATTCTACTCCTATCACTTCTCTTTAGGATGCCCACCCGGGGACATCCTTATTATAGGGAATCTGAGGGGAAATGTACAGTGACAATATATGAATAAATTCCTTCAAAAATATCCGGAAAATTTATCAAAACCACCAGTTATTTTCCCGTGGAGCCGAATCCGCCCGCGCCACGGTCCGTTTCGGACAGTTTTTCCGTCTCCTGGAAGCCCGGCGTGAACACCGGCACAATCAGCAACTGGGCCACCCGCTCACCGGGTTCAATGCTCTGGGTTTCCCCGCTGTGGTTATACAGCACCACCCGAAGCTCCCCCCGGTAGTCGCTGTCGATCACGCCCACCTTGTTGGCGGGAGCCAGTCCCCGCTTGGCGCCCATGCTGCTCCTGGCGAAAACCAGCCCGGCATAGCCCCTGGGGATTTCCATAGCCACTCCGGTTGGGATCATAGTGCTTTGTCCCGCCGGGATTTCCACTTTTTCCTGCATACAGGCGTACAGATCCGCCCCCGCCGAGGCATCCGTGCCATAGGTGGGGATCCGCGCGCCGGGGCGCAGCAGCTTTACAGCGATTTTTTCCATTATATCATTCCCTTTCTGTCTCCCTGCCAGTCCTCCCAAAGCACAACCGTTCCGGAGGCAAGCGACGCAGGCACATCAATGATCCTCTGGTTTTCCGATCCCCGGAAACGCAGGGACAGATTCTTCTTTGCTTCCACGAAAGGCCCATCCACCAGCACGTCCAGGTAGCTTAAGTATTCCCGGGTGATTTCCCAATCCCCAAGCCTGCCGGAAAGAATATCCCGGTCAAAAAGGTAGCCGGAGAAAGCCCAGATAGATTTTTCCGGATACGCCTCCTTCACCCGCCGAAGAAGCTCCACCACAGCCCCCTGGTTCTGAGGCTCAAAGGGCTCCCCGCCCAGCAGGGTCAGCCCACGGATATAATGGGGCTTCAGCATATCCAGAATCTCCCGAATGGTGTCCTCCGTGAAGGGCCTGCCGTATCCAAAATCCCAGGCCACCTCGTTGAAGCAGCCGGGACAGTGGTGGGTGCACCCCGAGACAAACAGGCTGATCCGCACCCCGGGGCCGTTGGCAATATCGCAATTTTTGATTTCCGCGTAATTCATGTCAATTCACCACATTCTTTACTCACTGGATTTCCTGCCCATCCGGGAAAACCAGCCGAAGCTCATGGGCCAGAGAATTCCGGCGGCCAGCACCACAAGGAAATACCGTATCATCCGTGCCGCCATGTGTCCGCCAAAGATCCCATCCAGAGGCGCCCGCAGTCCCTCCTTCACCAGAAGAACCACTGCCAAGCCCAAAATTACCTTCAGGATCTGGGCCCACCAGCGAGCCTCGGTGGAGAAACGGACATATTTCTTCTCCACAGGATACACTACAGCGATTCCAAGCATACAGCCAAGAAGTGTATACGCGTTCTTCACCCCAGAGGCAAGGTTCTCCTGATCCACATCTGCCGGGAAGGGCCAGCAGGTGGTATAGAGCAGCAGCCCCACCGCCATGGCCGTGAGCAGAGGAATCAAAACCAGCATCCCCCGATCCCCTTCCATTATCCACCGGCGCAGCAGCCACACCAGCGCCAGCGCCATACCTGCCCCCACAAGCACATCCGCGGGGGTATGAACTCCCAGGTACATTCTGGACAACGGAACCAGTACGCACAGGGCAATACAGACCCCCTTCACCCACTTGTTTTTCGAAGTGGCGGCAATGGCCCCGAAGGTCCCCACCGCGCTCTGGGAGTGGCCGCTGGGGAAGCTGTACCCATCCGCCGCCTCCCGGGCCTGTTCCAGAATGGTGAAATCGGGGTCCAGTGCCCAGGGTCTGGGGACACGGCACAGCAGCTTCAGGAACTGATTGGCCATGGTGCCAGCGAAGCCCACCGCCATAACATAGTAGCCCTTTCGCTTGTCCACACACCAGAATACGATCAGCGCCGCCACCAGGAAGGCGGTTTCCTCCCCCAGCCTGGTGATCCCGAGCATGAATTCGTTCAATCCCGGCATTCTGATGGATTCCAGAAAATACAGAACCTTCATCGGCAGTCCTCCTTTCACTTATCATATCCAGTATAGCACAGGCGAGCGGGAAATACCAGAGGCAAAATGGCCGCCGTTCAGAACAGCGGCCATTACAGCTTACTTTGCTCCTCTTCGGGAACGTCTATTCTTCTCGGGTTCGTCCGGGTAATCGGCCTTATACTGATCCCACGCCTCCGGGAGGCCGTTTTTATCCAGACCCCGCCGAACCAGCTTCTTGACAATGTCATAAATCACCGCAAACAGCGGGACACAGACCACCATGCCCACAAGTCCCCACAGACCGCCGAACAAGGTAATGGAGAACAGCACCCAGAAACTGGAAAGGCCTGTCCGGTCCCCCAGGATTTTGGGCCCGATCACATTTCCATCCAGCTGCTGGAGCGCCAGAATGAATACGGCGAACCACAGCGCTTTCCCGGGATTCTCGATAAGGATCAGCAGGATGGAGGGAACCGCGCCGATAAAGGGGCCGAAGAATGGAATGATGTTGGTAATGCCCACAATGGCGCTGATCAGCAGGGCGTTGGGGAATCGAAACGCGACACATCCAATGTAGCAGAGCACACCCATAATCGCGGAATCCATGATCTTTCCATCAATGAAGCCACCGAACATCCTGTCCACAACGGCGGCCTCCTCCAGCACAAGCTCCGCCCACCTGGGCTTCAGAATGCTTCGGATAACCAGAATACTCTGCCGTTTGAATTTCTTTCTGCTGGCCAGCAAATACACAGCCACGATGAGCCCGATCAGGAAATTCTTCAGGAACAGAAGCACCTTCCAAACGCTCATGCCCACGCCGCTGACCAGATTGGTGATGCTGGGCACCAGGGTCTCCCTGGCCCACTTGTCCAGCTCTGAATACAGTGTCTGGTAAGCGGCTTCCATATAGTGCAGCAGAACCTCATCCTCGCCAAAGGTTCGGGTAAGCCAGTCGATCAACTGGTTGATCTTTCCGGGAAGGGTTACCCAGATGGATCGCACACTGTCAATCAGCTGCGGCGCGATCATAATAATCAGCGCGTAGACCACCAGAAGCCCCGTAACCAGGCTGAGACCCACCGCAATGCCACCGGCCGCCTTCTTCGCCTTTTCCGGCAGCAGCTCCCGGAAAAAAGTCTCAAAATGATTGCAAAGCGGCCGCAGCAGATATGCTACCACGCCGCCGTAAATAAAGGGCGATAGAATTCCGCTCAGCCATTTAAACGTGTCGGATATGTTCTTCATTCCATACAGGATAAAGAACAGAACCACACTGAGGCTGATGGCGCCAAATCCAGCCAGCATGAGGTATAAGTAACGTTTCTTGTCAGATTCACCCACAAAGCCTCACCCTTCCCCATTCTTTTCTGATGAGAGTATACCAGTTTCCGCAGAGCTTTATTTGAATAAATTGTGAATTAATCACTTCCGCGAAAAAGATTGTGCGGCTATGTGTTCCATTGCCCAGCCCTCGCTCCCCCGGGATGCAGGAAACATATTTGTCAAAGATTCTGCGGCAAGGGAAATTGATTTTCAGGCGATCGGCGTTCATCAGAATTTTGTGCTTTCTGCCGATATCCTGAACACAGGTTTTCCCCCGAATCAAAAAATTTACAATTCCCTGCCCTGCGCAGCCCTTGTCTTTGCCGAGGAATTTGCTATAATAGAAATATCAAAAATGCGCACAATGAGGAATGAATATGTTTTCACAGAAGCCGCGCTGTCATTACGGCGCAAGCCCTCTTTCCGAGGTCATCTGTCAGCTCCGTTTTCCGGACATTCTCAGCATCAGCGCCAATCCCCCCGCCGCCTTTCAGGAGGCCATCCGGGACGATTTCCCGGAGTACACCCTCCGCCGGGATGTGCCGCCTCCCAAGGTTACGGGAGCCCCCGGGCATTTCTCCCTGGAGAATCCGCCCGCCGTGGTCAACTATCAGTTTGCCTCCCCCGACGGCGTCTGGCGGGTCAACCTCACCGGCAATTTCATCTCCCTCAGCTGCTCCCGCTACCCCAGCTGGGAGGAGTTCGCTGCCCGACTGGACAAACCCCTCGCCGCTTTTATCCGATTGTACAAGCCTGCCTACTTTCAGCGTGTGGGGCTGCGGTACATCAATTTCATCTCCCGCAGCCGCCTGTCCCTTTCTGGGGTTCCCTTCTCCCATCTGATTTCCCCCTGCTACCTGGGGCCGCTGATGGAGGAGGATGTGGCGGAGAGCACCGCCACCCGGTGCAGTGTGGATGCGGAGCTGGCCATCCGGGGTGGCTGCCGGGCGAAGATTCACGCGGGGCCGGGGCTTGTCAAGCAGCAGGGAAAGGAAGATAAGGAGGTCAAATTCATCTTTGATCAGGATCTCTTTATGCCCGGCCAGCTTCCCGTAAACCTCGCCGCAGGAGCCCTTCAGACGCTGCATTCCCAGGCGGATTCCATCTTCCGGGGAGCCATCACCGATGTGCTCCATGACGCCATGGAGCCGGAATACAAATAAGGAGTGATTTTGATGCCCTTTTATTACGGCTTTGACATGACCTATGTGGTTCTGGTTCTGCCCTGCCTGATCCTGTCCCTGTGGGCCAGCAGCAATGTCAACAGCACCTTCAAGCGTTACTCCCGCCAGTTCTCTGCCCGGCGGATCACGGGAGCCGAGGCCGCCCAGCGGGTACTGTCCGCCAACGGCGTCCGGGGGGTGCGCATTGACCGGATCAGCGGAAATCTGACGGATCACTACGACCCCAAAACCAACGTCATCCGCCTGTCCGACAATGTGTTCGGAAGCACCTCCACGGCAGCCATCGGGGTCGCCTGCCACGAGGCGGGCCACGCCGTCCAGTATGCCGAAGGGTACGCTCCCATCAAGCTCCGGGCTGCCATCATCCCCGTTACCAACTTCGGCAGCAGGCTGGCCATGCCCCTGATCCTTTTAGGACTGCTATTCTCCTTTGCCGGAAACTTTTCCTACACCCTGGTATACCTGGGCATCGCCTGCTTCGGTCTGAGCCTGGTGTTTCAGCTGGTGACCCTTCCCGTAGAATTCAACGCCAGCCGCCGGGCTCTGGCTGCCATTGAGCAGGGCGGCATCCTCACCCCCGAGGAGCAGGAGGGCGCAAGGAAAACCCTCCGGGCTGCCGCGCTGACCTATGTGGCCGCCACTGCCACCGCCCTGGCACAGCTGCTTCGGCTGATTGTCCTTTTCGGCGGCAGGAACCGGCGGTCCGGGGACTGAATATCCAAAAACCATCCCGGTATTGACTTTCGGGATGGTTTTTACTATAATTTCCCCTTGAGAACAAAGAAAAGGGAAAGCACCTCAAAAAACTGCTTTTTGTAGTTTTGGGCGAGAGATTTTGTTCTCACAAAAGTATTGGAAATTACGGAATACTGGATGTATTGCGAAAATGCCAATACGAATTGTGGGAACAAAAGATCCGGCCAAAACCCAAAAGGGGAGTTTTTTGAGGTGCCCAGAAGGAAAAAATGGAAGATTTACTGGAGCTATATCAGACCATGGGCGTTTCCCCCGCTGTGTACGCCTATGGGGAAGCCGTCCTGGAACGGCTGAAGGAACGCTTTGATGCCATTGACCGCATCGCGGAATACAACCAGGCAAAGGTGCTCTGGGCCATGCGGAAGAACCGGGTGTCCGCCGCCTGCTTCGCGGGAACCACGGGCTACGGCTATGATGATCTGGGCCGGGACACTTTGGAGCGGGTCTATGCGGATGTATTCCATACCGAAGCGGCCCTGGTCCGTCCCCAGATCGTCTGCGGTACCCACGCCCTGACAGTGGCCCTCTCCGCCAATCTGCTCCCTGGAGACGAGCTGCTCTCCCCGGTGGGCGCGCCCTATGACACATTGCAGGAGGTCATCGGCATCCGGGAAAGCCCCTGCTCCCTTAAGGAGTACGGTGTCAGCTACCGGCAGGTGGATCTGCTGCCCGATGGAACCTTTGATTTTGAGGGCATCCGCGCCGCCATCAACGAAAAAACCAAGCTCATCACCATCCAGCGCTCCAAGGGCTACGCTACCCGTCCCACCTTCTCCGTCAGCCAGATCGGGGAGCTGATTGCTTTCTGCAAGCAGTGCAAACCCGATGTGATCGTCATGGTGGATAACTGCTACGGGGAATTCGTGGAGACAATCGAACCCTCCGATGTGGGGGCCGATATGGTGGTGGGCTCCCTGATCAAAAACCCCGGCGGCGGACTCGCCCCCATCGGCGGCTATATCTGCGGAACTAAAAAATGCGTGGACCGCTGTGCCTACCGTCTCTCCGCTCCCGGCCTGGGCCAGGAGGTGGGTGCGAACCTTGGGCTCATGACTTCCCTTTACCAGGGCTTTTTCCTGGCCCCTACGGTGGTTGCCGGGGCGGAGAAGGGCGCCATCTTCGCCGCCAACCTCTATGAGCCGCTGGGCTTCCGGTGCGTCCCCGGCGCAGAGGAGGAACGCCACGATATCATCCAGGCTGTGGAGCTGGGCAGCGAAAAAGCCATGGTGGCCTTCTGCGAGGGGATCCAGTCCGCAGCCCCGGTGGACAGCTTCGCCGCCCCCTACCCCTCCGATATGCCCGGCTATGAGGACAAGGTCATCATGGCCGCCGGTGCCTTCGTCCAGGGCAGCTCCATCGAGCTCTCCGCCGACGGCCCCATCCGTCCGCCCTACGCCGTCTATTTCCAGGGTGGCCTGACCTGGTGCCACGCCAAGCTGGGCATCCTCATGAGCCTTCAAAAGCTGGTGGACGCGGGCCTGGCTTCCATATAAAAACGATTCTCCCTGAGGAAGCCCTCAGGGAGATGTTTTTTTCGCCGTGTCGATGCTCTTTCCAAACACCACAAACCGGTCAAACAGGTATTCCGTCACGAAGTTCACAATCATCGTAAGGGCCAGCACCAGATAGGGATTCCAACCCAGATTCTCCCCGGTGAGCACTGCCGTCCACCAGGTCGACAGCGGCGTAAACACCACATAAAACCCCGCCACCTTCGCCATAGCTACAGGCACGTTGCCCGCGGAGCAGAAGGTAAACTTCCGGTTCAGCGTAAAATTCCAGAGCACCGAAAGCACCAGGGCGATGAGGTACGACAGCCAGTGCACCAGTCCCAGAACCTCCTCCAGGAGGGTAAAGCTAACCACCTGGATCACACCCGCGCTGATGGAGAACAGCACAAATTTGATCGTCCGGAGCAGTTCCTTCTTTTTCGCGCCCATATAAGCACTTCCTTCTCTGCTTGATGACCCAATCATACCTCGAATGAACAGAAAAATCAAGGCAGAAATGTACCGCTCATATTCTTGTCAGGCCCTGCATGGTGCGAAGGGAGGTGCTTTCCGTAACGGCAGTCCGGATTCCCCGCCCGGCACACTCTGCCTCCAGCGGACCCAGAAAGAATGCTCCGCTCTTCATGATCTGCCCGCCCAGGGAGATGATTTCCGGCCGGAAGCCGTCCAGAAATGGGATCAGCGCGTTCCGAAGCCGCGCTCCGAACTCCCGGAAGCAATCCCGCGCCCCGGGATCCCCCTCCAAAGCCCGCTGAGCCAGTGCTTTCCCGTCCAGAGCCTCCCCCAGCCGCTGCCGGGTCAGCGCCATCAGCCCCCGGCGGGAGAGATAATCGTCAATCCGGGCGTCCAGGAACGGAGCGTCATAGATGTATCCGCTGTCCGGCACGCCAGGGGTTCCCCGGGGCGCCAGAAGCCCGTTCAGGCCGAATCCGCTGCCGCACCCCGTACCGATGCAGACAAACATCGTCCGCTCAAATCCTTTGGCCGCTCCAAAGCCCATTTCCCCCAGAGCAAAGGCGGAGGCATCGTTGGCAAACCGGATGTCCTCAGGCCCCACACCCAGCCTGGTTCCCAACTCCCGGCGAAGGTCCAGCCCGTAAAGAGCGTCGTATTTCGCCAGCCCCTGCATCAGGCAGATTCCCCGTTCATAGTCAAAGGGCCCCGGAAAGGCCAGCCGAATCCCCGCCGACTGCTCCGGTGCGGGCTTGGTTTCCCGGATAATTTCCGCGAAATGGGCCAGTAAATTCTCTGCGTTCTCCCCCGCCCTGGCAGGAAAATGCCGCACCGGCTGCAAGAGATTTCCGGACTCGTCCACACAGGCGGTTTTGATCTCCGTGCCGCCCACATCCAGACAAATATACTCCTTCATCGCATTCACCATTCTTACCGCTGGATTTCAATCTGGAAGCTGCTCCGGCTGGCCGGATAGTAGCTCTCACTGTACTCCACCATCTGTCCGTTCCGGGTGCTGCCCTTGGAGGAAATAAATACCGTTGGCTCAAAAGCCCCAATGCCCAGCCCGACAGCTACCTCCGAGGGTGGCATCACCACCTCCAGCCGCCGGGAAGCGTGCACTACGGATAATCCTCTGCTGTCCAGTGCCTCATACAGCGACCCGTCGGTAAAATCCTGCTCCGCCATATCGGGAAACAGCTTGCAGGGCACATACACTGTGGTATATACCACTGGGGCGTTGCCGTTCACTGCCTCCAGGTGCCGGATCCTGGTCAGCTTCGTGACGCTCTGGCCCTGTTTCAACCGGAGGGCTTCCGCCACAGTCCCCTCCGCCTTTTCCACGCGCAGGCAGACCACCTTCGTCCGCAGAATCCGGTGGCGGTTCCGGCATTCCTCCCGATAGCCGGTGACGAAGCTGGTGGACTCATGTACCAGCTTCGGCTCGGAAACAAAGGTTCCGCTTCCCTTCACCCGGGTCACCCGGCCTTCCCTGGCCAGCGTGTCCAGGGCCTGCCGCACCGTAGGACGGCTGACCCCCAGCTGAATCGCCAGCTCATTCTCCGTGGGGATCTGGCTCCCCACCGGATACTCCCCCTCCGCGATTTTCTCCCGGATATACTCCGCCGCCTGAACATACAGTGCCTGCGCCATTACATCCACCTCTTTCAATTTCATAAATACCAGCCGAGTCGCCCAAACGACCGCTTCCCATTCTCGGAATCAGTGCAGCGACAAATTGGTGTTTGTCGAATACTTGCTGTCATTGCGAGCCAGTGCGCACACT
>CAMFFO010000033.1 GCA_945949735.1 uncultured Clostridia bacterium | reverse complement strand
GAATACTTGCTGTCATTGCGAGCCAGTGCGCTTAAGTGGCGTGGCAATCCCCCAGATAGAGGGGGAATGTTCCGAAAAGTTCCGGAAAGAGTTTGAACCACTGCGATTTTTGGTGGTAATCGTTACCTGGTTCCTTTCAACCGGGGGATTGCCACACCAGTCTGCGGACTGGTTCGCAATGACAGGAAATTTGGAGTCAGTGCGCTAAACAATAGTTTTCCATTCAGTAGACAAAACGCAATCAGCCCTCAACCCTACATCAAGGAGGAATTCCCCATGCGCTTTGGCATCCGCACCCTGGACGAGGCAGATTTCCGGGGCAAAACGGTCCTGTGCCGGGTGGACATCAACCAGCCGGTGGACCGGCAGACCGGCACCTTAAAGAGCATCAACCGGATCGCCGCCTGTGTCCCCACCATCCGTGAGCTTTCTGACAAGGGCGCGAAGGTGGTGCTGCTTGCCCACCAGGGCAGCGACATTGAGTACAAAAACTTCTACACAACCAAGCCCCACGCGGCGGTGCTGGAGCGGCTGCTGGAAAGGGATGTGCAGTGGATCGACGACGTGTGCGGCCCCGCCGCCCGGGAGAAAATCAAAGCCCTGAAGGACGGAGAGATTCTTCTGCTGGACAACGTCCGCTTCGTCTCCGAGGAGCAGACCCTCTTCGAAAAGAAGCTGCGATTGACCCATGAGCAGCAGGCGAAAACCCTGCTGGTGGAGAAGCTGGCCCCTCTGGCGGACCTCTACGTCTGCGATGCCTTCGCGGCGGCCCACCGGGATCAGCCCAGCCTCTGCGGCTTTGAGCAGGTGCTTCCGTCTTACATGGGCAGGCTCTTTGAAAAGGAATACTGCACCGTGTCCCAGGTAATGGAAGCGCCGGAACGCCCCTGCGTGTTCGTTCTGGGCGGAGCGAAGATCGCCGATGCCTTCGAAATGATGAACACCGTGCTGGAGCGGGGCGTGGCCGACCGGGTACTCACCGGCGGTCTTGTAGCCAACATCTTCCTGGCCTCTCAGGGAAAGCCCGTGGGACAGGGCAGTCTGGACTTCATCGCCCGCTCCAACTACTCCGAGTACATCGAAAAGGCCGCCGCGCTGTACGCCCGCTTTGGCAGCAAGATTCAGCTTCCCGAGGATCTGGCCTGGGTGGAGGACGGCACCCGCCGGGAGGCCGCGCTTTCCCGGCTTCCCGGGGACATCACCGCCCTGGACATCGGCAGCGCCACTGCCGAAAGCTACGCCCGGGTGATTCAGGATGCGAAAACCGTATTCGTCAACGGCCCCATGGGCGTGTTTGAAAAGGCTGAAACCGAACTGGGCACCAAAACCGTCTGGCAGGCCCTGGCCGATACCCCGGGCTTCACGGTTCTGGGCGGCGGCGACAGCATTACCGCCACGGAAAAATACGATCTGACCGAAAAAATGGGATACATCTGCACCGGCGGCGGCGCGCTGATCCGCTTCCTCAGCGGCGAGGAGCTGCCCGTTGTAAAGGCGCTGCGCCACGGGGCGACGATCCCGGAATCCAAGATGAGGTAACAAACATGGATGAAATCAATGTCAAAAAGCTCAAGGCCTTCGCCGTGCGCATCCGAATGGGCACCCTGGAGGCCATCCATAGCCTGGGCTCCGGCCATCTGGGCGGCAGCTTAAGCATCGCGGATGTGCTGGCCGTGCTCTACGGCCGTGAGATGAAGGTGGATCCCAAAAATCCCGCCTGGCCGGAGCGGGACAAGCTGGTCTGCTCCAAGGGCCACGCGGGCCCGGCGGTGTACAGCACCCTGGCGAACCTGGGCTTCATTCCCTACGAGGAACTGAAAACTTTGAACAGACCCGGCACCAGGCTCCCCAGCCACTGTGACCGGAACAAGACCCCCGGCGTGGACATGACCACGGGCTCCCTGGGCCAGGGCACTTCCCTCGCCGCAGGCATGGCCCTGGGCGACCGGCTCCGGGGCTACAGCAGCCGCACCTTCCTCATCGTGGGCGACGGCGAGAGCAACGAGGGTCAGGTCTGGGAGGCTTTCAGCTTTGCGGCCGCCAAGAAACTCAGCAATCTGGTGGTGCTTCTGGACTGGAACAAGCGCCAGCTGGACGGCTACACCGATGATGTGCTGCCCATGGGCGATTACGTTGCCAAGTTCAACGCCTTCGGCTTTGACACCGTGAAGGTGGACGGCAACAACGTGGAGGAGCTGGCCAAGGCGCTGGAGCGCACCCGTCAGGGCGGCGACAAGCCCTACGCCATCATTCTCGACACCGTGAAGGGTGCGGGCATTCCCGAGGTGGCCGAGACCGTCATGAACCACAGCTATACCGTAGACGACGACCGGTTCCGCCGGTATATGGCGGGCCTGGAAGCCCAGCTGCAGGAATTGGAGGGCTGAGCCATGATGAAAATTGAGTATACCGGAGCCATGGATCCCCGGCTGTGCAAGGCCGTGCTGGGGGAAACCATTCCGAAATTAGCGGAAGCCGATCCCGATGTGATCTACCTGGACGCAGATCTGATGAACTGCATCGGCACCGCCAAGTGGGCGGCGGCCCACCCCGACCGGGCCATCAACTGCGGCATCGCTGAGGCCAATATGGTGGGCGTTGCCTGCGGGTTGGCCAGCGCGGGCTTTAAGCCCATTGTCCATACCTTCGGCCCCTTCGCCTCCCGGAGGTGCTATGACCAGCTGTTCCTGTCCGGCGGCTACGCCAAGAACAGCATCACCGTCATCGGCACCGACCCCGGCGTCACCGCCACCATGAACGGCGGCACCCACATGCCCTTTGAGGATGTGGCGCTGTACCGGGCCATCCCCGGCTCCACCATCATCGACGTGACCGACCCCAACATGCTGGAAAGCGTGCTGCGCCAGTGCGTGGACCGTCCCGGTGTCAAGTACATCCGGGTGGGCCGGAAGCAGTACGCCACCGTCTACGCCCCCGGCAGCGAAACCCCCATCGGCAAGGCCGTCAAATTGCGGGAAGGCACCGATGTGGTGATCTTCGCCTCCGGCATCATGGTGCATGAGGCCATGCAGGCGGCGAAGACGCTGGAAGCAGAGGGCATTTCCGCCGCCGTGCTGGATCTGTTCACCATCAAGCCTCTGGACAACGAGGCCGTGGTGTCCTGGGCGAAGAAGACCGGAGCCGTGGTGGTGGCGGAGAACCACAACCGCAACGGCGGCCTCTACGATGCCGTGACCCAGGTGCTCAGCGAGGAGTACCCCGTGCCCTGCCGCTGCGTGGCCGTGGAGGACGAGTTTGGCGAGGTTGGCCCCCAGAGCTACCTGCAGAAGCGGTTCGGCCTCACCGCCGAGCACATCGTCGAACAGACCCGCGCCGTTCTCGAAAGAAAGAAGTAACCATGGAACTGGAATTTGGCTATGGCACCGGGGTTCAGAAGGTCACGGTGCCCGACCGGAATGTGACGGATATCCTTTTGTCCAACCCCATGGAGCACCCCCTCCGGGGGGAGGCCGCCGTGCGCCACGCCCTGGCGCATCCCATCGGCGCGCCAAAGCTGCGGGAGCTTCCCAAGCCCGGTCAGAAAATTGTCATCGTCACCAGCGACATTTCCCGGCCTTTGCCCACCTATGATGTGCTGCCTCCCGTGCTGGAGGAGCTGGACGCGGCGGGAATCCCCCGGGAGGACATCACTCTGGTGTTCGCCCTGGGCTCCCACCGGCCCCACACCGAGGAAGAACAGCGCAAGCTCATGGGGAAATCCTACGGCCAGATTCGCTGCGAGGATTCCACCCCCGACGACTGCGTCCGCATGGGCGTGACCTCCCGGGGAACCCCCGTGGACATCTCCCGCCGGGTGGCGGAGGCGGATTTCCGAATCTGCCTGGGGAATATTGAATTTCACTACTTCGCCGGATACTCCGGCGGGGCCAAGGCCATCATGCCGGGGGTGTCCACGCCGGAAGCCATCCAGTGTAACCATCGGATGATGGTATCCCCCGATGCCTGCGCCGGGAAGCTGGAGGGCAACCCCCTCCGGCAGGACATCGAGGAAGCAGGGGATATCTGCGGCATCCACTACATTGTGAACGCGGTGCTGGACGAGCACAAGCACATCGTCCACGCGGCAGCCGGAGACGTGACGAAAGCCCACCGGGAGGGCTGCAAATACCTGGATCAGATGTACCGCAAGCCCATCCGGCAGCGGGCGGATATCGTGCTGGTATCCCAGGGGGGCGCGCCCAAGGACGCGAACCTCTACCAGACCCAGAAGGCCCTGGACAACGCCAAGCACGCGGTGAAAAAGGGCGGCACCATCATCCTCATCGGAGCCTGCCCCGAGGGGTTAGGCAGCGTCAAATTTGAACAGTGGCTCACCCAGTCCCCCTCCGCCCACGCCATGGTGGAGCGGATCGGCCGGGACTTCCAGCTGGGCGGCCACAAGGCCGCGGCCATCGGCATGGTGCTGGAGAACGCGGCCATCGACCTGGTGTCGGAAATGGAGCCGGAGTTTGTCCGGAGCATCTTCCTCAATCCCCAGCCCTCGGCCCAAAAAGCCCTGGACGAAGCATTCCAAAAATACGGACCGGACGCCACGGTGATCGCCATGCCCTTCGGCGGGGCGACGCTGCCCATTGCGCCGGAATAGGAAAGGAAACCGAATATGCTGGATTCACGTTATGTAAACTTAGGAATCGCCCCCATCGGCTGGTGCAACGATGATATGCCCGAGCTGGGCGCGGAAAACACCTTCCGCCAGACCGTCAGCGAAATGGCTCTGGCAGGCTTTACCGGCTGTGAAATCGGCAACAAGTACCCCACCGACCCCGCGGAGCTGAAGCGCCAGCTGGATCTGCGGGGGATGCGGATCGCCAGCCGGTGGTACTCCTCCTTTATCCTCACCCGCCCCATGGAGGAAGAGGAACAGGATTTCATCCGGAACCTGGACTTCCTGGAAGCGGTGGGAGCGAGTCGCATTAACGTCAGCGAGCAGAGCTACTCCATCCAGGGAAAGACCGATGTTCCCATCCTGACCGGCGGCCACAAGCACGTCATGGATGACACCGAATGGGATCGGTTCTGCAAGGGGCTGAACCGCCTTGGCAGGATTGCTGCCGACCGGGGCTTCAAGCTGTGCTTCCACCACCACATGGGCACCGTGGTGCAGACCAGCGCCGAAACCGACCGGATGATGGCGAACACCGATCCGGGGTATGTGTTCCTGTGCTACGATACCGGCCACTTCACCTTCGCGGGAGAGGATCCCCTCGCCATGCTGAAGAAATATGTGGATCGGGTGGGTCACGTCCACCTGAAGGATATGCGTCTGGACGTGGTGGCTCAGGTTCGGGAGCAGAACTGGAGCTTCCTCCAGGCCGTCCGTGCCGGCGCCTTCACCGTTCCCGGCGACGGAAACGTGAACTTCGATCCCGTGTTCCAGGTGCTCTCCGATGCCGGCTACCGGGGCTGGCTCCTGGTGGAAGCCGAGCAGGACCCCGCCAAAGCTGACCCCCTGGAGTACGCCATCAAAGCAAGACGCTATATCCGGGAGCATACGGGGCTGTAAGCCCGGCTGCGCCGAATTGACAATTAATCATTCACTGCATTCTATCAACTTTTCGCGCAAGGAGGAACCCCTATGACCTATCTGAATCCGGGCAGCTTCCTTCGCCCGGGCTACAATACCTACATTGACACCGATAAAAATGACTACGGCACACAGATGGACGTGGGTCTGCTGATTCTGGAGCCGGGGGACAGCTTCCGCTTCCACGAGGAAGATAAGGAAATCGCCATTCTCCTCTGGTCGGGCAGCGTCACCTTCGCCTGGGGCGGCCGCAGCGTGGAAGCCGTCCGTCCCGACTGCTTCCACTATGAAGCCTACTGCCTCCATGCGGGCCGCGGCGAGGAGATTACCCTCACCGCCCGGGAGCACAGTGAAGCTTATATCCAGAAAACCGTGAACGAGACCCCCTTCCCCGCCGTGTTCTACACCCCTGAAACGGTGCAGACCCAGCACGCGGGAGCAAACGGGGAACTCATGGGCTGTATGCGCCGGGAGATCAAGACCTTCTTCGACTACGACAACGCCCCCTACTCCAACATGGTGCTGGGCGAGGTGCTGAACTTCCCGGGGAAATGGTCGTCCTATCCTCCCCACCACCATCCTCAGCCGGAGGTGTACTTCTTCCGGTTTGACTATCCCGACGGCTTCGGCGCAGGCTTTGCCAACGACGAAATTTACCGCACCGGTCACAACGGCCTGGCCATCATCAACCACGGCTTTCACTCCCAGGCAGCCGCTCCCGGCTACGCCATGTGCTACGCCTGGGGCATCCGCCACCTGGAGGGGGATCCCTGGAAGAAAACCCGCATTGACGATCCCGAACACGCCTGGCTCTGGAAAAAGGATGCCAACGATCACATCTTCCAGGGCTGAGAAAGGAAGGAGATATCTATGAAAACCGTTCGCCTAACCATGGCCCAGGCCCTTGTTCGTTTCCTGGAAAACCAGTACATCGCTTATGATGGTATCGAGCAGCCCTTTGTCCGGGGTTTGTTCATCATTCCCGGCCACGGCAACGTGGTGGGTCTGGGGCAGGCTCTGATCCAGGAGGCAAAGCGTCTGGAAATCTACCAGGGCAAGAATGAGCAGGGCATGGCTCAGGCCGCCGTGGCCTTTGCCAAGCAGCAGAAGCGCAAGCAGATCTGCGTGGCCACCTCCTCCATCGGCCCCGGAGCCGCCAACATGGTCACCGCCTGCGGCACGGCCACCTCCAACAACATTCCCCTTCTGGTGCTGCCCGGCGACACCTACGCCTGCCGCCAGCCCGACCCGGTGCTTCAGCAGGTGGAGCACACCCACTCCATGGGCATCACCACCAACGACGCTTTCAAGGCGGTCTGCCGGTACTGGGATCGGATCGTCCGCCCCGAGCAGCTGATGAGCGCCTGCCTGAACGCCTTCCGCACCCTGACCGACCCCGCCAACACCGGTGCGGTGTGCCTGGCCATGCCCCAGGACGTGGAGGGTGAGGCCTACGACTACCCCGAATCCTTCCTGGCCAAGCGGGTGTGGCGGCTGGAGCGTCGTCCGGCAACGGAGGAGGCCCTCCGGGATGCCGCGGATGCCATCCGCGCCGCAAAGAAGCCCATGCTGGTCTGCGGCGGCGGCGTGCGCTACTCCGAGGCGCATAAGGAGTTCCGGGAGTTTGCCGAGAAGACCGGCATCCCCTTCGGCGAAACCCAGGCGGGCAAGAGCGCCCTGGAGTGGACCCACCCCCTGAATCTGGGCGGTCTGGGTGTCACCGGCTGCTCCGCCGCCAACGAGATTGCCAAAGACGCGGATCTGATCATCGGCGTGGGCACCCGCTACACCGATTTCACTACCGCCTCCAAGTCTCTGTTCCGGGATGACGCCAAATTCGTCAACATCAACGTCTCCGACTTCCAGGCTCTGAAGCTGGATGCCGTTCCCGTGGTGGCCGACGCGAAGATGGCTCTGCCCCGGCTGCTGGAGAAGCTGGAGGGCTACCAGACCGCCTACACCACGGAAATCACCGATGCCCGCCGGAAATGGGCCCAGGAGCTTGTCCGTCTGGACGGGGTGGAATTTGAGGACACCGACGAGTGGCGGCCCATCATCAACGACGCCAACTACGCCTCCGCCCGCCGCTTTGCCCATGACCTGAGCGCCAACCTCTGCCAGACCACCGCCCTGGGAGCCATCAACGCCATGATGGAGCCGGGCGACGTTGCCATCGGCGCGGCGGGAAGCCTGCCCGGGGATATGCAGCGGATGTTCCGTCCCACGGGCATTGACACCTACAACATGGAGTACGGCTACTCCACCATGGGCTACGAAATCGCGGGCGCTCTGGGCGTGAAGCTGGCCATCGGGGACGAGCGCGAGGTCTATTCCTTCTGCGGCGACGGCAGCTTCAACATGCTCCACTCCGAGCTGATCACCGCCGTCCAGGAGCGCAAGAAGATCATCGTGTGCCTGTTTGACAACGCCAGCTTCGGCTGCATCAACAACCTCCAGGTGGGCCACGGCAACGCAACGCTCTGCACCGAGCTTCGCTCCCGGGGAGCCGACGGGGCTCTCTCCGGCAAGTTCCTGGACATCAATTACGCCCAGGTGGCCGCAAGCTACGGCTGCGTCGCTTACCAGGCAAGAACCATGGGCGAGCTGAAGGAAGCCGTGGAGCAGGCCAAGGCCGTGAAGGGCTGCCCGGTGCTCATCGACATCAAGGTGCTGCCCAAGACCATGACCGACGGCTACGGCGCCTGGTGGCGTGTGGGCGATACCGAGGTCTCCGAATTCGAAGGCAACCGCCGGGCCTACGAAAGCCACCTGGCCCACGTGAAGGATGCGAGGAAATATTGATTCCCGGATAATTCACAGGCAGTTTCTCGCTTGATTATTTCGAAAGTGTCTCGTCCTTGCTGTAGGGGAGCCATAAATGGCTCCCCTACAGCAGGAACGCTTGTTTCGAAATAACGAAATCCTAATGACATTTTCTCTTTACGCTGCATCAGATTGAATAACAATCAGGAGGAATTCACCATGGAAAAGGTTCTGAAAATCGGAATTATCGGCTGCGGGGCCATTGGACGGGACCATTGCCGCCGGATCATGAACACCGTCCCCGGGGCCACCGTTGTGGCCGTGTCCGACTATGTGGCCGCCGCTGCCGACGACACCGCCGCGAAATACGGCATCCGTTCCTACGGCAACGACTGTGACGGAATGATCCTCGACCCCGAGGTGGAGGCCGTTGTCATCACCTCCATCGACCCCACCCATCACGACTATGTGATGAAAACCCTGGCCGCCGAGAAGTGGTGCTTCTGTGAGAAGCCCCTGAGCCAGAACGCCAAGGACTGCGAGGAGATCATCGCCCGGGAGGTTTCCCTGGGCCGTCGTCTGGTGCAGGTGGGCTTCATGCGCCACTATGACCGGGGCTACGCCGAGATGAAGCGGATCATTGACTCCGGGGAGCTGGGCGCGCCGCTGGTCATCAAGGCCTGCCACCGCAACGTGAGCCAGGGCCCGGGCTTCAAGACCGAGAACGGTGTCACCAACGTGGCCATCCACGAGCTGGACATCTGCCGCTGGCTCCTGGACGACGAGTACGAGGATGCCCAGTGCGTCCGGGTTCGTCAGTCCGCCAACTCCAACAAGGGCTACGACAACCCCCAGGTCATGCTGCTGCGCACCAAGAAGGGCTGCTTCATCGATGTGGAGGTCCAGGTGGCCGACGGCTACGGCTACGACATCCAGTGCGAGGTGGTCTGCGAGAACGGCACCGTGAAGCTCCCCGATCCCTACGCCGTGGTGCGCCGCTCCCGTCCCCAGGGCTGGGACAGCCTGAATCCCGCCGAGAGCATGCCCATCATGACCGACTGGAAGGAGCGGTTTATCGAGGCCTACGACATCGAGCTGTGCAAGTGGGTGGAGTCCGTCCACGCGGGCAAGCTCACCGGCCCCTCCGCCTGGGACGGCTATGTGGCCTGTGTCGCCGGCGATGCCCTGAACGCCTCCCGGGGCACCTCCCAGTTCTACAAGGTGGAAACCATGGAAAAGCCGGAGCTGTACAAGTAATTCAGCCCCACCCCCGCCCGCACCGCCGGGCGGGGGTTTTCTCTGCCCGAAGCTCACCCGGACGACAAATTGTTGTTTGAAAGTATGCTGTCATTGCGAGACCAGTGCGCACACTGGTCGTGGCAATCCCCCGGATGAATGGAACCAGGTAACGATTACCACCAAAAACGCGGCATCTCCCACCTTTTTGAGCAATATTCGGTACATTGTACCTCTAACCGGGGGATTGCCACGTCGCTGCGCTCCTCGCAATGACAGCATTTTTTCAGTGCTTCAAACACCAATTTGTCCTCTCCCAAGCCCCTGCAGGAGGGTGCCCCCCTGTTTGCCGGAGAAATTGACATATTTTTTACATATCTTCCCTTTCTCATTTTACACTGCGCTGCTACAATGGTTCCGGTCTGAGCCCTGTATTTTAAAGGCTTCTTTTCGTCCCGAATCCCACTTATTACGGCGGTTTACGAAAATTTCCGTAAATTCTTTTCGAAAATTATTTGCGGAACGTTTTTTATCAGGAAAACAGTCTGGAATAATCACCAAGAAACTCCTCCCTATCCTGTTGGATATGTCAAAAAAATTGTATTTCATCGAATTGTAATTGACTATTTTCACAACACATGATATCCTTTCTCTAGAACCTGTTACGAAAACGTGTCCGAATTCCCTGCAGCATACCCCCCTGCTTTGCGCATTTCCCCGACCCCTCGCAGCGCTGAAACCACGAAAGGAGAACAAAAGTGAAAAGGAAGAACGTGAAACGACCCTTCAGCAAGACCAGACTGAAAAATCAGATTCTCAATGTGGTCAAGAACCCCTTTAACATGATCGTTGCGGTCAGTATGGTGATTCTTTTCTGTCTGATCGTGATTCCCCTTCTGCAGATGATCGCCTCCACCTTCACCGCCGCCAAGGGAGAGATCAAGCGTATCGGCGGCAACGTGGGCGACTTTACCCTGTACTACTGGAAGTATCTGCTGGTGGGCAAGCTCGCCGGCGCCACCTTGTGGGGCCCCCTGAAGAACTCCCTGGTGGTTGGTGTCTTTACCGTGCTGGTGTCCGTGCCTCTGGGCTCGGTGCTGGGCTGGCTGGTGGTTCGCTCCGACCTGCCCGGTAAGAAGCTTATCGGCATGCTGGTGGTCATCCCCTACATGATCCCCTCCTGGTGCAAGGCTCTGTCCTGGCTGGCGGTGTTCCGCAACAAAACCTCCGGCTCCTTAGGCTTCCTGGCAGGCATGGGCATCCCCATACCGGACTGGCTGGCATACGGGCCGGTGGCCATCGTTCTGTGTATGTCCCTTCACTACTACGCTTTCTCCTACATCCACGTTTCCTCTGCCCTCCGCTCCATCAACTCGGAGCTGGAGGAAATGGGTGAGATCTGCGGTGCCAATAAAGTACAGATCCTCAAATCCATCACGCTGCCCCTGGTGCTGCCCAGCATCCTCTCCGCCGTGGTCATGACGCTGAGCAAGGCCATCGGCACCTACGGTGTGGCCGCCAACCTGGGCTCCCGGATCGGCTACTTCACCCTGGCAACCAAGATGAAGACCTTCATCAACGGCGGGCCCCAGGGCGTAGGCTTTGCCATGAGCCTGGTGCTGATTTCCCTGGCCGCCCTGATCATCTTCTCCAACCAGAAGCTCATCGGCGTGCGCAAGTCCTACGCCACCATCGGCGGCAAGGGCGGACGTTCCAATGAGATGCACCTGGGCAAAGCCAAGGCTCCCCTGATGGCCTTCCTGGTATTGTTCCTGTTCTTCGCCATGGTAGCTCCCATGTTCGTGCTGGTTATGGAGACCTTCCAGGTCACCACCGGCAACGGCTACGCTTTAAGCAACCTGACGCTGTATAACTGGATTGGCGCCGTGGACGAGGCTGAGCGTTATATCAGCTATCCCGGCATCTTCCGCAACCCCGAATTCGGCAAGGCTGTTTGGAATACCATCCGCCTGACCTTCATCGGCTCCATCATCACCGCCCTGTGCGGCCAGTTCCTGGGCTACATCTCCACCCGGGGCCGGGGCAAGTGGTACGGCTCCACCACCGAGCAGCTGGTATTCATCCCCTACCTGATGAGCGGTGTGGCCTTCTCCAGTATGTACGTTGCCATGTTCAGCCAGCCCCGGCTGGGCGGACTGATTCCCTCCCTGTACGGCACCTTCACCCTGATCGTGCTGACTTCCGTTGTCAAGCACTTCCCCTTCGCCAGCCGCTCCGGCACTGCCAACATGATGCAGATCGCCGTGGAGCTGGAGGAGGCCGCCGATATCAACGGCGCCAACTTCTGGCAGCGCATGGGTAAAATCGTCCTGCCCCTGGCCAAGAACGGCTTTATCTCCGGGTTTATGCTCACCTTCATCAGCATCGCCAAGGAGCTGGATCTGATCATCATCATGATGGATAAGCACACCCAGACCATGTCGTATCTGGCCTTCACCTACTCTCAGGAGGGTCTAAACCAGATGGCGGACGCGATCTCCGTATGCGTCCTGCTGTTCATCCTGGTATGCTACATCATCGCCAACCGGTTCGGCGCCGACATTGGCAAGGCCTGGTAACGTGACGCACTGTGCGGGAAAGGAAAAGACAACATGAGCAGAATTGAATTAAAGCACATTGATAAATTCTACGGTGACAACCACGTCCTGAGAGACATCAACCTGGTCATCGAGGACGGGGACTTCATGACCCTGCTGGGCCCCTCCGGCTGCGGCAAGACCACCACGCTCCGTGTGGTCTCCGGTCTGGAGAAGCCCCAGAACGGCGTCATGACCATCGACGGCGTGGAAATGATCAACGCGGATCTGGCCTACTACGCAGAGCCCAGCAAGCGGGGCCTGAACCTGGTGTTCCAGTCCTACGCCCTGTGGCCCCACATGACCGTCCGGGAGAACATCGCCTTCGGCCTGAAGATCCAGAAGCTGCCCAAGGCAGAAATTGAGAAGCGGCTTCATGATTCCCTGCGGATGATGCGCATCGAGGAGTACATCGACCGCTATCCCAACGAGCTGTCCGGCGGCCAGCAGCAGCGGGTGGCCATTGCCCGTGCCGTGGCCTCCAACCCCAAGCTGCTGCTGCTTGACGAGCCTCTTTCCAACCTGGACGCCCGGCTGAGAATCGATATGCGCTCCGAGCTGCAGCGGATTCACCGGGAGCTGGGCACCACCATCATCTACGTCACCCACGACCAGGTGGAGGCTCTGACCATGTCCACCAAGATCGCCCTGTTCAAGAAGGGCGAGCTGAGCCAGGTGGCCTCCCCCATGGAGCTGTACATGAACCCCATCGACCTGGAAGCCGCCGACTTCATCGGCAACCCCCGGATCAACTTCCTGGAGGGCACCGCCGTCCTGCAAAACCAGGAGCTTCATGTCCGCAGCGAGCTGGGCGAGCACGTATTCAGTGCCGACGACATGACCGATGAGCCCATCCCCGAGGGCGAGTTCCCCTGCGTGGTGGCCATCCGTCCCGAGCAGGTGCAGATCTTCGAGGAGGACGGCCCCGGCAGACTTCCCGTCACCGTCTACGCCAACCAGCCCGCCGGTTCCGAGACCCTGGTTTCCCTCCAGGCCGGCAAGAGCGACTTCCTGTCCAAGCAGATCGGCCTGGCCCACTATGAGATCAACCAGAAGGTCTTCGTCCAGATTCCGCCGGAGAAGATCAACATCTACGACGCCAAATCCACCCGCCTCATCAAGCGGGCCCGCTAAGCGCAAAAGAAAGCTAAATTGTTGTTTATCGCTCCGAAAAACGCTGTCATTGCGAGGAGCGCAGCGACGTGGCAATCCCCCGGTTAGAGGGGAAATGCACCGAAAATTACCCGCAAAAATGGGAACTCCTGCGATTTCTGGTGGGGATCGTTACCTGGTTCCATGGGGCGGGGGGATTGCCACGACCAGTGTGCGCACTGGTCTCGCAATGACAGGTAATTTGCAACGCAACCTTTCAAACAACAATTTACCACGTTCCCGCGCACCACTCCGTTTTTACCGCCGCGGCATGACCCGGCGATGAAATATCTCCCGCGTTCCCAACCCATCCCTCATATTGAACCCCCAATATTGAAAGGAGAACTGGAAAAATGAAGGCAAAACGTATTCTGTCCGCCCTGCTGGCTCTTATGATGCTGCTTTCCCTGGCAGCCTGCTCCGGCAAGACCGAGACCAACACCCCCGCTGCAAACGCACCTGCCGCCGGTACTTCCTCCGGAAGCTCCGACACCCCCAATGAGGAGAGCCCGTCCGTTGAGGACTCCGCTTTCTACGGCCCCATCTATGACGAGTGGAGCGATATGACCGACGACGAGCTGTACCAGCTGGCTCTGGAAGAAGTGAAGGACGGCAGTGAGATCACCGTCTACGCCACCTCCTCCAAGATGCTCAAGGCTGAGGACAAGTTCGAGGAAGCCTTCCCCGGCCTGAACCTGACCGTTATGGACATGGATCAGGACGAGGTTCTGGAGAAGTGCGTTCTGGAAGCCAATGCCGGCAACATCTTCGGCGACGTGCTCCAGGCCAAGGACGTCAACGGCGACGTGTTCTTCGACTTCTACGAAGAGGGCTACTGCTCCGCCTTCTACCCCAAGGACATCTGCTCCCTGATCGACGAGGATCTTCTGCGCTACGGCTATCCTCTGTACGCCTCCCAGTCCTTCTGGTACTACAACACCGAGGCCTTCCCCGACGGTCAGCCCATCCACAGCTGGTGGGAGATCATTGAGAAGGACGAGGACGGCAACCAGAAGTACCGCCTGTTCACCAAGGAGATCGGCACCGAAACCGCCTACCTGTCCCTGTTCGCCAGCTTCATCGTCAATGCCGACCAGATGGAGCAGTCCTATGTGGACACCTACGGCAAGCCCCTGGAGTACACCTACGATGCCTCCGGCTTCGAGTTTGACGTTCCCGAGAACAACGCCGGTATTGAGTTTATGTGGCGCTTCAGCCAGATGAAGATGACCTTCATCGGTGACGGCGACGAGCTGGTTCTGGCCGTCCACAACTCCACCGCGGACGATCCCGCCCTGTGCCTGGCCTCCGGCGGCAAGATCGGCAACCGTGACGAGTCCGGCTACAACATCGGCTGGGTCACCAACCTGACTCCCTACACCGGCCTTGAGAACTGCGAGTACCTGTATGTGGTTACCGGCTGTAAGCATCCGGCAGCCGCCCGTCTGTTCATCCGCTTCATCACCGGCGGCGCCGACGGCAAGTCCGGCGGTCTGAAGCCCTTCAGCAAGGAAGGCAACTGGCCTGTCCGCAGCGACGTAGAGTGCGACTGGAACCCCGTTGGTCTGGCCGAGAGCGGCGCCGTCTCTGCCGATATCGCAGCCATCAACGATGTGTTCCTGGATACCCAGGACCTGTGGATCTACTGGCTGAGCATCAGCCCCTACACCAAGTAATTATTTCAGAGAAACACCATTCCCCCGCGGGACGGATTTCCCTGCCCGCGGGGGGTTCCTATTCATCGCCGGCAGGCAGATTAAATGGTGTACAGGTTATCGGCTTTAGTAAGCACACTTGCAAATTGAAAGTTTTTCGCACTCGCTCTGTAGGGCGGGGTTATGACCCCGCCGCCAACCTGACGAGATTGAGCTGTAGTGTTTCACGGTAAAACGTACATTTCCCGCATCGGAACGTAGGCGGCGGGGTCATAACCCCGCCCTACAATGGGTGGTACGAAACCTACAAACACCATTTTGACGACTAGCTTTACTAAAGTCGATAACCTAAAATGGTGTTTATCGCCCCGAAAAACGCTGTCATTGCGAGGAAGCCGTGAGACGCGGCAATCCCCTTGTATCTCCGAGAGGTACGAACAACAGACAAACGCCCTAACGAACCGTGATGAATTGTTGGGGGATTGCCACGACCAGCCTTCGGTCTGGTCTCGCAATGACAGTTCTAACGAAGGTGCAAACACCATTTTTCGCCCCGTGGGATCAGCGGCGAAAGCATCAGACATTTCATTACCAGGAGGCCCCCATGGATCATCAGAATGACTTTTACCAGCAGATTCACGATATGGACAAGCAGCGCAGCCGCGCCAAGCGGAAGGAAAAATGGGAAAAGCGGGAGAAAAGCTTCTGGAAAGCCTTCCTGTTCACGGAGGACGGCAAGCCCAAAAGCGGTCTGATCCTTTATACCTTCTGCCTGAGCTTTCTGTTTCTTGCGCTGTATCTGGTGATCTTCTCCCTGGTTCCGGAATACCTGGGCAAGCCCCTGGAGCGCGTCAGCCCATTCTGGGGGAACCTGATCCAATCCCTGACGGCAGGGGCCCTTGGCCTGGGCTGCGCCTGGCTTGCCCACCGTCTGCTGCCGGACAAAAGACTTGTTTTCGGCAGCTACCTGTGGCTCGCCTTTTTTGCCCTCGCCGCGGGAATTACCCTTCTGATTATGCTCCGGGGCACCGGAGCCTCCGGGGCGATGCTGGTATTCTTCGTCTGGTTTGTGATAATCCCCCTGGCCATGGGGCTGGCCGGCTCCTACGCGCTGTACCACCGGGACTATGCCCCGCCTCCTCCTCCGGAGGAGCCCTGGAAAAAGTACACCAACCGGCGGTGATGCGATGCTGACACTTCGATTTCTGAACGTGGCCGACGGTGACGCAGCTTTGGTGGAATTTGACACCGGGCAGAGGCTTTTCCGTCTGCTGGTGGATGCCGGCAGAGCGGAGCCGGAGCCCTTTCCCGGCTCCAGCCGGGCATCTGCGGCGGAGCATCTGCGAAGGCTGGGCATCCGCAGACTGGACGCGGTGGTCATCACCCATCTGCACCAGGATCATTTCGGCGGTCTGGAAGCTCTCGCCCGGAAAATCCCCATAGGGGATCTGTATGCCGGATTCTTCCCCCCGGCCCTTTCCCCTGCGGCGCGGCTGCCGGAGGGCTCCCCGAAAACCGTTCGGGGGCTGTGGGAGTGTCTGGCGGACTGGAACCGGATTCTGGAGCTTCTGCGCCGGAAGGGTACCCGGCTGCAGTACATCTGCCATGACCAGATGCTGCCCTGCCCTCCGGGGCTGTCAGCCCGGGTGATCGTGCCCGACGCAGGCCTCGCCCGGCGCAGGAACCGGATCTGGGACGAGCTGCTCACCGGGAAGGAGCCGGACATGGATCAGCTTGTCTGGAGCTCCAAGCAGCGAAACCCCGGCTCCCTGCGGCTGGAGCTGACCTTCGCCTCCCGGAGGGTGATCCTCGCCGGAGACTGCTACGGTAGCTGCTGGCAAAACCCGCCCCCCGCCAGCTGCGATCTTCTGAAGGTTCCCCACCACGGCGATGCCAAAGCCCTGACACAGCCCCTGGTTGACGCTCTGCGTCCCCGTTACGCCGTGATTTCCTGCGAAGCCGCCTACAACCCCCGCAAGGACCGACCTTCCCCGGAGGTTGTCCGGATGCTGCTGGAAACCGGCTGCAGGGTCTACTTTACCGATTGCTATCCCCCTCCCGGAGGGAGTGAAAACCGTCTGCCCTCCGTGGACTTCCTTATCGGGGACGATGGCGTGATCCATCCCCCGGCTCCCTGGAATCCTACCTGAACGCCCCCGGACTCCTCCGTCCGGACAGGCGCGGATTCCGGGATATCCTGAATCTGGAGGTGTTTTATGGTCAAAACCGTACTGTTCGATATGGGCGGAACCCTGGAGGACATCTATGTGGATGCCGCCAGTGAAAAAGCCGCCATGGAAAAGCTGGATGCCATGCTCTGCTCCTACGGCCTGAATCCCAATGCAGACCTGGAGGAACTGAAGCGCCGGGTGAATGCAGGCTGGACACGTTACGGTGTCTACCGGGATGCCCATAATGTGGAGCTGAAGCCGGTGGAAATCTGGTGCGACTATATTCTTACGGATTTTTCCTTCCCACGGGAGCTGCTTTCCCCCCACTGTGAGGAAATCGCCCATATGTGGGAGGTCACCTACTACCACAGACAGCTGCGCCCCGGCGTAAAGCCCATGCTGGAGGGCCTGAAGGAAATGGGCCTGAAGCTGGGCATCGTCAGCAATACCGCCGCGCTGTACCAGGTGTTCGACATTCTGGAGGAGTACGGCATCCGGGACTATTTCCAGGATGTGACATTGTCCTCGGTCACGGGACTTCGCAAGCCCTGCCCGGATATCTTCCAGGTGGCCCTGCGGCAGACCCAGTCCCTGGCGGAGGAATCCGCCTATGTGGGCGACACCCTGTCCCGGGATGTCATCGGCTCCAAACGGGCGGGCTTTGCCGTGGCGATTCAGATCTGCTCCCAGCTGACCAAGATGAAGGACGCAGGCGTCGACCCCGCCTTCCGCCCGGACTACATGGTGGGCGACATCTTCGACGTGCTCTGTGTCATCCGTCAGGTGAATGCCGCGACATAAAAACTACGCGCCGCTTTGATCAAACACAAAGCGGCGCGCAATTATTCCGAAACGCGGTCAGAGAAAGCAGTGTAGTGTTGATTAGTGGACAGTGGAAAGTGGACAGTTAAGGTGTCTCTTCGGGACGAATAGAAAACAGAGTGATAAATTGGTGTTTGTCGGGCTAACGGAAAGCAATACCTTCCCCCGGGGGGAAGGTGCCCCGAAGGGGCGG
>CAMFFO010000032.1 GCA_945949735.1 uncultured Clostridia bacterium | reverse complement strand
ACCAGTGTGCGCACTGGTCTCGCAATGACAGGAAACTTGGAGCGAAGCGACAAACACCAATTTGCCGGACGGCTGGGTTATCCCGATAAGCATAAATGAAATCCCCCTCGATCTTCCGCGTCCTTGCCGCGAAGATCGAGGGGGATAATCTGTTGCAGACACAGCTATGGGGCAGAAAAGGATGCTGTTGGGGTAGTTCAAGCTCCCCGTTTTCGTCATCACAGCGGACGGTTTTTATGGCTTCCGATGCGTCAGAAATTGCTTTTGCTATTCCTTCGCAGCTAAGGAACCTCTGAATAAATCGTCTACGGCTGAGCAGCGGATCTTTTGCTCCCTCAGTGCAGTTTGGAAAATCGGAAATACATAGAGTATTCCTCGATTCTCCAAACTTTCTGAGGAAGCAAAATCTCTCGCTGTCAGCTCTTGCCGATTTAATCAGAGCTTCCCTAAAAGCTGCTGGAGGACGACATATGCTGATTACAAGCTTACGCAAGCGACGCCGGTACCGCATCCGGCCGGCCCTTCAAGGAACCAGGCCGACAGAAGGGGAATGCGCGAAACAGACTTTTTTCAGCTCTTTTACCGCAGCGGTGGCGGGATGCTGGGCGGATTCCACCAGACAGACCTTACGCAGCGGGATTTTCTCCGCCAGGTCGATCGGATATACGGAAGCTCCCCCATCCTCCGACAGGAAGGAAGCCGGAACGAACCCAATTCCCAGATTCGCTTTCACCATGGGAAGGATCAGGTCTGCAGTGGCAACCTCAATATCCGGTGCAAACGGAACCTGGTGATCCGCGAAAAACTGCGCGTAGAATCGGTATGCGCTGCCGTTTTCCCCCAGAGAGATTATGGGATAACGGGCCAGCGCTTCCAGAGTGACCACGGAACCGGTCAGGGATCGATAAGTGCCGCCGCACACGGCAACCTCCTGTACGTCGGCCAGCGGGGTGCTTCGCAGTTTCTCCGAGATGTCAGCCGGGGTCGTGACGAAAGCCAGATCCGCAAGGCCCTTATTCACTTCCTCAATGGCGGCAGGAGTGGAGCCGTTCAGCAGCTTGATAGGAACGCCGGGGTACCGGGCCCGGAACTGCGACAGCACCGGCAGCAGAAAGACCCGCAGGGCGACCTCGGTGGCCGCGATGCGCAGGATCCCGCCGTCTAACCCGCTGTCTCTGAGCAGCGCCTCTTCCCCTGCCTGAAGCTGCTCAAAGGCAACGGATACATATCGATAGAGCTTTTCGCCGTCTTGCGTCAGCTCCACCCGACGGTTGCTGCGCAGAAACAGGGTGCAGCCCAGATCCCGCTCCAGGTTTTTGATGGTGCGGGTAACGTTTGGCTGGCTGTTCCGGAGCGCCCTTGCCGCAAGGGTAAAGCTCCGGTATTTGGCGGTATAGAAAAATACCCGGTAGGCATCGTAGCTGATATTCATGGCCCCTCCATATCAATTTGATATTTCAATATAAATAAGATGTATTTTACATATGAATCAATTTGAATTATAATACCATTTGGTCTGAATATCAATCCCAGGAAAGAGAATGGTGAACAATCATGAATCGCGATCTGACAGTCGGGAAGCCGTCGGCGGTGCTCTGGAAATTCTGCCTGCCATTGTTTGGCAGCATCGTGTTCCAGCAGCTGTACAACATCGCCGATAGCTGGGTGGCCGGTAAATTCATCGGGCAGAATGCCCTGGCCGCTGTGGGAAACAGCTATGAGATCACCCTGATTTTCCTTGCCTTTGCATTTGGCTGCAATATCGGCTGCTCCGTACTGGTGTCCCACCTTTTCGGCGCGAAGGAGTATGGCAGCATGAAAACCGCGGTGTCCACCGCCATGCTGTCCAGCGGTCTGGTGTGCCTGATGCTGATGCTGGTGGGCATCCTCGGCTGTGACAGCCTTCTGAAAATGATCAACACGCCCCGTGAGGTGTTCGCGGATTCCGCCCTGTATCTGGACATCTACGTCTGGGGTCTGCCCTTCGTATTTTTCTACAATCTGTCTACAGGTATTTTCTCCGCGCTGGGAGACAGCAAGACCCCCTTCGTATTTCTCTCGGTGTCCTCACTGAGCAACATCGCCGTGGATATCCTGTTTGTCACAGCCTTTCAGATGGGCGTGGCAGGCGTGGCCTGGGCCACCTTCCTGTGCCAGGGCATCAGCTGCGTTCTGGCGGTGAGCGTGGTATTGCGCCGCCTGAAGCAAATCCCCAACGAAGGAAAGACAGCGCTGTTTTCCGGGCGGCTGCTGGCGAGGTTTGTGGTCATTGCCATCCCCAGCGTTTTGCAGCAGAGCTTTATCTCCGTCGGCAATATTCTCGTCCAGAGCGTTATCAATAGCTTCGGCACGGACATCATGGCGGGCTATTCCGCTTCGGTGAAGCTGAACAATCTGGTCATCACCTCCTTCACCACCATCGGCAACGGCATTTCCAACTACGCCGCCCAGAACCTGGGGGCAGGAAAGCTGCCCAGGATCCGGGAGGGCTTCCGGGCGGGGCTGAAAATGGTGTGGCTGATCTGTGTGCCGCTGGTGGTGCTGTATTGCACCTGCGGACGGCCACTGATGAATTTCTTCATGGAGGATGCCACGCAAGCGGCTCTCGGCAGCGGCATGACCTTCCTGCGGATCCTGTCGCCCTTCTACTTTGTGGTATCTGCCAAGCTGGTGGCGGACGGCATCCTGCGGGGGACGGGGAAAATGCGGCAGTTTATGGCGGCAACCTTTACCGATCTGATCCTGCGGGTGGTGCTGGCCTTTGTTCTTTCGGGAACGGCGCTTGGCTCCACGGGCATCTGGTGCGCCTGGCCCATCGGCTGGTTGGTGGCGACTGCCCTGTCCATTCTGTTTTACCGCAGGGGCGAATGGAGCGCTGAGACAATGCCGCGCTCGGTGTTACGTTAAATTGCATAATAAACACTGTCATTGCGAACCCCCGTGCTGGTTTGCAATGACAGTTCTGTTTTTGCGCGACGACCAATTTACGGTTTGCTGAGTGAATCCGATAAGGAGTTATAAGGCTCCCTGTATCTTTTTGATCCACTTTCCACTTCTCAGCCGGAACACGCACCATACTGCCTTCACGGCCTGATCCGAATACAGGCATAGGTAGATCCAGAAGGCGGGCAGATGCAGAATCAGTCCCGCAACGGCGCCCAGGGGGACTGCCAGCAGCCACATGGTTGACATATCCGCCGCCAGCAGGAACCGGGTATCGCCGCCGCCCCGAAGGACCCCTTTGGTCAGAATGGAATTGGTGGCTCGGAACACGACGATGATGCTCAGTCCGTCCATGAGTTGATGGGCGATCATTTTGGTCTCTTCGGTAATGTTATAGGCATTGATTACAAAGCCGCTGAACAGCTGGATGATCAATGCCGCGATAGTCCCGATGAGAAAGCCCAGAAAAACATAGGTGTAGCCCTGCTTTTGCGCTGCGTCCGTTCTGCCTTCTCCCAGGATCTGCCCGGTCAGGAAACAGCCGGAGAAGGATAGGCCGGAAATAAATATGGTACTCAGCCGCTGCACCAGAACGGTGATGGAATTGGCGGAGACAAAGCCTGCACCGATCTGACCCATAATGATCGCCAGCGCACTGTCGCCCATACCCAGCAGGCTGTCGCTGAGCATGACAGGCACGCTGATCCGCAAAAATTCCCGAACCAAATCGCCGCAGGGCATCAGCAGATCCCGGATCCGGTAGCGTAGGGTTTTGTTTCTCAGGAAGGCCACCGCTATGATGGAGGTTTCCACTACACGGGCAATCACGGTGCCCAGAGCAGCACCGGCCACCCCCATGGCAGGGAAGCCCAGCTTGCCGAAGATCAGCACATAGTTGGCCCCAATATTCACGCTGAAGGCCGCAATTGCCGCTAAGAGGGGGATGTTGCCCAAATTCATGCTGCGCATAGTATTGGTCAGCACGTAGGCAACTGCCATCAGCAGAAAGGTTATGGTTGACCAACGCAGATAGGAAACGCCTGCGGCGATCCCCTCCACATCCTCCGCCCGGAAATAGATGCCCATGATGGGGCGGGCGAAGAGAATATCCGCCAGCGTAAACACCAGTCCCAGCAGCAGCCCGAAACGCATGGCAATCGTAATGGTTTTTTTGAGAGACGTCATATCCTGTGCTCCGAAGAACCGGGAGCACAGCACCGATGCACCCATGCTGATACCCATAATGCCAAAGGTGAACAGCATAATAAACTGGTTTGCCTGAGTGGCGCCGCTGAGGGAGGCCTCGTTCAGCTGACCGATCATAATGTTGTCCACCAGGTTGACGCCGGTGGTAATCAGGTTCTGCAGGATCACGGGAATGGCGATCCGAATCAGACGCTGATAAAAGGTGCGGTCGGTCTCAATGTACTTTTCCACAAAGGCCATAAAAAGAGCATCTCCTTTTTCGATCTATTGGCTTGGATGACTATGCAAAAACCTGATTCTTTCTATTCTGCATCCGGACTTAACAACTATGGCAACACCGCATAATGGGGCAAGGAGATTCGGCGAGAGATTTTGACCCGAGCGAAAGTATGGAAAATGCGGGAATACTGGATGTATTTCCCATTTTTCATACTGCACGATTGGGGCAAAAGATCCGCCGAAGCCCGCAGCCCCCATTGTGCGGTGTTGCCCTATAAAAGAGCAAATCTGTTAAGGCAGCACCGCATAATGGGGCAAGGAGAATCGGCAAAAGATCCGCCGAAGCCCGCAGTCTCCACCTAAGCGGTGTTGCCTTGATATGCAGATGGCCAGGCTGGCGGCAGTTCTTCAGCGTGAAAAAGCGGAGGTTTCTTTCCTGGATTATGCCGATATTCCTTATAGGAATCAGGATATGGAATTTCCGACGCCGGGAGAAATCCTGCGGGTGCGTGACGAGGTAAGCAAGGCCGATGGTATTTGGATTTTCACTCCGGAATACAATCACAGCTATCCGGGGGTACTTAAGAACCTGCTGGACTGGCTTTCCCGCCCGGTCAAAAAGGGGGCGTCAAGAACCGAAACCGCGATCGCGGGGAAAAAGGTCACGATCAGCGGCGTTGGCAGAAGAAACGCCACAGCAACCGTGCGGGCAAAATTGAAAGAACTCATTCAGTTTATGCAGGCCGATGTGATGGACGAATGGGAGACGGGTGTGGCCCTGGATGGAAGCGCATTTGGGACGGATGCCCTGATTCTGTCGGAAGAGAACAAAGCGTCTCTTCAGAAACAGGCAGATCGCTTCCTGAAGTATCTGGCGGATTGAGTTACATATTGTGGGGTATCACGGACAAACATATGGCATCTGCGAAACTGCCAGTTTCCCGGAACGCACCAGCCCCGCCTATCTCTATATGTCAGAAGGATTCTCGCTGCTTAGAGAGGCAAAAATCGGGGGAAAACGCCCCGAAAAGCTACAGGTGGAATAGAGATGCCGTAAGTCGCGCTGTCGCTGATAGACGGGCATACACAGCCCAAAAAGCAATCGCCTCACCGTGTTGGTGAGGTCAGTGTCACGGGGATATGCTCTGCCCACTCCTTGTCGTTGTTGCCCCGTACCACATAAACCGGGGCGATTTCCTTCAATCGGTCTATGAATACCGGCTTGTTGATGTCGCCGCCGTGGATGATGGCGTCACAGCCGGCAATGGCGGTCAGCACCTCCGGGCGGAGCAGTCCGTGGGTATCGGACAATACCGCAATTCGCTTTGCCTTTTTTCTCACTCCAATTCTTTTTCAATCAGCGCCACCGCAATTTCAAAGGCCTTCACCCGGCGCTGGGCAAGGGTGATCTGAGACTTGTACCGCGCCGGATTCTCCTTGTCTTGCAGAGTTACAATGGTTGAGCGCAGCTTGTGAAGTGTGGAATCAATCTGCCGCTTGGCTTCCAGAAGTTCCTCTTTGGTGTATTCCATGACGATAGCCTCTATTTCAGACAATATACCGGAGCCGTGATTCCCCTTTATACCCATTTCGAAGGGGTATAAATTGTCCACAGCGCAGACAAGAATCCGTAACTGTATCACAGAGCCTTACCCAGCTGGTAAGCCTTTTCCATCACATCGGGATGGTTCACCGCGTCCTTCGGATCGCCGATTTCTTCACCGGCTACCAGCCCGCAGAGCTTGGCCTTGGGGAAGCAGTCCACCCAGCCCTGCAGGCCGTTGTAGGCTTTTTCAAAAGTGGCGTCCCCGCCGTCGGCTGCCGTGGCAATCATGTAAACCTCCCGGAAGGCGTAGTCCGAGGAATACAGGGGATTCATGCGATCAAGCAATGTCTTCATCTGACCGCTCATCTCGTAGTAATAGATGGGCGTGGCGAAAACCAGCACATCCGCACGGCGCAGCTTCTCCATGATTTCCGGAGCGTCGTCCTTCTGAACGCATTTCCCGGTTTTTATACAGGCAAGACAGCCGATGCAGTATTGAATCTTCTTGCCCTTCAGGCTCAGCAGCTCCACACGGTTGCCCGCTTCCTCCGCGCCCTTGGCGCATTCCTTGGCAAGAAGCTCCGAGTTGCTGCCGCCTCTGAGGCTTGTGGAAATAATCAAGATATTTTTCATAACGTATATTCCTCCTGGTGCGTCTACAACGCAAATTCAATACCCATATTGTACTCCATCCCACAGCCAATCGCAACATAAAATGAAAAACGCTTATCGGCTTAACTCAGCAAACCCACAAATTGGTGTTTGGCGAATTCCTGCTGTCATTGCGAACCAGTGCGCTTAAGTGGTGTGGCAATCCCCCCGTTGAGAGGAACCAGGTAACGATTTTTGCCAAAAATCGTAAGGTTTTTCTGCTCTGTGGGGCAGTCGTCGATACATTTTCCCTCTAAATAAGGGGATTGCCACGCCACTTAAGCGCACTGGCTCGCAATGACAGGAAACTTTGAGGCGAAGCCGCTAAACAACAATTTGTTGAATGGCTGAGTTAAGCCCATAAGCACAAAAAGAAATAACCCTCGACCAGTTGCCTGCTCACTGCAACCGACGAGTTGATGGCTTACACCCTGCTTTTTTGCTTCTGCTTTCTGGCTCGTTTCTCCTCTTTTGTATCGCTCTACCGCTTTAATGATCTCTTCTTTGCTGATTTTAGGCATAATGATACTCCCCGTAGTGTAGTCTCGAAATTTTTGTTATTTCGAGTGTCTATTCTATGGGGAGCATATCAGAGTTCACCGCCTCCTGGGATAGCACCATCTACCAGGCGGTATACATGAACAGCCAGGGCATCACCGTAATGACCGCCATGGCCCGCGCCGTGGAATAACAAGCATCGCCCCAGGGGAGCAACCCCCTGGGGCGATTGAATGTAAGAAAAACGACAAATTGGTGTTTGAAACGCTCAAATAGAGCTGTCATTGCGAGACCAGTCCGAAGGCTGGTCGTGGCAATCCCCCCAACTTTTTAGACCGCTAACGTAGACGGAACCCCCGTTTTACGAACTTCCCGGAAAACCTAAGGGATTGCCACATCGCACGGCTTCCTCGCAATGACAGCGTTTTGTCTGCTTGCTGTCAGACATAGAACTGCCGGATGTAATCTTCCACGTCGGCCCGGGTGCCCCGGAAGGCGCCGGGGGTTTCCATTTTCAGGGAGCAGCAGGCGGTGGCGTAGAGCAGGGACTCTTCCAGGGAGTTCCCCAGCATCCGCATGGCGAGGTACGACCCGAACACCGTATCTCCCCGCCCGGTGCGGCCGGACAGGTTCCGGGACTTGATGGGGCAGGTTTTCAGGGTCACCCCGTCATAGGCAAGCATTTCCGAATTGTGGGAGATAAGAACCTCCTTCGCGCCCCAGCCGTGGAGTATCCGGGCGGCCTCGGCCCGGTCGGTGAGGCCCGTGAGGATTTCTGCCTCGGCGGCATCGGTTTTCAGGAAGTCCAGCATGGGCAGGTACTCCAGCTTGTCCGCCCAATCGTGGAAGCACATGGAGCCGCCCTCGTTGTGGCGCAGGAATCCCTGGGCATCGGCGGAAACCTTACCCCGGGTGTGGAGGGCCTCAATCAGCCCTCTGGGGAAATCTCCGTAGAGAAGCCCCGCCAGGTGGTACAGCTTGCAGGGGTACTCCGGCACATCCTCCGGTGTGATGGGGTCGGACTGAGCCGGGCAGGTGCCCTTCCGCCGCTCCCGGTCGGGGGTGAAATATTCGTTTCGCATGAGGGTGGTTTTGGCGGAGGGCAGCAGCACCGCATCCGCCGGGTCGCCTCCCAGGGCGGCCAGTACATCCGCGTCCTCCGGGGCGGCCTTCACCCCGGCGAACACCTTGGCCCCGGTGGAGCGGGCTGCGGGGGTGCAGAAGGTCACCGCGCCGCCCACGCAGCGGTCAATTTCGCCGGTGTAGTCAATGTTCTCGTCCCGGGTGGCGGGGCCCAGGATCATCAGATCGTATTGCTTTTCCATAAATGGACGCTCCTTTGTAATGCTTGTCTTTCGAATTCCTTGGTACGCAGATAGGCCGGACTCGGCGGACAGAAAAATTGGTGTTTGTCGGGCTGTCGCCAGATTTCATGTCATTGCGAACCAGTGCGCTTAAGTGGTGTGGCAATCCCCTTACTTAGAGGGGAAATGTATCGAAAAGCACCCCCAAAAATGGGTACTCCTGCGATTTTTGGCGGTAATCGTTACCTGGTTCCATGGGGCCGGGGGATTGCCACGACCAGTGTGCGCACTGGTCTCGCAATGACAGCTTTTTTTCAAACACCAATTTGTCGGACCGGAAAGATGCTTATCCGAACAGGTGGAAGTTCACCACCAGGGCGGCAAAGACGATGGAGACCATGCTCAGCAGCTTGATCAGGATGTTGATGGAGGGGCCGGAGGTATCCTTGAAGGGGTCGCCGATGGTGTCGCCCACGATGGCAGCCTTGTCATTGTCGGAGCCCTTGCCGCCGCAGTGGCCAACCTCGATGTACTTCTTGGCGTTGTCCCAGGAACCGCCGGAGTTGGACATGAACACGGCCAGCAGGAAGCCGGAAGCGGTGGCGCCGCAGAGCATTCCGATGACACCGCAGGGGCCCAGCACCACGCCGGTGACCACGGGAACCACGATGGCGATCAGGGTGGGGGCCACCATTTCCTTCAGGCTGGACTTGGTGCAGATATCCACGCAGCGGGCGAACTCCGCGTCGGCAGTGCCTTCCATGATGCCGGGGATCTCCCGGAACTGGCGGCGAACCTCCAGCACCACGCTGTGGGCCGCCCGGCCGATGGCGCCCATGGTGATGGACGCGAACACATAGGGCAGGCAGGCGCCGATGAACACGCCCACCAGCACCACGGGGTTCATGATGCTCATATCCAGGGCGGTATTGGGGTCGATGGACTGAACCTTCTCCACATAGTTGGCAATCAGAGCCAGGGCGGTGAGGGCGGCGGAGCCGATGGCGAAGCCCTTGCCGGTGGCGGCGGTGGTGTTGCCCAGGGAGTCCAGCGCGTCGGTGCGGTTCCGGACCTCTTCGGGCAGGCCGCTCATCTCGGCGATGCCGCCGGCGTTGTCGGCCACGGGGCCGTAGGCGTCGGTGGCCAGGGTGATGCCCAGGGTGGACAGCATACCAACGGCTGCCAGGGCGATGCCGTAGAGGCCAATGGCGTTTCTGGCGTCGGCGGGCGCGCCGATTCCGGAAACGTAGTAGGAGATCAGAATGCAGATACCGACCACCACCACGGGGAGGATGGTGGACTTCATGCCGAGGCTGATGCCGTCAATGACTAAGGTGGCGGTGCCGGTTTCGGAGGACTCCGCCAGGTGCTTGGTGGGGCGGTAGGTATCGGAGGTGTAGTACTCGGTGAACCGGCCGATGAGCACGCCGGAGATCAGGCCCGCCAGGATTGCGGCGTAGAGGCCCAGGTGATCCTTGCCCAGAAGCAGCCACACGAGAGGCAGAGCGGCCACGGCGATGAGGATTGCTGCGGTATTGGTGCCCCGGCGGAGGGCCTTGAGGAGGCTCATCTGCTCGGTGGATTCGCCGGTGCGCACCAGCAGGGAGCCGATGATGGAGGCGACCACGCCGATGGCAGCCAGCAGCAGGGGCACGGCGAAGGCATAGAGCCGATCCACGGCAGCGATATGGTTGAAGGCGATGACGCCCAGGGAACAGGCGGAAATCAGGGAGCCAACATAGGACTCGTACAGGTCCGCGCCCATGCCGGCCACGTCGCCCACGTTGTCGCCCACGTTATCGGCGATGGCGGCGGGGTTGCGGGCATCGTCCTCGGGGATACCGGCCTCCACCTTGCCCACCAGATCCGCTCCCACGTCTGCGGCCTTGGTGAAGATGCCGCCGCCCACCCGGGCGAAGAGGGCCATGGAGCTGGCGCCCATGCCGAAGGTCAGCATGGCGGCGGTGATGTCCTCCAGCGGGAGCTTGAACACATACTTCAGCAGGATGCACCATACGGAAACGTCCAGCAGACCCAGGCCGACCACGGTGAAGCCCATGACGGTGCCGGCGGAGAAGGCGATCCGCAGACCGGCGTTCAGACCGGTGCGGCAGGCGTTGGCGGTGCGGGCGTTGGAGGCGGTGGCGATCTTCATGCCGATGAAGCCGCTGAAGCCGGAGAAGAAGCCGCCGGTGACGAAGGCGAAGGGCACAAACCAGGTCAGGTAGCCGAAGGCAGCCATGACGCACAGAATCACGAACATGATGCCAAAGAAGGCGATGACCACGCTGTACTGGCGGCGCAGGTATGCGTTGGCGCCGTCGCGGATAAAGGACGCGATTTTGCGCATCTGGTCGGTGCCCTCGTCAGCGGAGAGGGCACGCTTGCCCATAAGCACCGCAAATACCAATGCCAGCACAGAGCCGAGCGCGGAAAATACGATAAAACTGTTCATCCTGTTTCCTCCTGTTATAGTGTTTTGACGGGTGATTGTCAAGAGCGATGAAGGGATTTTGCGTGAAAAAACGATGAAAAAGGGCTGTTTTGGCTGATTTTTGGTAGCAAAATACCCCGGACGCAATCCGCCCATGGTTATGGAGTGCGTCCGGGGCAGTTTCCCGGAATTAAACGCGGCTGCGGTGGGACTGGACAATGGTGGTATTGTCGTCCTCGCTGAGGGCCGCCATGAAATCCTGAAGGTGGGCTTCCGCGTGTCTGCCGGAGAAACCCGCCGTGAACTGGATTTCAAATTTCTCGGGGCTGTCCTCCTCGATCTGAATCCCGGCGATCCGGACGTTCAGCCGGAGGGACAGCTCATTGATTCGGTTCAGGGTTTCGCCCACATGGGAGCAGGTAACGCTGAACAGGTGGGAATCGTACCGGTCCGTCATCAGCTTGCGCTGGAGCCACTCGAAGATGACCAGTGTCACCATGATACAAACAGTGCCGATGAGGGCGATGGCATAGTAGCCGCCTCCCGCGGCCACGCCCAGGCAGGCTACGGCCCACACGCTGGCGGCGGTGGTCAGGCCCTTGATGGAGGGCCCCTCCTTCATGATGGTGCCCGCGCCCAGAAAGCCCACGCCGGTAATCACCTGAGCGCTGAGTCGGGCGGGGTCCGGGGTGGCTCCGTAGATGCGGTACTGATAGAACAGCGCCTGACTGGTGACCATCACCGCGCAGGCACCCAGAGCCACCAGCATATGGGTGCGCATTCCCGCGGGACGGTGGGTATATTCCCGCTCCGTGCCGATGACCACGCCGATGAGCATGGCGCACAGCATCCGCAGGGCGATTTCCCAGGGGGTCAGGGCCAGCGCGGACAAATCCATGGTGGTTTCCATAGGAAAGAAACCTCCTTTCGGTGAATTTGCTTGAGATAAAGAATTGAGATTTCCGGAATTGACAATTGACAATTAAGGTATCCTTTCGGGAGGAATCTTGAAATGATTCCGGCAGGAAGTACGGTATTTTCCAAAATTGTCAACTGTCAATTGCCAATTCGGCGGAGCCTCAGCGGTAGGTGGTGCCTTTGCCGAGGGTGAGGCACTCATAGGCTTTCCGGATCTTCTGGTAGTTGCCGTCCCGATCCAGGGCAATGCCGCGGCCTACGCCGTCTACGATCCGGCCCCGGCCGATCTTGGCCAGCCGCTCCTCCAGGGTGCGCAGCAGCGCGGGGGCGCTGCCGGGCTCGGTGCTGCGGCCGTCGAAGATGATGTGGAAGCACACGTCCTCCACGCCCTCGGCCATTTCGGTGAGCATCACGGGGTAGTCGATGCAGCCGTGGCTGGACTTCTCGGTGAGGTAGGCCAGCAGGTGGAGCCGTCCGGCCTTCCGGGCCTTTTCAATGGTTTCGAGGAACACGGGGTTCGTGCGGAAGGAGCCGTCCCGGATGGCACTGTCCATTCGGACATCGTCCTGGGCAACCACCCGGCCCGCGCCCAGGTTGGAGTGTCCGGCCTCGGAGTTTCCGGCCTTGCCGGACTGCAGGCCCACATCGTCCCCGCTGGCACACAGCCGGCTGTTGGGGTAAGTACTGCGCATGGCATCCCAGGCGTGGGTGTCCGCCACAAAGAGGGCGTCGTTGTCGTCCCCGGAGCCGTAGCCCCAGCCGTCCAGAACGATGAGCATACACTTGGGATTCGTGATGCCCGGCGTTTCGATGAGGGAACTGCCCGTCATCTCGGCGGGCTGTTCGATGCCCAGAACGGACAGCACCGTGGGGGCCACATCCCCCAGACGGCCGTCCCGGAGGGTGAATGCCCGGTGCTGGGGGTCCATCACCAGGAAGGGAACCTTGTTGGTGGTGTGGGCCACATGGGGCTTGCCCTTGGCATCCCGGAGGGTTTCGATGTTGCCGTGGTCGGCGGTAACGGCCACCAGATACCCGTTCTCCAGGGCGTAGCGGGAAACCTGATCCACATAGCGGCTCACCGCGGCGGCGGCGGACAGCTTGGCCTCGGAATTGGAGGTGTGGCCAATGACGTCGCCGTTGGCGAAGTTCGTCAGGATGAAGTCATACCCCTCGTCCACACCGGCCATGACCTTCTCGGCCACCTGGGGCAGGCTCAGCTCCGGCTTCTGGTCGAAGGGGATGCCCTTGGGGGAGGGGACGCAGGTGTCGGTCTCCCCGGGGAAGGGCTGATTGTTACCGCCGTTGAAGAAGAAGGTCACGTGGGCGTACTTCTCGGACTCGGCGCAGTGGAGCTGCCGCAGCCCCGCCTCGCTGATGACCTGGGCCAGGGGCTTCACCACCCGCTCCGGGGCGAAGGCGATGGGCAGATCCTTGAATTTCTCGTGATACATGGTCATGATCACGAAGCGAAGATCCGTTAAGTATTCCCGGGGGAATTTGTCAAAATTGGGATCGGTAAAGGCGTCGGTGAGCTCGATTTCCCGCTCGCCCCGGCGGCAGCAGAAGATCACCGGCTCTCCGGATTGGATCTTCCCGGTGGGCTTGCCGTCCTCGCCCAGCCGCGCCAGCGGCTCCAGATAGTAGTCGGTCTGACCTTGGCGGTAGGCCTCCTCCACGGCGCGGGCCAGAGCCTCGCCGCCGATTTCATTACGATTCATGCGCGTACCTCCTTAGCCCAGCGGGGGGAACAGGTCCAGCAGCTGGGAGAAATGTTCGATAAAGCAATCGGGCCGGTTGGCCTCGGTAACGGTTTGGGGCTTCTTGCCGGGATATCGTACCCCTACGGTCATTCCAAGGCCCGCGGCCTTGGCGCCGACGATATCCCGGTCAAGATTGTCGCCCACATAACAGGTTTTCAGGGGATCGGCCCCTGTTTCCTGGAGTGCGTAGTAGTAGATGGCGGGGTGGGGCTTGCGGATGAGGCACTGGGAGGACTGCTGGACGCTGGCAAAGAAGGGGCGCAGGCCGTCATGATCCAGCCACTCGTCCACTTCCTTCGTGCCCACCAGATCGCTGACAATGGCCAGGCGATAGCCCCTTCTGTGCAGCTCCCGGATGGTTTCCGCACCGCCGTCGGTGACCACCCGTTCGCCCTTGGTGCGGCGGTAGGCGTAGGTCATTTCTGCCGCGTACCGCTCCACTCGCTCCCGGGGGAAGTCGTAGGCCAGCCACCGGGTCCAGAGCACCTTCTCCGGTGCCTCGCAGTAGTAGCTTAAGGCCCATTTGCGGTATTCGTCATACCTCGGCTCAATGACCGTGCGGTAGAATTCCCGGGGCTCTATGTCCGTTCCCAGGCAGTCGGCGATGGTTTTCATGGCCGCCAGCTGGTAATCCTCGTCCTTGCGGATGACCCGCAGGGTGTCTCCCAGGTCTACGAAAATGGTGTTGATGTTACGCTCCATGGGATTCGCCTCCTTGCAGAATGGGAAGCTCCAGAATGTCCAGGAACTTGTGAACGATGTAGTCCGGCTGATTTTCCGGGGTAATGGTTTTCTTCGCCAGCTTCGCGGGGCTGATGAAGAGGATGTTGGCCCCGATTCCCGCGGCCTTGGCTCCGGTGATGTCCCGGTTCAGGTTGTCCGCCACGGAGGCGCATTCCTCCGGCTCCAGCCCCAGCTCCCGGCAGCCTATGCGGTACATTTCGGGATCGGGCTTGCGGATGTGACACACGGAGGAGAGCACCACGGAATCAAAGTATTTGTCAAGGCCGTCGGCTTTCAGCCAGTCGTAGATTTCGTACTCGCCAATCAGGTTGGAGATGATGCCCAGCTTGTAGCCTCTGGCGCGGAGGGCTTGGATGACCTCAACGCCTCCCTCCACCACATGGCGAAGGCCCTTCACCTGCCGGTACTGGTAGGTCAGCTCGTGGCAGATTTGCTGCAGCTTTTCGTCGGGTTCGTCGGGAAGCAGCCACTTCTTCCAGAGCTCGAAGTCTCCCGCCTCCTTGTTCTCGGTGAGCGCCCAGTCCCGGTAGGGGGCGTAGCGCGCTTCCACCAGCTCCAGGAAGGCATCGGGATCATCCCAGCCGGCCAGCTGTGCCATCCGGGCGGCAGCCTTGCGCTGGTGCTCCGGAACCTCCTCGGCGATGCGGAGCGTTCCGCCCAGGTCAAAGAATACGCCTTTTATCTGTGCCATGGGAAACCTCAGTTCAGAGCCGGGAACAGCTCCAGCAGCTCCGGAATGGAGCGGATGCGGAAGTTCGGCTGCACCGTGGGGGCCTTGCCCTCCCGGTCGGCGGTGCCCGCGTCCTCAAACAGAACCATGGCGCCATAGCCCGCGTTCACCGCGCCCTCCACGTCCCGGACGGGATTGTCGCCCACGTAGGCGCAGCTTTCGGGAGCGGAGCCGATGCACCGGGCGGCCAGGTGGTAGATGGCGGTATCGGGCTTGCGCAGCCGAACCTTGGACGAGAGGATCACGGTGGTGAAGCAGTCGGCCACCTGGTCATGGCACATCCAGTCGGGAATCTCGGTCTCGGTGATGGTGTTGGCGATGATGCCCAGCTTGTAGCCCCGGCGCTTCAGCTCCTTCAGGGTTTCCTTCACACCCTGGTGGGGCACCCGGCGGCCGTCATGATCCCGCCACAGCCGGGTGAGCCGGGCGGCGTTGGGGGCGATGCGCTCGGCGGGGTAGTCGGGCAGCAGATACTGCAGCCACAGCTCCATCTCGGACACATCCAGCAGGACGGTTTTTGCCATCTTGCGGTAGGCCTTCCAGTTGGCGTTCAGCTTGGCGAAGAATTCGTCGTGGGACTCCGTGGCTCCCACCAGGGCCATCAGCTCCCGGTCCGCAGCGGCGGCAAATTCGGGATCCTCCACCACATAGCGCAGGGTGGCTCCCACGTCGAAGAAGATGGTATCAATCTTGCTCATAAGCTCCTCCTTGTATCAATCACATTTTGCGTTGTTTTTTCATCGTTAAAAATGTTGTTTGAAACGCTCAAATAGAGCTGTCATTGCCAGACCAGTCCGAAGGCTGGTCGTGGCAATCCCCCAACAGTTCAGGACGGTTTGTTAGGGCGTTTGCACGTTTTTCGGACATCTCGGAAGATCCGGGGGATTGCCACGACCAGTGTGCGCACTGGTCTCGCAATGACAGCATTTTTTCAAACAACAATTTTTCTGCCCGCTGTCCCTGGCCTTACCGGGCGTTCTCCCGGGCGATGATGGCGGGGATCTCGGACAGGTCGCTGATCAGGTAATCGGGCCGGTTTGCTTCCGGATCCAGCCCCACATCCCGATGGGCAATGGAGGGGTTGGAAATCTGGATCATACATTTCCAGCCTGCGGCACGGGTTCCCAGTACATCCCGGGAAATGGTGTCGCCCACATAGGCCAGCTCCTCAGGGGGAAGGTTCATTTCCTGCTCGGCGATCCGGAAAATATCCGGCGAAGGCTTGCGGACGCCGGTTTCCGAGGAGGTGACCACCGTCTCCATGTATCCCGCGATGCCGTACTCCCGCAGGAAGTGGGGCACCACGGAGGTGGAGATGATGTTGCTGATGACCCCCAGGCGGACGCCCATGCCACGGAGGGCTTCCATGGTTTCCGCCAAATGGGGGCGGCGCATGACCCGCACCCGCTCGTAATCGTACAGGAAGCTCAGCTCTTCGGCACAGGGAGCGAGCTGTTCCCGGGAAACGCCGAAATCCCTCAGGTAATAGCCGCTCCAGATTTCGTCGGCGGGCAGCTCCCGGAGTGTGCGCTGGGTTTCCTGCTTGTAGTCTTCCGCGTTGCGGGAAAGGCTCCGCGCCAGAGCTTCGGGGGCAACGTCCAGGGAGATTCCGTAGTCTCCCAGCCGCTCCAGCAGCCGCCGGGCGAACCAGAGCTCCCGCCCGGGAGGGGAAGAGGACGTGTGCAGTGTACCGCCCAGGTCAAACAAAACAGCTCGAATCATGTTCCGTCACTCCTTTCTGGTTTCCACAAACGTTTTCGCTTTCCTTGAGGATATTTTATAGCAAACAATCCGGCATGTCAACCAAAAAAATCGGGACGATAAGGATTATATCTGGCAAAAATGCAAAGAACCGGATATAATTGCTTGATTTTTGGATTGCAGCGGAAAAATTTCCGAAAATTTGAGAAACTGGCGGAATTATCTAACGGAATATAACAGGAATTTCTGAATTTGAAAAAACATACTGTGAAAATTAACAGTTTTTTCTATTCTCCTTGTGTCAATTGCCGAATTTTCGAATAGACCCTTGATTTCACGCCGGAAACAATTTACAATAAAACTACACAAATTTTCCGGAACCATTTCGCTTGGGAGAGAACGGTATGAAGAATGTAACCATAAAAGATGTTGCGAAAGCCGCCGGCGTGTCCTACTCCACCGTGTCCCGGGCCCTGTCGGGGAGCCCCGAGATCAGCACGGACACCCGGGAGCGGATTCTGCAGCTGTGCAAGCAGATGAACTACACCGCCAATGCCGTGGCCCGAGCCATGGTGATGAAAAGCACCAAACTGCTGGGGCTGATACTGCCCGGTGTCAACAACCCCTTCATGTCGGAGCTGGCCTACCACATTGACCGCCAGGCCCGGGCCAGGGGGTACAACATCATCCTGTGCAACTCCTCCCGGAAGTTGGAGCAGGAGGGGGAGCTGTTTGAGCTGATGATCGGCCGCCAGGTGGACGGCATCATCCTGTGCCCCTCCGCGCCTGAGAGCTACGAAACCCTGAAGCCCTACCTCAGCCGGGTGCCCACGGTGTTTGTGGGAGAGAATCTGCGGGAAACCCCGGAGAGCTACGTGTCCGTGGACAACAGCAAGGGCGCGTTTTTGGGGGTGGAATACCTGTACCGCCTGGGTCACCGGGAGATTCTGTACTTCGGCCGCCGCCGGGGGAGCAACACCCACCAGCTCCGTGCCGAGGGCTACGAGGAAGCCTGCCGGAAATTCGGCCTGACCCCCCGGTTCTGCAACAACACCTTCCCCTCCACCTCCATCAAGTACGGCTATCAGCTGGCCAAGCAGCTGTTTGCCCAGGAGCGGGATTACACCGCCATCTTCGCCTCCACCGATACCAACGCTCTGGGAATTCTGCAGGCGGCGGAGGAAATCGGGCTGAAAATCCCCGAGGAGCTGTCGCTGCTGGGCTTCGACAACATCCACGACAGCGGTCTGCCCCGGATCAACCTGACCACCGTGGAGCAGCCCATGAAGATGCTGGCCTCCGTGGCGGTGGATGTGCTGCTGGACAAGGTACAAAACGAGCTGGAGGGCTATACCCACCGCATCCTCATGCCCACATTGGTGGAACGGTCGTCTTGTCTGCCAAGATAAATGGCGCTTTCGCTTACGAATTGACAATTCACAATTGTGGAATCCCCTTCGGGGATGATTAAAAATGACAGTCAGGTCAGCGAGGCAGCCCAGCAAATTGGTGTTTGTCGGGCTGATGACAGGAAAATACCTTCCCCCGGGGGGAAGGGGGACCGCGAAGCGGT
>CAMFFO010000031.1 GCA_945949735.1 uncultured Clostridia bacterium | reverse complement strand
TCGCCGTTCCTCATCCACCGCTTCGCGGTCCCCCTTCCCCCCGGGGGAAGGTATGATTTCGCCGACATCTCTACAAACACCAATTTTTCGGTTTGCTGACGAAAGTCGATATGCACAAAAAAATTCGAAAATCAAACCCGGAGAATTGGTAGCACACTGCAGATTCGGATTTTCAGAAAGCGGTATACCCAATTGAGGATCGCAGAAAGGATCAGGGAACAGATAATCACCGCAGGGACAATCAATGGAATGTAGAATATCTTATCAAAAAATGTATCCAGAGAATTGTTCAGAATTTCATAAAACCACTTGTCAAAAATCGCGGATACCAGGTATCCTCCCAGGCAAAGTCCGGAGAGATATCCTGCAGTTTTCTTTGCCTTTTCACTCCACTGGCTGCAGTCCAGACCGGACAGAAGATGGAATACCAGAATGCTGCCTGCTGCCACGTAGGCAGAACTCCAACCCTGCCATTCTCCTTGAACAAAGATGGAGCCGTAGCTTCGGTAGAATTGGAAGCTGCCGAACAGCACTGCCCACAGCACAATCAGCACTCCACAGGGAAGCTTCTTCAGCTTCAGGGGGTATTCCCGGAGGTAGGCTCCCACATAATAATAAAAAACAGGATAGGATAATCGCCAAAAAGCGGGTAAAAGATTATGATAATTGCTATTTTCTGTGGGATTCAGCCACCATTGCAGGGAATCAAACCGAAAGATATTTACGGCAGCAGGCAAAGCGCAGACAACAAACAGTGTCGCGACCAACCCCAGCTTTTCCCGGCGGGAACGCAGATTGGCATAGAGAATGTTCAGGAACGGAATCAGCAGAAACAGTCCGATGTACATCTCAATGTACCATGCGTAGGGAGCGGTTGTATAGCTGAAGATTCCGATAAGCAGATAGCCCAGCGGAGAATCGTTATCCCCGGCTATCTGACTATGAATTACATTTGAGAGAAGGCAGCACAGACTTGCCAGAACATAAACAGCAAGCGTGTCAATGAGTTTTCTGTAATAGGTACGGGTAAGCTTTTTTTCGATCATTAAGTACCCCGACAGCAATAAAAACAGCGGTACACAGGGCAGCAGCAGTGTACGCAGAATAATCATCAGCCAGAACAGCCACCCGGTAATGATCTCATCGTAAAACCCGGAATACATAAAAAAGTGGATAAAAACTACACTGAAGAAGGCAAAACACCGAACCACGTCCAATGCGGGATTTCTTTTTTCGGAAGAAAGGGGCATACAAAACCCTCCTGTGGAAAAGAATCAGGAGCATTATAACAGACAAGCCGGGGGATTGCAAGAAATTAAGGCAACACCGCACAATTGCGTCAGCGGATCTCAGCGGATCTTTTGCACCATTTCTGCAGTTTCAAAAACGGAAAATACATACAGTATTCCTCCGCTTTTGAAACTTTGAACTGGCACAAAATCTCTCGCTGAGCTTCCTTGCCGAATTATGCGGTGCAGCCCAAGAAATGAAGAAAGCTTCCGGGAATCTCCTCGACTCTTTGATACCGCGCATTGACAAGTCCCCCGGCTGTGTGGTAAACTAGATCCACGCGGGCATGGTGGAATTGGTAGACTCGGTGGATTTAGGTTCCACTGCGAAAGCGTGCAGGTTCGAGTCCTGTTGCCCGCACCAAAAAAGCACGATGGTTTTGATACAAAACCATCGTGCTTTTTTCTATATTGGTTGATATTTACACAGCAATTTGATACAATCTATTCGACAAACTTGAATTTGGCTGCGACATCAAGCCAAGAAAGGTGAGATTTATGAAACTTTATCATATGAGCCAAACTTTACAGCTTGGCAATACATTATCGCCCGACTACGAAAGTAACATGGCCCTTGTCCAGCCCTTTATTCAAGCATTAGAGAAAAGTACGGATTGCTTCTATGGAATGGTTTTGAATGGCAAGTATCTTTATGCGGTATTAGGCAAGTTCAGGCTGTGGGAGTGGTCTAACTATGCGAAATGGGCTACCGAAGGAGCTTTTGAGTTTATTCGGAAAACGGAGTTTCCTGACAGCTACGGTCGCATGAGCAGTAACTTTTTTTATGATAATCTCCCTGACTGCAAGAAACTCTATGATTATGATTGGGGATGCGAGAGCGAGGAAGAACAAGAAAAAGTACATCTTTTTGAGGTGGATGTGGATGATGAGGCTCCCCAAAGACGGGATATGAACATCTACGATGAGGCATATGATGCAATGTCTACATCGCAGAATATTCAGCTTGTTCTTGACTGTGCTCGGAGATACTTCCGTGGCGAAAAGACCGCAGCCCCCGTTTGGGAGATGTTGAGTGTGAAAACTGCGAAAGCCGTAGCGGACATTTCAAGTTACCTTAGAAGTGGAGATACTCAATAAATTCCAATTTGATAAACTGATTAGCATAGTTTCAGTCCTAAAAGAGAGTTTCACTTCCCGTTTAGTAGTTTCATTTTTTGAGTGAAACCAAACGAAACCTTTTGAAACCGTATCATTATTATCAAACTAATTCATAACTGAACCGACAGTTGATACAATTATCGACTGTCGGTTCGTTATTTTTATGCGGGAAACCGCCGTCATACCAAGACTTTTCATTTGGAAATGCACCCATTCATCTACTGACCTCTAAAGCGGGAAATTCATTGCTATAACTCAGCAGTACGACGCAGTACGACAAATTGGTGTTTAGGCTATCGGCTTTCCGCAGCAACCCGGCAAATTGTTGTTTAGCGCACAACCTCAAGCAACAGAAAACCCTGTCATCCTGAGCATAGCGTAAGCGAATTTCCATTATCAGGATTGCCGGTGGCAATCCTACTATAAAAATGGCGCAGCGAAGTCGAAGGATCTTGGCACTGAATTTACCCGAAAGCGAAACAAAATGCGTAGATCCCTCGACTCGCTGCGCTCGCTCGGGATGACAGCCTTTTTGTGCAAACAACAATTTGCGTGTTTGCTGTTTTAAGCCGATAACCTGAATTGGTGTTTGTCGGGCTGGCTCCAAGTTTCCTGTCATTGCGAGACCAGTGCGCTTAAGTGGCGTGGCAATCCCCCGGTTAGAGCAGAAATGTTTCGAAAACTGCCAAGAAGATTGAGATTTTCCGCGATTTTTGGCGGTAATCGTTACCTGGCTCCTTTCAACCGGGGGATTGCCACACCAGTGTGCGCACTGGTTCGCAATGACAGGTAATTTACAACGCGCCCTTTCAAACACCAATTTGTTGGTTTGCTGACTTAAGCCGATAAGCATTATTTCAAATAATCCCCGAAGGGGATACCTCAACTTTCAACTTTCCACTGTCAACTGTCCACTGGAGCGGAGCGACAAACACCAATTCAGGTTATCGGGATAAAACAGCAAACCATCCAGCAATTACTTGCTGGGATGCCACCGTAGGGGCGGCTATCAGCCGCCCGAAACCTTACGGCTTCCAAAGCACCCCGTTTTGCCGGAAACGCGCAATGATTGAGCCCTTTCGGGCGGCTGATAGCCGCCCCTACGGTAGTAACGTGAGGTGTTTGTATGATGATCCCGACACGGGTCTGCCTGATTGCCGCAGAAGGGGATGATTCTGCAAAAAAGGGAAAAACACCGGACAAAAATTACAAAGTACGGGAGCTTCCTTGAAAACGGCAGTTTTATCCTGTATTCTATTCGTAAGGCTATGCTTTGGGGGATAACAGAATGGAAAATGGGATTCTTTCCTTAAAAAGTATATATATGGTTCTTATGAACGAGGACTTTCCGAATTATTCGGAGAGCGTCATTGCCCGCAGTGACCGGAAAGGTCTGACCATGCTTCGGTTCTGGCAGAGGATCATCGTATCGGAATTCCGGTCGCTTCCCTGCGGACAGATGCTTTGGCGCAGCGATGGGAAGCGGAACCGGTATACCTCTTATCTGTGCAACCGAAGTGCGGAAATCAAGACCTATCAGGCATATGCCCAGGAGCTCAGTTCTCAAATCTGCGAGAATTCCCTCAGGAATCAGATTGCGCAATTTACAGAGTTTCTGTCCGTTAGAAAATACAGGCATGACGTTCTGCTGCAGCGTATTCGTGATCTGATTCAGCTGGCCCATATAGAGGATCCGCAGGTCTCGGATGCAATTGCCGGGCATATTTTGCGCTCTGCGGATTGGCGGCCTGCCGTTGGCAAGGAAATCCTGTATCAGGCGGCCTATCTTCTGACCATGCTGTCGCTTTATGCAGCATCCGGAGAGGCCATGGATGGGCCGGACATGGCGTTGCTGCAGGCGGAGAAATACGGAATTCAGGCGTTGTGGGAGTCCGGAAACAGAACAAAGGAAAAGATCAGCAATGTTTCCTATCTAACCGTGCATTGCGGCATTCTGCAGGACAATCCTCTTCCCAGACACCGGTTCTTCGGTCGGGAGGAGGAGCTGTTTGAGCTGAAAGAGCTGGCGGCAACAGGATGCAAGCGCCTGATTTTGGGTATGGGCGGCCTTGGCAAGACGGAGCTGCTGCGGCAATTGATCCGGGTTTGTGAAGAAGAGCGGATCGTGGATAAGATTGCGGTCGTGCCCTACGAGGGGGATATTGTCGAAAGCTTTGCCAGAAGTTTCCCGGGATTCCGGCGGCAGGATCCGGAGAAAAGCTTCCATTCTGTACTTCACCGCCTGACAAAAGAGGGAGAACAGAGCAAGGTTCTGCTGCTTATTGACAATCTGACGAACAGCCCGGAAACGGATCCGGAGCTGAGGAAGCTGCTTTCCCTGCCATGCAGCATTCTGATCACTTCCCGCCGGAACTGTATAGAGGAAATGGAAGATTGTATTTTGTCACAGCCCAGCATCGGCACTGGGTCTTTGATCTTCCGGGATAATTATGGGCGCCTGCCGAGTCCGGATGACCGGAAATATCTGTCCCAAATGCTGGCGGACGAGGCTCTTTGTCATCCCCTGACCCTGCGCCTGATGGCCAGCGCTGCCCGGAACAAGGGCTGGTCTGTGCAGGAACTCAAAACACATCTGGAAGAAAAGGACGCCCTTTCCTGGCAGGAGAATGACCGGACGGTACGGCTCAGTCAGGTCTACCGCCAGCTATATTCCTATATGCAGCTTCCGAAGGAAGGCCGGAAGCTGGCGGAACTGTTCACCCTGCTGCCCCGGGACAGCTACACGCCGGAGTTTCTGCGGGATTGGTTCCCGGAGAGCATGGGAGCGGAAGCCGAAGAAAAGCTGGCAGCGCTGACGCACAGTGGCTGGCTGGATCAGAACGAGACCGGTTTTTCCATGCATCCGCTGATCGCCCAATGTCTGCGGCGCAGGGTCATCCAACAGAGCCATCTGCTGAGCCATATGGCGCAGGTCGTGAAGCGGCTCAATGAAATGGAATGGGCCGACGCAGAACAGTACGGTCAGGAACAGAGTCACCGCATTGGTTCGATCCTGTGCCATGCTGTCGATTTTCTGTCAGGAAGTATCGGGCAGGAGCTGATGTGCGCCTTCCTGCGCGCAGGCAGCCTGCTGATGCCGTACAGGCAGGAAAAGGAGCGATTCCTGATGCGGGCGGAGCGGATGCGGAAACGCTGCACGCAGACACACGACCGGGTGCTGGTGCTGTACTGCACCGCCTGCGGACGCTTTAATGCAGGCGAGCGGGAGCAATTTCTGGCTGTCCACGATGCCCAGAAAAGAATGCGAACCGTACCGGAGCGGATGTATCTGGACTTCTGTCTGGCTGCAGGTAACGCTTTCGCAAGCCGGCAGGAACATGATATCGCACAGCAGTTTTTGAATGAGGTGCTGGCAGAAGGCGCTTCCTGTGCCCAGAAAGCAGAGGCATACTGCCGGCTGTATGAATGCTGCGAGTACGGCGGCAGCAGGGAAGAAGGCCGAAGGGTAGCTCTGGAGGGCGCGGAATACGTGCTGGCCCACCCGGAATGCGGAGAGGAATATCAGGTAAAACTGATGAGTTTGGGCTGTCAGCTGGAAACCGTCTATGGCAACCGGGAGGGTGCCTCCAAATGGCTCGGCAGGCTAAAGGATATCACGAAAAACCAAGTGACACAGCTCGCGGCTGCTGAATATGAAATCGCCGCGGGCAACTATGAGTTAAGCTTTGGAGACCTTGAGAAAGCATATACCCATTTCAAAAATGTTCTTGCTTTGATGGATAGTCATTTGGAAAAAGATGTGACCTATTATTTACTGCTGGGACAGATCGCCATCGTTTTGCAGCGGCTGAAGCGATATGCCGAAGCCGTAGAAACCTATCTGGAGCTTCTGGCACACGCGGAAGAAACCAAGGATCCCCATATGATCAGCCTGTTCAGCAATAATCTTTCCGTCGCCTATCTGGAATTGGAGCAGCCCCGAAAGGCCCTGACCCATCTGGAGGTCACACTGGAGATCGTACGGCCCCAGGGGGGCATCGCTCTGGCAGAGGCCCAGCGGAACCGGGCCCGGGCTTTCGGACAATTGGGGGACAAACAGCGCGAATACGCCTGTCTGCTGGAGGCCGGTCCCCTTCTGGACGTCTCCTACGGCCCTGACCATCCCCGCTCCGCTGCCGCCCGTCAGCGGCTGGCAGAGCTGAAAGAGGAACTGCGGGTATAGTACCCGAATCCATACAACAAAGGAGAGAGTGAACTATGGCAACCGTTACCACGTCCAAGGCAAGCCTCAAGGCAGAGGTCAGCTATGTCTGTTCCGCTTGCGGAGCAGAAAATGCCCAGCAGGTGACCATCGAGGCCTTCGCGAATAGTTCAGAAAAGGCGGAAGCCCGGATGCAGAAGATTCTGTCCGAGCTGGTCTGTGATGATCTATCCAAACGCTATGTCCATGCCAACCTGAAATGCCGTTGCTCCAAGTGCCGTCATTCCGAGCCCTGGGCCGCGCTGAACTTCTACAAGCTGGATGCTTGGATTTTTGCTTCCGCTATTATCTGTGGCGGGATGTTCCTGACCCGGGGCCTGGACTCCATCATGGACTTCATTGCCCATCCCAACTTGCATTTCCTCAGTTCTGTCATCATTGGGACCCTGATTGATGCCCTGCCTCTGCTGATTCCTGTGGGATTCTTCGCATTCAAGAAGCTCCGGGCAAAGTCCTCTGCCAGGAAGATCGCGGCGCTGCCGGCCAAGTCCCTGCCCGCCATTCGCATTCTGCGGGACAACGCCCCCGCACTGGATGACGTCATGGCTCGCATCCATGAAAAAAGGAATCAACAATAATTAAGGAGGATCCTTATGGGACTCGCCGTATCATCCCGCAAGAAAATCATCATTGCCCATATCTGCTCCAAGTGCGGCCAGCCTGTGGTCCAGCAATGTCAGCTGTACGCAGAAGGTCGGGCCAACGCCTTTTTCCACGAACAGGCTATGGCCGAGGAGGCACGGGAGATGGCATTCGCCCAGGCGTATGAGGACATTGAACTGTGCAGAAAGCTGCCCCGTCAGCTGGGCAGCATGACTGAGGTGAATACCGGTCGCGGACGTATGTGGGCCTTTTACAAGGTAGAAAATCTGGATTCCCCCTGCAGGTGCGGCCACATGGAACCCTGGCAGAAGGGAAAGAAGAGTATATGGAATCCTGTGGATGGCCCCTTTGCGTTCCGGGAGACTTACCCCTCTGTCCCGTTGGAGAGCCGTCCCGCGCTGCTGGATAGCCAGGAGGCTGTGGACGCCTGGTTCTCCGATCCCAAGGCAGTTCCGGTTTCCGGTTCTTCCGGTACCGCCCAGGCTGCCGTGGTGGCAGAGGAGGACAAGCACTAGTGCGGCACCTCCAACCGGGAGCGCATCCAGACCTGTCAGGGCTGCGGTGTCAGCAGGCAATGGTCCGGCGATAAAATATAAAATGCTTATCGGCTTAACTCAGCAAATCGGTAAATTGGTGTTTGTAGAGATGTCGGCGAAATCATACCTTCCCCCGGGGGGAAGGGGGACCGCGCAGCGGTGGATGAGGAACGGCGACCGCTGCAGATTACCGAATCGTCCCTATTTTTCGGAATTCGTCCAAATGATGTACCGTAATTCCTACCGCTGCGGAAAATTTCAGGTTTCGCCGTTCCTCATCCGCCCCTTCGGGGCACCTTCCCCCCGGGGGAAGGTATTGCTTTCCGTTAGCCCGACAAACGTCAATTTGTCGTACTGCTGAGTTAACCCGATAAGCACAAAACATAACACATAAGGAGAAATCAAAATGAAACGCGTCTTTTTCCTGGTCCTTACAGCGGCTATGGTACTGTGCCTGTTTGGCTGCGGCAAGGCAGAACTTCCCAAGGAAGGCCCTGTTGGCACCACCCTGAAGTCTGATATGGTGGAAGTAACCCTGACTGATTTCGGCTTTGCCGAGGAAGGCGTCAGCATCGATGAAGAGAAGCCGGATATTCTCTGCAAGCCCATTCCCTTCCCCTATGCCTTAACCGGCAACGAGAGGATGGACCATCTGACGCTGGAGCTTTCCCAGGGCACCTACGTCCGTGCAACGGAAGAAAAGTGTGTAGTTTATCTTGAGTATACCGTTAAAATCACTGCGGATGAAACGGTGAAGCAGAACGTAGGCCTGCCCCACATCCATTTCAACGATGCCGAGCACTATACGCTGAATGCCATTTCTGGCGCCGCACTGTCGGACCATTTCCATGGGCAGTTTGACGGCGCGTACTATGCCAGCAGCAGCGGCGGCGACAGCTGGATAAGCTTGAATATGTTCTGGACCCCGGATACGGAGTATCTCTGCCGCGGCGTTGCCAAGATCCCTGTGGAGGTTGAGAGCAATACCGATGCCCCCCTGACCGTCAGCTTCAACCTGCCCAATTCCGATGGCACCACAGAGTCTTATACATTCATTATTCGATAACACAAAAACCGGAGCAGATTTCCCCTCCCTATCCATGGCTGCAAAGCAAAAACAAGAGCGCAGAAGATAAGGAATCCCTTCGGGACAATTTTAACATTTCAATTTCCGGAATAATTGACGACAATTATGATCGCAATTATTTCAAATATGCTTATCGGGTTAACTCAGCAGTACGACAAATTGGTGTTTGTAGTTCTCAAACGCATTCCATTTCTACCGTAGGGGCGGCTATTAGCCGCCCGAAACGTTACGGTTTTTGAGCGTTTTCGATAGAATGGGTTGCTTTCGCAGACGAAAGCAACGCGGGCGGCTAATAGCCGCCCCTACGGTGGCATCCCGACAAACACCAATTTGTCAGACAGAAGAAAAACAGCTCCCCGTTTGTGGGGAGCTGTTTTGGTATCGGATTACTGGTTGGCCAGCTCCTTCAGGGCGTCCTTGCGGCTGAAGTTGGCGCGGCCCTTTTCGTCGAAGCCCATGAACTTCACCCAGGTCATGTCGCCCAGGTTCAGCACGTCCTCCACCTTCTCCACCCGGCGGTTCTCCAGCTTGGAGATGTGCACCATGCCGTCATGGCCGGGGGCGATCTCCACAAAGGCGCCGATGGGCAGGATGCGCACCACCTTGCCGTAGTAGAGCTTCCCCACCTCGGGCACGAAGCAGATGTCGTCCACCATCTTCTTGGCGGCGTAGGCAGCGGCGGAGTCCACGGCGGAGATGAACACGCTGCCGTCGTCGTCGATATCCACCTTGGCGCCGGTATCGGCGCAGATCTTCTGGATGGTCTTGCCGCCGGAGCCGATGACCTCCCGGATCTTGTCCACGGGAATCTTCAGGCTCAGCATCTTGGGCGCGAACTCGGACACCTCGGCCCGGGGAGCGGGGATGGCCTTCAGGATGACTTCGTCCAGGATCTCCAGACGAGCCTTGCGGCAGCGCTCCAGAGCGTCCGCGATGATCTCCATGGTGAGCCCCTTGTTCTTCAGATCCATCTGAATGGCGGTGATGCCCTCGGTGGTACCGGCCACCTTGAAGTCCATCTCGCCGTGGAAGTCCTCCACGCCCTGGATATCGGTAAAGGTTCTCCATTCCCCAGTCTCCTGGTCGGAGATCAGGCCGCAGGAGATGCCCGCCACGGGCCGCTTGATGGGGACGCCCGCGTCCATCAGGGCCAGGGTGGAGCCGCAGATGGAGCCCTGGGAGGTGGAGCCGTTGGAGCTAAGCACCTCGGACACCACACGGATGGCGTAGGGGAATTCCTCCACGGAGGGAATCACGGGCAGCAGGGCCTTCTCCGCCAGAGCGCCGTGACCGATTTCACGACGGCTGGTGGAGCGGGCGGCACGGGCCTCGCCGGTGGAGTAGGAGGGGAAGTTGTAGTGGTGGATATACCGCTTGGTATCCTCGGGGTAGATGGTGTCCAGCTTCTGGGCGGCGGACAGGGTGTTCAGGGTGCAGATGGACAGCACCTGGGTCTGGCCCCGGGAGAAGAGGCCCGAGCCGTGGACTCTGGGCAGCACGCCCACCTCGGCGTCCAGGGGACGGATTTCGTCCATGCCACGGCCGTCCACACGCTTGCCCTGAAGCAGCCACTTCTTGACGACCTTCTTCTGCATCTTGTAGAGGCACACCTCGATGTGGGTCTCGAAGTCCTCGTACTTTTCACCGAACTTCTCCTGGAAGTCCAGCCGGGCAGCGGTGAGCCGCTCCTCCCGGACGTTCTTGTCGGGGGTGTCCAGGGCGTACTCGATCTGGGGAAGGCCGTAAGCCATCAGATCGTCCAGCAGCTCGTGGTTCACGGCGGCCTTCTCGAAGGTGAACTTGGGCTTGCCGATCTCGGCCACAATGGAGTTAATGAACTTCACGATCTCCATGTTGGTCTCGTGGGCGATGCGGATGGCCTCCAGCACCACGGCCTCGGGAGCCTCGTTGGCCTCGGTCTCGATCATGACCACCTTCTCGAAGGTGGAGGAGATGCACACGAAGCAGTCGCCGGCGGCACGCTGGTCGGCGGAGGGGTTCACAATATACTCCCCGTTCAGGTGGCACACATTGGTGGTGGCCACGGGCCCGTTCCAGGGCACGTCGGAGGAGGCGATGGCGATGGAAGCGCCCAGGGAGGCCACGATCTCCACGGGGTTGTCGTAGTCGTTGGCGAGGACGGTACAGGTCACCACGGTGTCGTTGCGCAGCTCCTCGTCAAAGAGAGGACGCATGGGCCGGTCGATGATCCGGCTGTTGAGGATGCCCCGCTCGGAGGGCTTGCCCTCCCGGCGGTTGAAGGAGCCGGGGATCCGGCCCACGGCGTACATCCGCTCCTCAAACTCGATGGTCAGGGGGAAGTAGTCGATGCCGGCCTTGGGAATGGGGTTGCAGGTCACGGTGGTGAGCACCACGGTGTCGCCGTAGCGGCAGATGCACTCGGCGTCGGCCAGCTCCGCCACCTTGCCCGTCTCCACGGTAAAGGGACGGCCGCCGATTTCCATCTCGTAGATGTGATGGTTGGGATACTGTTTGCGCGTAATCATGGAAAAACCTCCTGTATATTATTGTTTGGGCAACTCTAAAAACTACCCTTTTGGGTTTTGGACGGATCTTTTGCTCTGACAATGCGTTTTGAAAATCCCGCAATACACAAAGTATTCCGGAATTTCCAAAACTTTTGTCAGAACAAAATCTCTCGCCCAAAACACCAAAAAGCAGTTTTCAGAGGTTGCCTGTTGTATTTTTCGGGAGGTTTAGCACTTGAAACTATTGCCTCGCGGGGGGCAACACTTTCAACTGCTAAAAGCTCCCGGAATGGATTACGAATTGACAATTGACAATTGACAGTTGACTATTATGCGCTTACCGAAACGCTGCTGTAGGGGCGGCTATCAGCCGCCCGAAAGGTTTTGTCCGCATATTACATTGGCAGCACCGCGGGCGGATACTATCCGCCCCTACGCTCCGTACACAAGAAAAAGCCTCGCGCTCAGAAACGTACAAAATTGTCAATTGTCAATTAAAAAGCGGCGATGCGTGGCATCGCCGCTTTTTTGATATCTTACTTACGGATACCCAGCTTGGCGATGAGCGCGCGGTAGCGGTTGATGTCCTTCTTGGCCAGATAATCCAGCATGCTGCGGCGCTTACCGACCATCATCAGCAGGCCCCGGCGGGAGTGGTTGTCGTGCTTGTGAACCCGCAGGTGCTCGGTCAGCTCATTGATCCGGGCGGTGAGGATGGCGATCTGAACCTCGGGAGAACCGGTGTCGCCCTCGTGGGTCGCGTTTTCCAGGATGACCTGGGTCTTTTTTTCCTTCTGAATCATGTTTTTTCCACCTTTCAATTTGATTGCCCAAGAGCCAAGTAGGGGCTGGTAGAACTGCGTTTTTCGCGTTGTCCCGCCACTGAGCAGAGGGCGCAGATATATCGTCTGGCTGGCAGCCAGCCTTCTTAGGATATCATAAGTTTGCCCAAATGTAAAGGAAAACTTTCAAAAAAATCAACGTGCATATTGGCTTTTGGAGGCCAAACGATAAATTGGTGTTTATCGTACTGGCGCGGGAGCGCCCTTGGCTTCCCCCGGGGGGAAGCTGTCGCCAAAATCGGCTCTTCGGAACCGATTTTGGTGACTGATGAGGAATGGCGAAATCTTCCAATTACCAGTGCAGTGCGTAAAAAAGCACCATATTGGAACACGGTTTGTCCAATTGATGCGCATATGTTCCTGCAGCTGCCGCCGTTCCTCATCCACCGCTTCGCGGTCCCCCTTCCCCCCGGGGGAAGGTATTTGCTCAGTGCATCAGGCTTTCAAACACCAATTTCTCGGGCTGCTGAGCGCGTCCGGTCAGCGGGGAGATCACTTCCGGCAGATCAGCCTGCGGAAGGGCTCCCGGACGCGCATGGATTCGTCGTGGGCCATGGCCTTTTTCACATTGCCGATGTGCAGGGCGCACAGCAGCAGTCCCGCCGCGGCCGCGGTGATCACTTCCGCCGCCGTGCCGTGGAAGAGCAGCGCCAGCGCCGGGAAGCTGAGCCCCACAAACAGGGGAAACGCCACGCCGCAGTCCAGCGCGAACATGACCGCCAGGGCGGAAAAGAGCATGATGGGAGCGAACAGGGGCTTGTAGGAAAGCACCAGCCCGCCGAAGGCCGCCAGGCCCTTGCCGCCCTTAAAGTGCAGCAGCACCGGGAAGCAGTGCCCCAGCATGGCTCCGATACAGGCCAGCATTCCGGCGATCCGCAGCTGGGGGAACAGGAGCTGGGCCAGCTTTCCGGAGAAGAAGGATTTCAGAATGTCCAGCACCATGACCAGCGCCCCGGATTTCCAGCCCAGCACCATGGTGGTGTTGGTGGCCCCCAGATTCCCGGTTCCCTCCTGCTTTAAGTCCACCTTTTTCACCCTGCCGACCACCGCCGCAGTATTGAAATTGCCGATAAAATAGCCCAGAATCAGGCTGAGAAGTGCTTTCATAACGCTCTGTGTATGTCCTTCCGTTCAATCTATATTTCTGCTGACGCAGCAGACAGGCAAATTGGTGTTTGTCGGGCTAATGGAAAGCAATACCTTCCCCCGGGGGGAAGGTGCCCCGAAGGGGCGGATGAGGAATGGCGAAACCTGAAATTTTCCGCAGCGGTAGGAATTACGGTACAACATTTGGGCGAATTCCGAAGAATTGGGACAACTCGCTATTCTACAGCGGTCGCCGTTCCTCATCCACCGCTTCGCGGTCCCCCTTCCCCCCGGGGGAAGGTATTTTCCTGTCATCAGCCCTACAAACACCAATTTGTCCGTGCGCGAACGAGAGCCGCCAAGCTGAATTGTCAATTTCCTACAGCGGCGATTGTTTGATTTTGGCGTAGCGGCGGGGGTATTGTTTGGGGGTGGGAGCGACCTTGCGCAGGACGATCAGACGGTGATGGGTGTCCTCGATGGGAAATTCCAGCACCCGTTCCGGCTTCAGGCCCAGCTTTTTCATGGCGCCCGCCGCTTCTTCCAGCTCCTCCTCCGCAGCCGCGCCCTTCAGGGCCAGCACCGCGCCGCCCACCTTCACAAAGGGGGCCGTCAGCTCCAGGAGGATGTTCAGCCGCGCCACGGCCCGGGAGGCGGCGTAGTCGTAGCGTTCCCGGCGCTGAGCCGCAAAGTCCTCCGCCCGGGCGTTGACGCACTCCGCCTCGATGCCGAGAGTTGGCAGGGTTTCCTCCAGCCACTTCACCCGCTTGCCCAGACTGTCCAGAAGCGTGACCTCCAAATCCCTGCAGGCCGCCGCCAGGGGCACCCCGGGAAAGCCCGCGCCGCAGCCCACGTCGATGAGGGTTTTCTTCCCCGGCTCCAGGGCCTTCGTCACGGTCAGGCTGTCCAGCAGGTGGAGCCGGGCCACCTTTTCCGGCTCCGTAATGGCGGTCAGGTTCATGACCTCATTCTGCCGCAGCATAGCCTGGGCAAAGGCGCAGAGGGTGTCCGCCGAACCCCCGGGCAGCGGAATGTCCAGCTCCCGGGCCCCTTCCAGCAGGGTCTGCATCATCTTATCCATTGCTGCCCCCCGCGTTCACGATGCCCGTAAGATCCACCTGGCTTTCGTCATAGGGATCGAAGGGCTCCACGTCGATGGTCAGCTCCGGCAGCACCACCTGCTCAATGTGCCAGTTCACCAGCAGGTCGCAGACCTGTCCGTAGGACTGGATTCCGGCGGAGTCCCCGCTGGCCTTCAGGTAGGTGTCGTTGACGGTGTCCGCCACTTTCGTCGCGGCATCGTCCTTCTTCGAGGAGAAGAAGGCGTCATAGTACTGGATATCCCGGAGCATTTCTGCGCTGACCCCGCTGCTGATCCTGCCCGCTGCCGCCGCGGCCTCGGTGGAGTTGGCGGTGGAGAGCACATTGTAGCAGTAGCGGTAGGCCATGAAGTAGGCGCTGTACCGGAATTCCACGCTTTCGTTGACGGAAGCCGCCAGGAAGGCCGCGAAGTTGGCGTCCCGCTCCGGGGCGATGCACATCCGGTGGGCCATCTCGTGGCACATGGTGAAGGGCAGAGCCACGTCGGGGATCTGGGGATTCACGGCGGCCTCCCCGGTGATGCCGCAGGTAAAGCCGGTGATGCCCATGGAGGTGTACATATCCGCCCAGCCCAGCTCCTTCACAGGCTCCGTGGAACCGGCGAACACGGGGTAGTAGTATTCATGGGTCAGGGTCTGGAAGCCCTCCCCCGCCTGCTGTGCCAGCTCCCGGAAGGAGGCGAAGGAAGCAACGCCGTTTTCGTCCCGGCTGACCTGGGTGGAAAGCTCGTTGGCCTTATCCCGGTAATACTCGGTGGCCTCGGCCAGCTCCGAAACGGCGTAGCGGCCCACCTCCATGCGGATATCGTCGCTGAGAGATCCGGCATAGTAGTTCAGGCCGAACATGGCGGTATGGAGCAGATAGACGAAGCTGACGATGGCCAGCATCCAGCCCGCCCAGCTGATGACGTTCCTGCGCAGGACGATGACCGCCACCAGGCTGGCCAGGGCCACCACGCCCAGGGCCACAGCCAGCACCTGCCACACAAGGAAGTCCACGCTGCCGCTCCACTGGGCCAGCATCCCCTGCAGGGTGCGGATGACGTAGGGGTAGACCATGTCCACCAGAGTGGAAAACCGCTGCCCGAACTGCATCAGAACCCAGGTGATGGCCCCGAAAATTCCGGCCGTCAGATAGCCCCAAAGATATTTCAAAGGAAATCCCTCCCAATAAGTAAAGCAAAAAAAGTATAACCTTTCATAGTATAGCACAGAATCCCCCGCTTGTCTCCCCCCAATCGGTAAATTTTTCGTGACAGGAAACGGTAAGCGCGGGGCAAATTGGTGTTTGAAGTTTTCAAACACATTGCGTTACCACCGTAGGGGCGGATATTATCCGCCCGAAACGTTCCGGTTTTTGAGCATTTCCGATGAATATGCGTGCTATCAATGTGGTAAGGTTGCGGGCGGATAATATCCGCCCCTACGGTGATAGTGTTGTAAACACCAATTTGTCGTTCTGTTTGTACAAGCGGTGTTTTTGGCGGGGGTGTCCGCCGGTCACTGGCAGGTGTCCGTGGAATTTGGCCTTGACCGGGGGGGATATTTATGGTAAAATCGGCAATTAAGAAAATTCTCTTCAGGAATGGATTTCGTCTGGAGGAGCCGGGTTATGTCATTGCTGAAAAAGAGTCTGACCTATCTTGTCATCTGCGCCGTCGCCCTGCTGGAGGCCCTGAATTATGAGCTGTTTGTGTTCCCCAACCAGTTCGCCCCCTCGGGACTTAACGGCATCTGCACCATGGTGCAGTATGTCAGCGGCATCAGCGTGGGATATTTAAGCCTGCTGATCAACATTCCTCTGGCCCTGTGGGTCTACAAATCCGTCAGCAAGCCCCTGGCCCTGCGGAGCATGGTGTATGTGGTGTTCTTCTCCGTGGGACTGCTGGTTTTTGACCATGTGGATCTTTCCGCCTTCGCCTACTCCACGGACACCGGCACCAGCAAGATTCTGGGGCCCCTGGTGGCGGGCATCATCATGGGCTTCGGCTACTCGGTGCTGGTGCGCTCCAGCGCCTACAGCGGGGGCACGGACTTCATCTCCGCCCTGATCCACAACCGCTATCCGGACAAGAGCTTTTTCGGAATGTCCTTCACCATCAACGCCTGCATTGCCATCGCCAGCTTCTTTGTGTATGATTACCAGATGGAGCCGGTGATTCTGTGCATTCTCTACAGCTTTACCTCCACCACCGTGGGCGAGCGGCTGATGAAGAGCGGCCGCAGCGCGGTTCGCTTCGAGATCGTCACCGATCAGCCCCGGGAGCTGGCCCGGCAGATCATTGATAAATTCCACCACAGCGCCACCCTGATCCCCGCCAAGGGGATGTACTCCGGCCGGGAGACCAATGTGCTGGTGTGCGTTGTGAACAAGACCCAGGCCGCGGCCCTGGCCGCCATCATCCACCAGTCTCCCCACGCCTTCGCGGTCATGAGCCAGGTGGGCCAGGTGGTGGGCAACTTCAAGCACCTCTCCCGGGAGGGCAAGGAAGTCGCGGAGCTACTCGACTGCGGCGACGGCAAGACGCTGTAAAAGAATTGACATATGTATCGGTCTCACCGTAGGGGCGGCTATCAGCCGCCCGCAGCGTTTCGACTTTGGACGCACTCCGTTCTATCGGAAACGCTCAGAAACCGGCAGGTTTCGGGCGGCTGATAGCCGCCCCTACGGTAGAGGCCCGCCGCGCTTCTTCCATCCCGCATTGTCAATTGTCCACTATCAATTATAAAATAAACAGGAGGATTCTACCCATGGCCTACTACTATCCGGAGCCCAGCCATACGTTCAGCGAGTATCTTCTGATCCCGGGCTACACCTCGGAGGACTGCGTTCCCGACCGGGTGAGCCTGAAAACCCCTCTGGTCAAGTACCGCAAGGGCTTTGAGGAGCCCGCCATCTCATTGAACGTGCCCCTGACCTCCGCCGTGATGCAGTCCGTGTCCAACGACACCCTGGCCATCGCCCTGGCGAAAGAGGGCGGCATCAGCTTCATCTACGGTTCCCAGTCCATCGAGAACCAGGCCGCCATGGTGGCTAAGGTCAAGGGCTACAAGGCGGGCTTTGTCACCTCCGCCTCCAACCTGACCCCGGAGCATACCCTGGCCGACGTGCTGGCCCTGAAAGAGCGCAACGGCTTCTCCACCGTGGCCATCACCGCCGACGGCACCGCAAACGGCAAGCTCCTGGGCATCGTCACCAGCCGGGATTACCGGGTCAGCCGCATGGATCCCAGCGATAAGGTGAAGGATTTCATGACCCCCCGGGACAAGCTCATCACCGCTCCCGCGGAGACAACCCTGAAGGAAGCCAACGACATCATCTGGGAGCACAAGCTGAACTCCCTTCCCATCGTGGACGGAGACGATAACCTCCTGTACTTCGTGTTCCGCAAGGACTATTCCTCCCACAAGGCCAACCCCCTGGAGCTGCTGGACGACAAGAAGCGCTACCTCGTGGGCGCGGGCATCAACACCCGGGACTACGCCGCCCGGATTCCCGCCCTGCTGCAAGCCGGCGCCGACGTGCTGGTCATCGACTCCTCCGAGGGCTACACCTGCTGGCAGAGCAAAACCATCGCCTGGGTGCGGGAGCACTACGGCGACCGCGTGAAAATCGGCGCGGGCAATGTGGTGGACCGGGACGGCTTTTTGTTCCTGGCCCGGGCCGGCGCGGACTTTGTCAAGGTGGGCATCGGCGGCGGCTCCATCTGCATCACCCGGGAGACCAAGGGCATCGGCCGGGGTCAGGCCACCGCGCTCATCGAGGTGGCGGCTGCCCGGGACGAATACTTCCGGGAGACCGGCATCTACGTGCCCATCTGCTCCGACGGCGGCATCGTCCACGACTACCACATGACATTGGCCCTGGCCATGGGCGCGGACTTTTTGATGCTGGGCCGGTACTTCGCCCGGTTCGACGAGTCCCCCACCAACAAGGTCAT
>CAMFFO010000030.1 GCA_945949735.1 uncultured Clostridia bacterium | reverse complement strand
AATAATGCTGTCATTGCGAGACCAGTGCGCACACTGGTCGTGGCAATCCCCCGGTCAGAGGGGAAATGTACCGATTAGTACCTGAAAGAGTGGAAGTCGCCGCGATTTTTGGTGGTAATCGTTTCCTGGCTCCTTTCAACTGGGGGATTGCCACACCAGTGTGCGCACTGGTTCGCAATGACAGGTAATTTGCAACGCAACCTTTCAAACACCAATTTGCCGATCCGCCGTGATGGCCTCCACCATGCGCTCCACGGTGGCCTCCGCCGCGGTGAGTACCGGCCCGTCGGTGTGGCGGCGCAGCGCCTCCTGGGTAGTCTTTCCGATGCAAACACATTTCACACCCCGGGGAAGAGTTCCTGCGCGTTCAAAGAACTGCTCCACGCCCCCGGCACTGGCGAAGGTCAGATAGTCAAGCCCTCCGGTTTCTCCCAGCTCCCCCGCGGGAACCGGGTCATACAGCGCAATGTCCGTCACCGGCAGTCCCGCCTGCCGAAGCATCTGCGGCAGGATCCTGCTTCCCTGGGAGGAACGCAGCAGCGTCACCGGCTCGGCGGCTTCCGCCTGTTCGGCAATGGCACGGGCCAATTCCTCTCCGGTATAGACCGAGGGGCAAAGTGCCGCCTGAATGCCGAAGCGCGCCAGGGCAGCCCCTGTGGCGGGCCCGATTACGGCAAACTTCCGGTGCTTCCAGGCAGCCGCGTCCCGGCTCCCGAAGAATACGTTCACGCCGTTGGCGCTGGTGAATACCAGCCACCCCCGTTCCGCCGGTTCCGGATGATCCCGGCGCTCCCGAACCTCCCAGCGGCTGACCAATTCGGTTTCCGCTCCCAGAGCCTCCAGCAGCGCCTTCTGCTTTTGCGCCACCGCCTCTGTGCCGGTGATACCCACCCGGACGCCGGAAAGGGGCCGTCCGTCCCCCTCCAGCCGCATGGCCGCCACTTCTCCGATCAGGATCACGGCAGGAGCCTGCACCCCCGCCTCCCGCACCCGGGCCGCGATGGACGCCAGGTTTCCCCGGACACAGGCGGGATGACGGGAATTTCCCCCGGAGATCACGGCGGCAGGGGTGGAAGCAGCCTTGCCCCCCGCCATCAGGGCCTCCGTGATTTTCTCCAGGCTCCCCAGTCCCATCAGGAACACCAGAGTCCCCGGCAGCTTCGCCATATCCTCCAGCCCCCCGGGCAGTCCCTCAGGGGTTCCCGCGGTGTGGCCGGTAATGATGTGCAGCCCCCGGCTTAAAGCTCTGTGGGTCACCGGGATGCCCGCCTCGGCAGGGATCCCAATGGCGGAGGGAATGCCCGGGATTTCCCGGCAGGGAATTCCCGCTTCCATCAGGGCAAGCATTTCCTCGCCGCCCCGGCCGAAGAGGTAGGGATCTCCCCCCTTCAGCCGCACCACCCGCAGGCCCTCTCGGGCCAGCTCCACCAGCTTCCGGTTGATCTCCTCCTGGGTGGCTCCCGCCACGCCGCCGCGCTTGCCCATGTAAATCCTGCGGGCGGTTTCCGGAGCCGCTTCCAGCAGCTTCGGGTCGATCAGGTCGTCATAGACCACCGCCTGACACCGCTGAATGGCCCGCAGGCCACGAACCGTAATGAGATCTGCCTTTCCGCAGCCCGCGCCCACCAGGGTCACGCTGCCATGGAAGGAAATTTCCGGCTCCTCCCCTTTTTCCGGGGGGCGACCCAGCTCTAGGCAGGTATCGAAGAGTTCCCGCAGGGCGGCCGCCCGGGCGCTCTGGTCGGGAAGGGTCTTTTTCAGTTCCTCCCTCTTCCCCTCCAGGTAGCCGAGGATGTCCTCCAGCCCCTCCGGAAGCAATTCTTCCATCCGCTCCTTGAAGTACACCGCCGCCGTGGGGCTCGCGCCCCCCGTGGAAATTCCGGCGCAGAAATCCCCCCGCTCCACCAGGGCCGGGAACAGGAAGCTGCTCTGCGGACCGTTGTCCGCCACATTCACGCTGATATGGAGCCTGCGGCACCACCGGGCCGCCCGGGCATTCACCTGATTGTCATCGGTGGCCGCAATCACCAGGGCGGGCCGGGGTCGGAGATCCGCCAGCCGGAAGGGATGTCTGCGCACCTCCACGTCGGGTATGGCTTCCAGCTCCGGCTCCACCCGGGGAGCCGTCACCGTGATATTTGCGCCGAAGGGGAGCAGCTTTTTCACCTTCCGCAGCGCCACCTTGCCGCCCCCCAGCACCAGAATCCGCTTTCCTGTTAAGTCCACAAACATGGGAAACCAGGGCATTTACTCCGCCTCCTCTGTGTAGTAATACCGGATTCCGTGGGGGGTATCCATCCGATGGAGCCCCACCCGGAAGGTTTGCTGCAGCACCCCCGACCGGAAAACCGTCTCCGGGATGTCCCAGCTGACAAGCGCCCCCTCCCGGAGCACCGCCACCCGGTCGGCACGCTCCAGGGCCAGGGCAATGTCATGGAGCACCAGCACCACGGCTTTGCCCTGGGCAGCCAATTCCCTGGCCGTGTTCATGATCTCCAGCTGCCGCCGGATGTCCAGGTAGGTGGTGGGCTCGTCCATAAATACCGTGGGGGTGTTCTGGGCCAGGGTCATGGCCAGGTACACGCTCTGCCGCTGGCCGCCGCTCAAGGTGCGCACGTTCTCGTTTTCATAGGGAAGGCTCCCCGTGGCCTCCATGGCGGTGCGGGCAATGGCATAATCCTCCCGGGAGTACTGCCGGGGGTAGCCGCTGTAAGGGAACCGTCCGTGGAGCACCATTTTCAGCGCCAGGATGGAGGGCGTGTCCCGGCTCTGGGTGAGCCAGGCGGCCCTTTGGGCAATTTCCTTAGGGCTGAGCTGTCGGATGTTCCTGCCGTCATAGAGAACCTCCCCCTCCATGGTGGGCAGGATCCCCAGCGCCGCCTTCACCAGCGTGGATTTTCCACTGCCGTTGGGCCCCAGGAGCGCCGTCACCTGCCCCGCCGGGAAATCCAGGGATACATGGTTCACCACCGGCTTTCCCAGATACCCGGCGGAGAGATTTCTGAGCTGAATCATGGTTTCCCTCCTCTGTGCCGAAGCAGCAGCCACAGGAAGAAGGGCCCCCCCGTAAAGGACAGCACGATTCCCACCGGCAGCTCATAGGGCGCGAACAGCGTTCTCGCCAGCAGGTCGCAGACCGTTACAAAGCAGGCCCCGCCCAGGGCGGACCCCGCCGTCAGGGGCAGGCTCTCCTCCCCCACCAGGCGGCGCATGGCATGGGGTACGATCAGCCCCACGAAGCCCAGAAGCCCCGCGAAGCTCACAGCCGCCCCGGCCAGCAGGGCAGCGAGCATCAGCAGCACAAACCGGATCAGGCGCACCCGCAGCCCCAGGCTCCGGGCCAGCTCCTCCCCCAAGGACAGGATGTCCATCTCCCGGGACAGCAGCAGCACCGCCCCGATTCCCGGCAGGATCATCCCTGCCGCCGGGGCCAGCGCCTCCATGGTCACCCCGGTGAAGCCTCCGATGCGAAAATCCGTAACGCCCGTCAGGGCCTCCGGCGCCAGGGTCACCACCGCGTCAATTCCGGCGCTTAGCAGGTTGGACACCGCCACCCCCGCCAGCACCAGAGTCATCCGGGATGCTCCGGTGCTCTGGGCAATGCCCACCACCAGGCCCACTCCCGCCAGCGCCCCCAGGAAAGCCGCCAGGGGCGAAAACGCCTGGGCAGAAGGGACGACGGCACAGACCAGGGCCACCGCCAGTCCCGCGCTGGAATTCACGCCGATGACCCCCGGGGAGGCCAGGGGATTGTGGAGCACTGTTTGAATCACCGTGCCGGATACCGCCAGGGCGGAACCGGCCAGCAGCGCGGCGCACAGCCTGGGCAGCCGCACGAAGTGGAGGATCCGCCCCGCCGTGGAGGCGGCGTCCCCACTGAGCAGCGCCCGGAGCACCTCCCCGGGCCCCAGGGTCACGGAGCCAAGCCCCAGGCTCAGCACGCTCACCGCCAGCGTCAGCAGGGTCAGTCCCGCCCAGAACAGCCCCTTACCCCTGGGGGTAGAGAATATCTGCAAGCTTTTCATAGGCTTCCCCCCATCTGCCGTTGGGCTTGAGATTGTAGAGATTCGGATCCATCACATAGTATCTTCCCTCCTGAACCGCGGTGAGGGACTGCCAGGCGGGGTTATTCAGCAGGGTGCTTTCCAGCACCGCCTGGGCATCCTTGGGGTCGGCGCTTTGCAGCACCACAAAAATGTAGTCCGGGTCCTCCTGCAAAATGGCCTCCATGCTCAGCTGCTCCAGCAGGGTATTCTCCCCATCGGCGATGTTCCGGCAGCCCAGGTTCCGGAGCATCTGCCCCAGAACGGTATCCGCGCTTCCCTTCACCTTGCAGCTGGACCCACTGGCCCGGATATACAGCACCCGGGGCTGGGAGCCGTCCGCCCGGGCGATGGCCCGGGCCACGACCTCCTGCACATCCAGGCCGTAGACGCCATAGTTTTCCGGCTTTCCGGTCAGCTCCGTGCAGACCTCCAGCATCCGTAGGTAATCCTCAAAGCTGTTCACCGAGAAGTAGGCCGCGGGGATTCCCATCTTCTCGAAGGTTTCCTCCAGCTCCACATCCCGGTCAGTTCCGCAGCTGGCCAGCACCAGCTCCGGCTGGCAGTCGATCAGGGCCTCCAGATTCAGCTCCTTGGCGGTTCCCAGATTCACCACATCCTCCCGCAGCGGCAGGTCATAGTAGGTCCAAACCGCGTTCGTGACCCCCACCAGACTCTCCGCGCCCCCGGCCAGGCACCACACATCGGCAAAGCTGGCAATCAGGGTTACCACACGCTTCGGCTGCGGAATGCTCAGCTCCCGGCCAAGATCATCCGTAAAGCTGACAAGCGTTTCTTCCGGGGCCGTCTCCGAAGCAGCCTCCGTGGAGGCCTCCGTGGAGGCCTCCGCAGCGGTCTGCGCGGAAGTCTGCGTACCCTCCGGCGCCTTTCCACACCCGGCCAGCAGCAGGCAGGCAATCAGCAAAAAGCAAATCAGTCGTTTCATTTGTTTATCCTCCTTATTTCATCCTGCCTCCGGCCCCGGAGCAATAATATTGGTGTTTGAAAACAATGCTGTCATTGCGAGACCAGTGCGCACACTGGTCGTGGCAATCCCCCGGTCAGAGAGGAAATGTATCGACAATTGCCCAACAGAGTGGGAGCCCCTGCGATTTTTGGCGGTAATCGTTACCTGGTTCCATTCAACTGGGGGATTGCCACACCAGTCTGCGGACTGGTTCGCAATGACAGGAAACTTGAGGGCGAAGCGTCAATCACCAATTTATCTTTCCATTTCAGCACAACAAAAAAGCCGGACGCGGCGGGAAAAGGGCGCACTCCCCCTTTCCCTTGGGAAAGAGAGCGTTTCAAAGCCCTTCATCGCTCCCACGCGATCCGGCAGTTCTCATTAACCATGTTTTGTGATTATAGCAGGTAAAAGCCCAATCTGTCAAGCCCCTGTCATGTTCTCAAGCAGCAGCCGCAGCAGCAAGGACTTGGCAAAGTACATGGTTTCGTAGCGCAGATACTGCAGGGCATTGCTGTCCCACATGATCTTGAGTCTGGAGGGAAATTCCTCATCCCCGATCCAAAGCTGGATTCCCACCCGCAGCCCATCAAAGACCTCAATGGCATAGGCCGCGTCTCCCTGTTTCAGAGGGGTGCCCCCAAGGGCCTCGCAGGCCCCGGCAAAGCCTGCCGGGTTCCCGGCAAACCGCTCCGCCCAGGGATCCACCACGTCCTCCAGCAGCGAACGGTGGAACTGAAGGCCGAAGGACTGCATACTTTTCCACTCCCCGGAGGGTCTCCGGTCCTCCCGGCTGTCGCAAACCAGATCCAGCAGGGTCATAACCTCCTCAAAGGAGTTGGCGTCCTGCCACAGCCCATTCCTGTACCGCTCAATGGACGCGGTTTCCCGGTGAATCCGATAGGGAACCCCGAAAAGGGCCGTGTACAGCCATCGTTCGTCCATCCGAAGATTCAGCTTTCTTTTCAGCCGCTCCTGATCATAGCTCAAAAAATGCGCCTTGGCCTGATTGGCCTGAATGGCATAGTTTCCTTCCCGCTCCACCGCGCTTCCTCCCATCCGTTTCCCACTCCGTTGGAGCGATAAATTGTTGTTTAGCGCACTAAAAAAGAACTGTCATTGCGAACCAGTCCGCAGACTGGTGTGGCAATCCCCCAACAATTCAGGACGGTTCGTTAGGGCGTTTGTCCGTTTTCGATACATTTCCCCTCTAACCGGGGGATTGCCACGCCAGTGTGCGCACTGGCTCGCAATGACAGCGTTAATTCGGTAAACACCAATTTATCCTCCCATAGGTTCCCATCTATTCTACCACATAAGCTCAATCCCCGCAATCCCGGGTTTTTGCGGTTTACATTGGGGAGGATTTATGATAGAATACATAAAATGCAGTCTAAGCGAGATGATTCAATTGAATTACGACAACACCCGGGTTCTCATCGACCTGGATGCGATCACCCATAATATCGACGCCGTCCGTCAAAAAGCGGGGGTTCCCGTCATGGCAGTCATCAAGGCCGACGCCTATGGCCACGGAGCCGTCCCCATCGCCCACCTGCTCCGGGACAAATGTGCCTTTTTCGGCGTCAGTTCCATGCTGGAGGCTCTGGAGCTTCGCCGGTCTGGAATTGAAAATCCCATCCTGATCCTGGGTCACACTCCTCCCGCCGCCTTCGGCGAGGCTGTCCGCTTGGGGATTCGCCCGGCCGTTTTCCGCTATGACGACGCCCTGGCCCTGTCCCGGGCGGCTGTGGAGGCAGGAGTCACCGCCCCCTTCCATTTTGCCCTGGATACGGGCATGAGCCGCATCGGCTTTCAGGCATCTGAGGAATCGGCGGATACCTGCGCGAAAATCGCTGCCCTGCCGGGTCTGCGGGCCGAGGGTCTCTTCAGCCACTTTGCCACGGCGGACAGCTCTGACCTGGCCCGGGCCCGCCGCCAGGCCGCCCTGTTTGACGCCTTCGACGCCATGCTCCGGTCGCGGGGGGTGGAGATTCCCATCCGCCACCTGGACAATTCCGCAGGGCTCATGAATTTCCCCTGCCGCTATGAAATGGTGCGTTCCGGTATCGTCACCTACGGAATGTACCCCAGCGACGAGGTCTCTCCCGCGCTTCTCCCGTTGGAGCCCGCTCTGCAGTGGGTCAGCCGGATTACCCACCTGAAGCTGCTGCCTGCCGGCAGGGAGATCAGCTACGGCGGCACCTTCGTCACATCCCGCCCCACTGTGGTGGCAACGATCCCCGTAGGCTATGCCGACGGCTACCGCAGGAGCCTCTCCGGGAAATTCCATGTGCTGATCCGGGGAGCGAAGGCGCCCATCCTGGGCCGGGTCTGTATGGATCAGCTGATGGTGGATGTCACCCATATCCCCGGCGTCACCCTGGACGATACCGTTGTATTGGTGGGCCGCTCCGGGGCGGAACGGATCACCATGGAGCAAATCGCCGCCGCGGCGGACAGCTTCAACTACGAGTTCGTCTGCGGCATCAGCCGCCGGGTCCCCCGGGTCTATACCAGGAAAGGGGAACCCATCCATTCCGTCCACTACCTGCTGGACGATAAATGGCAAACAAACTGATAAATTGTTGTTTACAGCACTATCACCGTAGGGGCGGATATTATCCGCCCGCACCCTTACCGCATGGATAGCACGCACATTCACCGGAAATGCTCAAAAACCGGAACGTTTCGGGCGGATAATATCCGCCCCTACGGTGGCAACGTAAGGTGCTTGAAAACTCTAAACTACAATTTCTCTTCCCACAGAAAGAAATCCACCCCGTACCCAAAGGAGGTTCCCGAATGTCCCGTAGCCCCCGCAGCAATACCGGCGTCATTGTTTTGCTGGTAATTCTGATTCTTCTGTTTGCCGCAGGCAGCGGCCTGATGATCTGGCTGTGCCTCGACCTGCCCAACCATATCCCGGAGCCGGAAACCGGAGGAAGCTCCGTTGCCCTGCCTTCCCCGGAGCAAACCGAGCCCACCACCGAGGCCACTACCGAGCCCACCCTTCCGGATCCGGAGCACGTGGTCAGCACCGCCACCATCACCTCCACCGGAGACGTGCTCATGCACCTGCCCGTTATCGACTCCGGCCTGCAGACCGACGGCAGCTATAATTTTGACTCTATTTTCCGCTACGTCAGCCCCTATACCTCCGCGGCGGATCTGGCTGTGGCCAACCTGGAGACCACCCTGTGCGGCACGGACAACGGCTATCCCTATCACGGCTACCCCAACTTCAACTGCCCCGACGAGATTGTGACGGGTCTGCGCACCGCGGGCTTTGATATGCTCCTCACCGCCAACAACCACAGCTACGATACCGGGCTTGTGGGCTACAAGCGCACCATTGACACCGTCCGGGACGCAGGGCTCGTGACCCTGGGCACCATGAAGAGTGCGGACGAGCCCAAGTATTCCATCCAGGAGATCAACGGCATCAAGATCGGTATGCTTTGCTATACCTACGCCTACTCTGTCAACGCGGAAGGATCGCCCTCCCTCAACGGTATGCCCCACATTTCCGAAACCGGCATCTGCAACTTCTTCCACGCGGACAACCTGGAGGCCTTTTATACAGAGGTGGACGGCTACCTGCAGGAAATGGAAGCCGCCGGCGCGGAGGCCACCATTATGTACATCCACTGGGGCGTGGAATACCAGACCTACGCCAACGACCAGCAGAAGGCCATTTCCCAGAAGCTGTGCGACTTAGGGCTGGACGTGATCATCGGAGGCCATCCCCACGTGGTTCAGCCCATCTCCCTGCTGGAGAGCACCGTGGATCCGGAGCACAAGACCGTATGCCTGTACTCCATGGGCAACGCCGTATCCAACCAGCGGCTGGGCAATATTTCCAGCATCTCCACCGCCCATACCGAGGATGGGGTGCTCTTCAACGTCACCTTCTGCAAATATTCCGACGGCAGCGTTTACCTGGAGAGCGTGGATCTGATCCCTTGCTGGGTCAACCGCCACTCCACCTATGGGAAGATGGAATACAACATTCTCCCCCTGGACCCCGAAACCCGGGATCAGTGGAAGGAAGCTTACGAGCTGAGCGATACCACATTTGCCTCGGCGGAAAAATCCTATGACCGCACCATGGCCATTGTGGGGGATGGCCTCACTGCCTCCCAGGAGTACCTGGCCGCCGCCAAGGAGGCCCGGGAGAAGTACTACTACGACCTGGTGTACAATCCCGATAAGCTGATGCCCCAGCCCACGGAAACCACTGAGCCCACCGAAGTCACCGACGCCGCCTGATATCTTCCGCGCGACAAATTGGAGTTTGTCGGGCTGTGTCCAAAATTGCCTGTCATTGCGAGCCAGTGCGCTTAAGTGGCGTGGCAATCCCCCGGCCCCATGGAACCAGGTAACGATTACCACCAAAAATCGCGGCGACTTCAACTCTTTCAGGCACTATTCGGTACATTTCCCCTCTAACTGGGGGATTGCCACGACCAGTGTGCGCACTGGTCTCGCAATGACAGCGTTATATTTCAAACACCAATTTATCTTTTTCATCCTGCAAACCATCATTTTGGAGGTAATACACATGAATTTTCTGGAAGAGAGAATTGCCCGGGACGGCATTGTGAAGCCGGGCAACGTGCTGAAGGTGGACAGCTTCCTGAACCACCAGATGGACATTGCCCTTCTCAACGAGATCGGCCGGGAGTTCCATCGCCGCTTCGCGGACAGGCCCGTCACCAAGGTGCTGACCATCGAAGCCTCCGGCATCGCCATTGCCTACCCCGTGGCCAACGAGTTCGGCGTCCCCCTGGTATTCGCCAAGAAATCCAAATCCATCAACATCGAGGGTGAAATGTATGTGGCGGAGGTGGAGTCCTTCACCCACAAGAACAAGAATCAGGTCATCGTGTCCAAGAAATTCCTCGGCCCTGAGGATCATGTGCTGATCATCGACGATTTCCTCGCCAACGGCTGCGCCCTTCAAGGTCTGATCTCCATTGCCGAGTCCGCCGGAGCCACCATCGAGGGCCTGGGCATCGCCGTGGAAAAGGGCTTCCAGATCGGAGGAAAAGTCATCCGGAACCTGGGCTACCATCTGGAGTCCCTGGCCATTGTAGATGCCATGAACCCCGAAACCGGCGAAATCACCTTCCGCCCCCAGCCCTGATGCCCGCACATCACAAAACCGCAATCGCATCGCCCGATTGCGGTTTTTTCATACATTCATCCGTCTCCGCCGCACGACAAATTGGTGTTTGTCGCCTCGCGTCCACAATTATCTGTCATTGCGAACCAGTCCGCAGACTGGTGTGGCAATCCCCCGGATAGAGCAGAAATGTTCCGAAAACTTCCAAGAAGATTGAGATTGGCCGCGATTTTTGGTGGAAGTCGTTACCGGGTTCCTTTCAACTGGGGGATTGCCACGCCAGTGTGCGCACTGGCTCGCAATGACAGCAAAGAACGTCAAACACCAATTTGTCGATCCGTTCTAACGAATTGTCCCGAAGGGACTCCTTAACTGTCCACTGGCAACTTTCCACTGTCCACTACTGAAAAACCGCAATCGGACTTCCAAAATCCGATTGCGGTTTTTGTATTTACCGTTCCTCCCGGAAGTAGGGCACGCCCAGGCTCTCGGGGGGCTGATTTTCCCGTTTGTTGCGCATACTGCTGACAATCAGCACCACAATGGTCACGAGATACGGAAGCATCTTGTACAGCTCCTTCACGGCCAGATTGGTGCCTGTGGGGATGAACAGGTACAGAATGTACAGTCCGCCGAAGAGGATGGAGGACAGGATCCCTACGTTGGGCCGCCAGATGGTAAAGATCACCAGCGCAATGGCCAGCCACCCTCTGTCGCCGAAGGCATCGTTGGACCAGACGCCGCAGGCGTAGTCCATGACATAGTACAGTCCGCCCAGGCCAGCGATCATGCTGCCCACACAGGTTGCCACGAATTTGTAGCGGGTGATGTTGATGCCCGCAGCGTCCGCCGTGGCGGGGCTTTCCCCCACGGCCCGCAGCTGCAATCCCACCCGGGTGCGCTTCAGGACATAAGAGGAAACCAGCGCAATGACGATGGCAAGATACGCCAGGAACCCGTAGGAAAGGAACATCTTGCCGAAGGCCCCCAGCTTCTCCGCGAAGGGCAGGCTCTGCCTGAAGTAGCTGCTGGTAGCGGACAGGGCGATGGAGGGCACGTCGCTGCCGGTGAGCTTGATCAATGACCCGCCGAAGAAATTGCCGAAGCCCACACCGAAGGTGGCCATGGCGAGGCCGGTCACATTCTGATTGGCCCGGAGGGTCACCGTCAGGAAGCAGTACAGCAGGCCCATCAGGAGCGACCCCAGCATACAGCAGAGCAGCGGGATCAACACCGCGAGGATCCCATTGACATTTCCGCTCTGCTCATAAAAGAACGCGCCGATGACGCCGCAGATGCCGCCCACATACATGATACCCGGAATACCCAGGTTCAGGTTGCCGGATTTCTCCGTCAGGGTTTCGCCGGTGGCGCCGAGAAGCAAGGGGATGCCCTGCATTACCGCCCGGGGAAAAAAGGATACGAAATCAAACATGGTTTATTCCCCCTTCCCGGTATTTTTCAGGAAGCTCAGCCGGTAGTTGATGAAGAACTCGCTTCCGATGATGAAAAACAGAATGATTCCCGTGAGAATGTCGCCGAAGGAATGGTTCAGACCGTAGATGGTGGTGATCTCACTGGCGCCCCGGCTCAAAAACACCAGCAGGAAGCTGGTAAACACCATGGTAAAGGGGTTGAACTTGGCCAGCCATGCCACCATGACCGCCGTAAAGCCCCGGCCTCCGGCAATGGTGGTGGTAATGGTATGATCCGTTCCGCCCACCAGCAGCAGGCCCGCCAGGCCGCACAGTCCGCCGGAGATCATCATGGTGCGCACGATCACCTTGCCCACCTTGATGCCCACATACCGGGCGGTGCGCTCGCTTTCGCCAACCACGGAAATCTCGTAGCCCTGCTTGGACCGGGTCAGGTAGAAATACATGACCACCGTCAGCGCAGCCACCACCAGAATATTCAGCAGATATTTGTAGCTTCCGATCTGGGGCAGCCATCCCGCCTCGGTGTTCTGGTTGATGATACCGATTTTGCCCGCGCCCTTGGGCACCTCCCAAACGATGACCATGAAGGCCACCAGTTGGGTCGCCACATAGTTCATCATCAGGGTGAACAATGTTTCGTTGGTATTCCACCTGGCCTTGCAGATGGCGGGGATCCCGCCCCAGATGGCTCCTGCCAGGACGCTGGACACCACCATCACGATTATCAGCAGCCAGTTGGGGATCTTGTCCCCCAGCAGGATCATGCAGGCCGCGGTGGCCAGGCCGCCGATCAGGATCTGGCCCTCGCCGCCCACATTCCAGAACCGCATTTTGAACGCGGGGGTCACCGCCAGAGAAACGCACAGCAGGATCGCCAGATTCTGACCCAGGATCCAGACCTTCCGCTCCGTGCCGAAGGCTCCCTGAATCATGGCGGCGTAAACCCCAAGGGGATTCAGTCCGGTGAGTGCGGCGGTGAACACGCCGCTTACGATCAGCGCCAGCACAATGGCCGCGCCCCGGATGGCCCAGGCGGCATACCAGGGAAGGGCTCCCCGTTTGGAAATATGCAGGACGCTCCTGCCGGATTTGTTAGCCATTGGTTTTCCCTCCCAGACGTGTCATCATCATGCCAACCTCGGGCTTGGAGGCTCCCCGGCCCTCCACGATGCCGCTGACCTTCCCGCCGCAGAGCACCAGGATCCGGTCGCACAGCTCCAGCAGCACATCCAGATCCTCGCCCACGAAAATCACAGCCACGCCGGACTTTTTCTGCTGGTTGATCAGGTCATAGATGGTGTAGGAGGAGTTGATGTCCAGTCCCCGCACCGCGTAGGCGGTCAGCAGCACACTGGGAGCGGAGGAAATCTCCCGGCCCACCAGCACCTTCTGGACATTTCCGCCGGACAGCCGCCGGACGGGGGTGGAAACGCCGGGGGTATTGACCTCCAGATCCTTGACCACCTTTTCCGCCAGAACCCGGGGATTCTTCCGGTCGGTGAAGAAGGAGCGGCCCCTGCGGAAGGAGCGGAGCATCATATTGTCCGTCAGATCCATGCTGCCCACCAGACCCATGCCAAGCCTGTCCTCCGGAACAAAGGACAGACAAACGCCCATATCGGCGATGCTTAAGGGATCCTTTCCGATGAGCTCCTCCCGGACGCCGTCGTCCGTAACATAGCGGATACTGCCCTTCTCCGCGGGCTGCAGACCGGCAATGGCCTCCAGAAGCTCCTTCTGGCCGCAGCCGGAGATGCCCGCGATGCCCAGGATCTCGCCGCTGCACGCGGTGAAGCTCACATTGTCCAGCTTGACCGTTCCCTCGGGATCCCGGACGGTAAGCCCCTCCACTTCGATCCGGGGCTTGGGGTTCACAGGGTCGGGGCGTTCGATGTTCAGCGTCACCGGACGGCCCACCATCATGTTGGTCATCTCCTGGGCATTGGTCATCTTCGTCAGCATATCGCCCACAAACTGGCCATGGCGCAGGATCGCCACACGGTCGGACAGCTCCTCCACCTCGTGCATTTTGTGCGTGATGATGACGATGGCTTTCCCATCGTCACGCATATTCCGCAGCACCGCGAAGAGCTTCTCGGTCTCCTGGGGGGTCAGCACAGCGGTGGGCTCGTCCAGGATCAGGATGTCCGCGCCCCGGTAGAGCACCTTCACGATCTCCACGGTCTGCTTCTGGGAGACGGACATATTGTAGATCTTCTGATAGGGATCCACGTCAAAGCCGTAGGCGTCGCAGATCCGCTTCACCTTCTCGGCCACCTTGTCCATGTCCAGCCGCCCCGGCTCCTTCAGCCCCAGGACGATGTTCTCGGCGGCGGTCAGCACATCCACCAGCTTGAAGTGCTGGTGGATCATACCGATGCCGTAGCGGAAAGCATCCTTGGGGGAGCGGATCACCGCCTCCTCCTCATTGATGAAGATCTGCCCCTCGTCCGGGAAGTAAATGCCGGAGAGCATATTCATGAGGGTTGTCTTGCCGCTGCCGTTTTCCCCCAGCAGGGCAAGGATCTCCCCCTTGTAGATATCCAGCCACACCCGGTCATTGGCCAGAACCGGGCCGAACCGTTTGGTGATGTTGCGCATCTTCACCACTGCGGTACTGTTTTCCAACGGGATCACTCCTTATTTGTAGTCTGGAAAGGAACCGATAAATTGGTATTTGTAGATTTCCAAACACGTTGCATTGCTACCGTAGGGGCGGCTATTAGCCGCCCGAAAACGTTCAAGTTTCTGAGCGTTTCCGATAAACGGAAGCACTTTTGTTGACGAAACAAAAGCGGGCGGCTAATAGCCGCCCCTACGGTGGCATCTCGGCAAACACCAATTGATCGTTTTCTGCCGCAAAGGGCAGCGCGGCAGATTTACTGCGCTGCCCTTTACAGCAGAGAATGGGAAGCCCCAAAAAGGGGCCTCCCAGGATTTCTCTCTCAAGTTAGAACGCCACGTCCAGCAGGGTGATGCCGTCGATGGACAGATCGAAGTAGGGAGCGGAGCGCTTGGCGGACTCGTTGAAGTAGCCGTTCTCCACAACCTCGGTATCCCCGGTGTAGTCGGCATCGGTGTCCACGTCGGCCAGGTAGGAGGTCACATGGCCTTCGGCATCCACAGTCAGAGTGGGCTTAACATTGTCGCCGCTGACGGTGAAGGTGGTGACGTCGAACACATGGATGTTGCCGGCCTCGATTTCAGCCTTGACCTCGGCGATCTTCTCGGCGGTGCCGGCAGCAGCTGCCTGCTCGTTCACATCGGTCAGCACCACAGAACCGGTGGCGATGGTGCCGGTCCAGTCGGCGGCAATGGCCTCGCCGCTGCGGACGCAGTTGACCACATACTCATAGTAGGGAGCCCAGTTGATGCGGCTGGACACGATGAAGGTGTTGGGGCAGGCGGACACGGTGGAGCCGTTGTAGGAGACGTTGGGCACACCGGCGGTCTCGCAGGCAGTGGGAGCGCCCATGGAGTCGGCGTGCTGGGAGATCAGCTTGCAGCCGTTCTGGATCAGCTTGTTGGCGCCTTCCTTCTCGGCGGTCTCATCGTACCAGGAACCGGTGAAGGTGACCTCCATAGTCACGCTGGGGCAGACAGACTTGGCGCCCAGGTAGAAGCTGGTGTAGCCGGAAACCACCTCGGCGTAGGTGAAGGCGCCCACATAGCCCATCTTGGCCTCCTCGGCGGTGAACTCACCGGCTTCGATCATCTCGTTGAGCTTCAGGCCCGCGGCCACACCGGCCAGGTACCGGCCCTCGTAGATGGCGGCGAAAGCATTGTGGTAGTTGCTCAGGCCCTCGGTGTGAGCCTTGGTGCCGGTGGCGTGGCAGAACTGCACCTCGGGGAACTCCTTGGCAGCCTGGATCAGGTAGTCCTCATGGCCGAAGGAGTCGGCGAAGATGATGTTGCAGCCGGCGTCGGCCAGCTCGCAGGCGGCGTCATAGCACTCCTGGCCCTCGGGGATGTTGGTGCGGAACAGGTACTGGTCCTCGGAAAGGCCCAGGGCTTCGCAGGCCTCCTTGGCAGCATTCATGAAGTTCAGGTCATAGGTGGAGTTCTCGTCGTGCAGGAAAATGAAGCCCAACTTCACATCCTTGGATGCGGCAGCAGGTTCGCTCTTGCTGCCGCAAGCGGCAAAGCTCAGCAGCATCACCAGAACCAGAGCCAGAGAGAGAATCTTTTTCATGTTTCTTTTTCCTCCTGATAAATATTGTGTATCCTCATTTGTTGTCAGCAAAGAACAACCGGAAATAAAAAAGCAGGCCCCTCCAGCCCGCCGGACAGTAACGCAAACCTTTACCGCACGAAGGGACACCCGATCCAGACAACGAAGGAATTACTCACCATGGAATCAGAGGGGCAGCGCTCTACATGGAATGTTAATCCAAAATTTACGGTTTGTCAACACATCCCGCCCCATTTCCGGCTTTTTTTCGGTTTTTCACAAAAATATGGCCCGTTTTTCCCATTTTTTTGCTACCCTGGAATTTTGTTTCATTCTATGGGATTCATTGTCCCCTTCCGCCGCCGCGATCTTCTTCTGAAAGCCCGCTGACAAATTGGGGTTTGTCGCTTCGCTCCAGTGGACAGTGGAAAGTGGACAGTGGACAGTTATGGTATCCCCTCCGGGGATTATTTGAAATTGTGCTTATCGGGTTAACTCAGCAGTACGACAAATCGGTGTTTGAAAAAGCTGTCATTGCGAGACCAGTGCGCACACTGGTCGTGGGAATCTCTTTCATAAAGGGAGAGGGGCCAACCGCCCCTCTCCCTTCTCTATTCCCGGCAGAAGCTCCAACACACCACAAAATATGAGAATTGCAATGGAAATCGGAACGCCCGTGTGCTACAATGTAGGAAGAAGCCAAGAAAGAAGAGGCATCTGCCATGACGAAAATACTATTCGTGTGCCACGGCAATATCTGCCGAAGTCCCATGGGGGAGTTTGTTCTGAAGGAGCTTGTCCGTCAGGCGGGCAGGGAGGGGGAGTTTGAGATCGCTTCCCGGGCGGTGAGCCGGGAGGAGATCGGAAACGGGCTGTACCCACCGGCCCGGCGGGAGCTGCAAAAGCACGGAGTCCCCTGCGAAGGGCACCGGGCGCGGCAGATCACAATGGAGGACTACCGGCATTTTGACCGAATCTACTACATGGACAGGAGCAATCTGCGGTATTTACAGCGAATGCTCCCCCACGATCCGGAGAAAATCCGGCCGCTGCTTCATCGGGACGTTGCCGACCCCTGGTATACCGGAGACTTTGCAGCGGCCTGGGAGGATATTCTGGAAGGATGCCAAAGAATCATGGAGGAATTCAAATGAATCGGGAGCTATTGGAGCAGCAGCTGGCGGAGCTGCCGTTGTACGGATACTTTTTTATTGACCCGGCGGCGCTGGAGTTTTCAGAGCGCATCCGTACCATTTGTGAGTGCGAGTGCCCCATGTATGGGAAATCCTGGGCCTGTCCCCCGGGAGTGGGCAGCGTTCCGCAATGCCGGGAGCGGTGCGGGCGCTATGAAAACTGCCTGATGATCGCCACCATCACCGAGGTAGCGGACATCGCGGATCTGGACGAAACCCTTGCCACCCGCCCCGCCCATGAGGAAATCACCAATCAGGTGGGAGCCCTTCTGGAAGCCCAGGGCGTGAACCCCTACATCCTCTCCACCGAGGCCTGTGCCATCTGTGACCGCTGCGCCATTCTGGACGGCCTCCCCTGCCGCCATCCGGACAAAATGCACCCCTGCGTGGAGAGCCACGGCATCAACGTGATCCCTGTGCTGGAGCAGTGCGGTATGGAGTTCCAGTACGGCCAGAACGTGGTCACCTGGATGTCGCTGCTGTTTTTTTGAATTCCCGAATCCGGCAAATTGGTGTTTGTCGAGTATACACTGTCATTGCGAACCAGTCCGCAGACTGGTGTGGCAATCCCCCGGTTGAAAGGAACCAGGTAACGATTACCACCAAAAATCGCAGTGACTCCCATTTTCCCGAGTACTTTTCGGTACATTTCCCCACTAAGTAAGGGGATTGCCACGCCACTCAAGCGCACTGGCTCGCAATGACAGCATTTTATCAAACACCAATTTTTCCTTCTGTCAAACCGCAGCTTCCCCGCGCCCTGGGTTGGGCGCGGGGTAGCTTTTATTTGGGGATGGTGATGGTCAGGACGATCTGGCTGTCGGTCTCCCTTCGCTCGGAAACCGCCCCGATGCCGGAGAGCTGGATTTTCGCCAGCGACTGGGTCAGGGTATTGAGGAAGGCCGCCACGTTGGCCCTGGCCTCCTTCTCCCGGGGCTGGGCCAGCAGGCTCTCCACATAGCTTTCCGTCCGGGCCACGCTCATGCCCTGCCGGGAAATTTCGGCGATGGCCCGCAGCTTCGCGTCCTCGTCCGGCAGCTTCAGCAGGGCCCGGGCGTGGCGCTCCGTCAGCTCCGCCTGGCGCAGGGCCTCCAGAACCGGCTGGGAATGCCGCAGCAGCCGCAGCTTGTTGGCCACCGCGCTCTGGCTCTTGCCCAGCAGTCTTGCGGTCTGCTCCTGGCTCATGCCGAATTGCCCCATGAGCCGGGAAATGCCCTGGGCCTCCTCCACAAAGTCTAAGTCCTGCCGCTGAAGATTCTCCACCATGGCGGTCATGCCGGATTCCCGGTCGTCCATCTGCATGAGGATGCAGGGCACATCCGTCAGTCCCGCCATCTGGGCCGCCCGGAGCCGCCGCTCCCCGCAGATCAGTTCATAGCCCCCCTGGACACGCCGCACGGACAGGGGCTGGAGGATCCCGTGGCGCAGAATGGATTCGGACAGTTCTTTCAGTGCTTCCTCCCGGAATACCCTCCGGGGCTGGGCCGGATTTGGGCGGATGGAGCGGGCGGGAAGAAACACGACACGCCCGGTCTCCATATAGGTTTTCAGCTTCTGGCATTGCATTGCCCTTCCTCCCTCGGTGCGATGTAGAATTATTGTACGGCTGCCAAAAAGGGAAAACCAGCGAATCCGGCGGGGAATCCCGGCAAAGTATCCGACACCATTCCCCCCAAACGCACCCCGCCCTTTCCCGGCAGCAGACAAATTGGTGTTTAAAAAAATGCTGTCATTGCGAGACCAGTGCGCACACTGGTCGTGG
>CAMFFO010000029.1 GCA_945949735.1 uncultured Clostridia bacterium | reverse complement strand
CCGGGACTATCCGGTTATGAGCCGGAGGCTCTGACCAACTGAGCTAAAGGCCCATGGAAACCACGGGTGAACATCCTCACCACGAGGCGTATTGTATCACCTTTTCTTATATCTGTCAAGTAGAATCTTCCACAGGAGGAAAGTTACCGCGGCCGAAGCCGCGGTAACTGGGAAAACAGTTTACTCCTCTACATCCTCCACGGAGAACTCCAGGGTCTCGCCACAGTTGGGGCAGACGATGCTGCCCTTCTCCAGGGTTTCCTCGTCAAAGTCGATAATGTTGCCGCAGGCGCATTCCACCTCATAGATGGTGGAGTCCTCATCTCCGAAGTCGAAGCCCTCTTCGAACTCCTCGTCATCGTCGTCCCAGTCCTCGTCATCGTCGTCCCAGTCCTCGTCATCGTCCTCGTCCTCGTCGTCGTCATAGAAATCGTCGTCATCCTCATCCTCATCCATGATGAAGTCCTCGATGGCGTCCAGATCCTCTTCGATCTCATCCAGCTCGTCGGAGATGGCAATGGTGGTATCTTCGATATCGGTAATCTTCTTGGCCATATCCCCCAGCAGGTCCACCATGGCAGCGATCATCTTGCCCTCGTCGGACTCCGTGCTGAGCTTCAGGCCCTCCATCAGGCCCTTCAGGTAGGCGGACTTTTCAGAAATCGTCATAATGCTTCTCCTTAATTAGTTAAGCCTTGGAACGGCCCAGATACTCGCCGGTGCGGGTGTCGATCTGAATCTTGTCGCCCTCGTTGATGAACAGGGGCACCTTGATTTCCGCGCCGGTCTCCACGGTGGCAGGCTTGGTCACGTTGGTGGCGGTATTGCCGGCGAAGCCGGGCTCGGTCTTGGTGACCACCAGATCCGCAAAGTTGGGGGCTTCTACTCCGAACACCTTGCCCTTATAGCTCATGATCACGCAGGTGTCGTTCTCCTTGACGAACCGGAAGGAATCGTCCAGAACGGAAGCGTCGATGGGCTCCAGCTCGTAGGTCTCGCTGTCCATGAAGTAGTACAGAGAGCCGTCATTGTAGGAATACTCCATCTTCTTGCGCTCCACGAACGCGGTGGGGTACTTGGCACTGGGGTTGAAGCTGGTCTCGGTCACGGCGCCGGTGATGACATTCTTCATCTTCACACGGACAAAAGCGGCTCCCTTGCCGGGCTTGACATGCTGGAACTCCACGACCTGCATGACCTTGCCGTCCATGTCAAAGGTAACGCCGTTTCTAAATTCACCTGCAGAAATCATATGATTGATCCTCCTAAAATACCACCCAAAAAGGGGGCGATTTGTTTACACAGCTTGAGCGCATATATTTTATCCTATAATCGAACAAAATGCAAGAGGAAAGGGAAATTTTCTTAAGACTCAAAAGAAAATTTTTCTCAAGGCTCATTGAAGAAAGCAGGCAATCTGAATTACAATTGCCCTTCATGCTTTCCATTTTGTCCAGGGCGCAGTTGACAAAGCTCTCTTCCGGTCGTAGAATAAGGAAAACTCTGAAATAATTCGGCGGAAGCTGAGAGCGAAGAATTCTGTCCGGTTACAAGATGCGAAAACGGGGAATCCCATTTGGGTTTTCTGTTTTCAAGGCGCAGGCGGGGCATAAATCCGGAGCTCGGCGGCAGACGATTTGTTCGGAGATTCTGAAGTATATTTCTGTTTTGGAGGGATACCATGAATCTGACCATAACCCGTGAGCAGGCCCTGACTCTGCTTACCAAGTATAACAAAGAACCTTTCCACATTCTCCACGCCCTGACCGTGGAAGGCGTCATGCGCTGGTACGCCAACGAGCTTGGCTACGGCACGGATGCGGACTTCTGGGCCCTGTGCGGGCTGCTCCACGACGTGGATTTTGAAAACTATCCGGAGCAGCACTGCAAAAAGGCTCCGGAGCTCCTCGCTGAAATCAACGTCAGTGCGGAAATGGTTCACGCCATCTGCTCCCATGGCTACGGTATCTGCGTGGATGTGGAGCCGATCCACCAGATGGAAAAGGTCATGTTTGCTGTGGACGAGCTGACGGGCCTCATCGGCGCCGCCGCCCGGATGCGTCCCAGCAAGAGCGTCATGGACATGGAGCTTTCCAGTCTGAAGAAGAAGTTCAAGGACAAGAAATTCGCCGCAGGCTGCTCCCGGGACGTCATTCAGGAGGGCGCGGCCCGGCTGGGATGGAGCCTGGACGACACTCTGGAAAAAACAATTCTCGCCATGCGCAGCTGCGAAGCCTCCGTTGCCCAGGAGTGCGCCGCCCTCTGCGGCTGATTCCATTTTTATCAGCAAGCCCTGGGATAACCTGCACGCAGGTTATCCCAGGGCTTAAGGCTACACCGCATAATTCGGCAAGGAAGCTCAGCGAGAGATTTTGTGCCAGTTCAAAGTTTCAAAAACGGGGGAATACTGTATGTATTTCCCGTTTTTGAAACTGCAGAAATGGTGCAAAAGATCCGCTGAGATCCGATGACGCAATTGTGCGGTGTTGCCTTAATTCTATTTTGCCTCCCAGGCCTCGATTCCTTCCTTCAGCCTGGAAAGGCCGTCCTCCAGAACCGTTCGCGGGCAGGCAGCGTTCAGCCTGAGGAATCTCCCGCCGTCCCCGCCGAAGGGATTCCCGGCAGAGAGGTACAGTCCGGTTTTCCTGCGGATAAACTCCGCCACATCCTCGGCGGAGGTCTCTCTGCTTCCCAGGTTCACCCACAGCAGGTAGGTCGCCTCCGAGGGAACCACATGAAGCCCGGGCAGCTCCCGCTTCACAAATTCCTTTACGAGGGTCTTGTTATCCTCCAGATAGACCCTGAGGGCATCCAGCCACTCCCCGCCCTTGGTAAAGGCCGCGATGGCAGCATCCACCGCGAAGGCGTTTGGCTCCGCCACCTCATCCGTGTTCAGCCCCCGCCACACTTTGTGCCGCAGAACAGGGTTGGGAACACAGACGGCAGCGGTCTGGAGTCCCGCGATGTTGAAGGCCTTGGTGGGCGCGATACAGGTGACACTGTTGTCCCTGCAATCCTCCGATACCGAAGCAAAGGGTACATAATCCCGGCCGGGAGCCGTCAGATCACAGTGGATTTCATCGGAAACCACCACTACATGGTGCTTCCGGCAAAGCATACCGATCCGCTCCAGGGTTTCCCGGTCCCAGATTTTCCCGATGGGGTTATGGGGATTGCACAGGAGCATCAGAGTTGTCTGGGGGTCGGCCAGCTTCCGCTCCAGGTCCTCAAAATCAATATGATACTCCGTCCCGTCGTAGACAAGCCTGCTTTCCAGCACCTGACGCCCGTTGTTCAGGATCGAATTGAAGAAGATGTTGTATACCGGCGTCATCAGAAGAACCTTTTCCGCAGGCGTCGTCAGCTTTCGCACCATGCTGGAGATAGCCGGCACCACACCGGTGCAGAAAATCAGCCAATCCCGCTCCATGCCAAAACCATGGCGGTTCTTCCACCAGGAAATATACGCCCGGTACCATTCCTCCGGCACAATGGAATAGCCGAATATACCGTGTTCCGCCCTGGCCCGGATGGCCTCCCGGACGGCGGGCGCGGTCTGGAAATCCATATCCGCCACCCACATGGGAAGCTCCCCATCCTGTACATCCCATTTCAGAGAGCCTGTGTTCCTTCTGTCCACCGGACGGTCAAAGCAAAATTCCATCCTGTTTCCTCCCGTACGGCAGTCAGACACCGGGATTCCGGGAGCTTCTGCGCAGCACCCTGGGGCATTGGATCTGCGTTTTGGAAAGATCCACCTTGTCCGCCTGGAGAATCAACTCCCCGATTTCCTCCGCGCGGATGATGCCGCCGGAGGGATTCAGCACGCTGTCCACCCTGCTCACAATTTCCGCATCCACCGTGGAGTATTCAAAAGCCAGGGTCGTATTGAGCAGGCGGCAGTTTTTCAGCACCAGGTTTTCAATGTAGCACATTCCCTGCAGGCTTTCGATGGTACAGTTCACCAGCGTCAGATTTTTGGAATTCCAGCCAAGATACTCTCCGGAGAGGAAGGAATCGTATACCGTCACATTCTCGCTGTTCCAGAATGCGTCCTTGGACAGAAGCCGGGAATTGTGAACCTCCACGTTCTTTACCCCGTCAAAGGAGTAATTGCCATAAAGCGTCAAATCCCGAACAGCCATATCCCGGCAGTTCATGGCGAAGTAGTCGCCCTTGGCGGTGACCCGCTCCATGGTCACCCCCTCGCAATTCCACAGGGTTTCCGCTGCGTTGGAGAAGGATACATTGTGCAGCGTCACATCCTTACAGCGGCGGAAATTCTTGGGCGCTTCAATGGCACAGTCCTCCACAGCGATCCTCTCGGTATACCATACACCTGCGCGGCCCATTTCAAACCAGGCGCTGTCCCGAACGGTGATATCTTTTGCGTACCACAGGGGGTATTTCCACTTGAACATACTCCCCTCCAGGGAAATATTCCGGCTCTCCTTCAGCGGCGACTCGCCGTCGTCGAAAATGGTATCCGTAATTTGCAGCTCCCGTCCCTGAAACAGGGCCCGTTCGCCGGTGAGAAATGCCTGCTTGATTTCGTCCATGGTGCCTACTCCTTTGTCTTTTTTCGCCCGTCAGCACGGGATTTTTTGTACTGAAACTATTATACAGGATTCTGTCAAGAATATCAACATCGCATAAACACAGGGCGCCTCCCTGAAGAAGCGCCCTGTGTTATCTCAATAAAACAGCAGATCCGAATAGGTGGGATAGGGCCAGCAGCTCTTGTCCGTCAGTTCCTCCAGGGCGTCCGCCTCTGCCCGCACCGCCTGCATGGCAGGAATCACCCGGTTGCGGCAGCCCGCCGCGGCGGCCTGTACCTCCTGAGGAAGCCCCGCCAGCGCCTTTTTCAGCCCCTCAATGGCGTCACAGAGCTTCTCCGTGTGGTTGGAAAGCTGCCGGATGAGCGCGGTCTCTCCCTTGCAGGGCATTCCCAAATCCTCCTTTGCCTTGACTGTCTCGCAAAGGGACCGGGTGTACCGCAGCGCGGCGGGGAGGATCTGCTGCACAGCCATATCCACCATGGTTCTTCCTTCAATATGCACGATTTTGTTATAGGACTCCAGATGAATGGCATATCGGGCGCGGAACTCATTTTCTGTGAATATACCGTGCCGAACCACCAGTTCGATATTTTTCGGACTGACGTAGGTTGGCAGGCACTCGGCGGTGGAGGGCAAATTGCTCAGTCCACGGCGGGCAGCCTCCGCCTTCCAGGCATCCGAATATCCGTTGCCCTCAAAGATGATCCTCCTGTGCTCCAGGAGCGCTCTGGAAACCATGGTCTGCAGCGCAGCGTCAAAGTCCTCCGCCTTTTCCAGGCTGTCGGCAAAACGGCTCAGTTCCTCGGCCATGATGGTATTCAGGGCAATATTGGGCCCAGCGATGGACTGGGAGGAGCCCAGCATTCTCAGCTCAAATTTATTGCCGGTGAATGCCAAGGGGCTGGTTCGGTTCCGATCCGTGGTGTCCTTGGGAATGGCTGGCAGCACATCCACACCGATGCGCAGCAGGCTTTTCTCCGGCTCTTTGTAATTTGTGCCGTTAATGATGGAATCCACCACGGCGTTCAGCTCATCCCCCAGGAAAATGGACACGATGGCGGGAGGCGCTTCGCCTCCCCCCAGCCGGTGGTCATTCCCGGCGGAGGCAACCGTGCACCGGAGGAAATCCTGGTATTCGTCCACGCCCTGAATAAACGCGGCGAGGAAAACCAGAAACTGGGCGTTCTGTCTGGGGGTTTTCCCGGGGCTGAACAGATTCTTTCCGGAATCCGTGGCCAGCGACCAGTTGTTGTGCTTTCCGGAGCCGTTGACCCCAGCGAAGGGCTTTTCATGAAGCAGGCACACCAGGTTATGCTTGGCGGCGCATTTCTTCATGATTTCCATAATCAGCTGGTTGTCATCGCAGGCCGTGTTGGCATCGGTGTAAATGGGAGCCAGCTCATGTTGGCAGGGAGCGCCCTCGTTGTGCTTTGTCTTGCTCAGAATGCCCAGCCGCCACAGCTGCTCATCCAGATCCTTCATAAACAAGGATACCCGGGTTCGGATGGTTCCAAAATAGTGATCGTCCAACTCCTGACCCTTGGGAGCATGGGCGCCGAAAAGGGTTCTTCCGGTAAGCCGGAGATCCTCCCGCTGGGCATACAGGTCCTTGGGCAGCAGAAAATATTCCTGCTCCGCGCCGACGCAGGGAATCACACGCCGGGTTTCCGTGTCCCCGAACAGCCTCAGAATCCGCACCGCCTCCCGGGAAACCTCCTCCATGGAGCGCAGAAGCGGCGTTTTCTTGTCCAGCGACTCCCCGTTGTAGGAGAAAAAGCAGGTGGGAATATACAGGCTTCCGTCCTTGACAAAGGCGCAGGAGGTGGGATCCCAGGCCGTATAGCCCCGGGCCTCGAAGGTGGCCCGCAGGCCGCCGGAGGGGAAGGAGCTGGCATCCGGTTCTCCCCGGACAAGCTCCTTGCCGGAGAACTCCATAATCACCCTGCCGTCCCCGGTGGGGCTGATGAAGGAATCATGCTTTTCCGCAGTAATTCCCGTCATGGGCTGGAACCAATGGGTATAGTGGGTCGCACCCTTTTCAATGGCCCAGACCTTCATGGCCTCGGCAATTTCATTTGCTGCATCCAGGGAAAGCTGTGTTCCGTTGGTCCTGCAGTCCTTCCACGCCAGAAAAACGCGTTGAGGAAGTCTTTGCTGCATCACAGACTCGTTAAACACATCGCTGCCAAAAATCTCGGGTACGTTCAGAATATCACCCATGCCCATACGTCCTTTCCCTGAATCCAGAAAGATGGAAACAAAATCCCATTGAATTTGCGGCTGTTTTTAAAATATCAGCGGGATAATCCTAAAAAATCCCGTAATTATATGTATGATTTTATGCCACCTCCGGGCAAAAAGCAAGCAGTGAAACTGTTCAAAATTAGTCCGGCAGGCTGTTCACTTTTGTATATATCTCCAAAATATTGAAATTGTTTTTTAGAAAATGAATTTTTCAGCAATTGAATCTTGCATTTTTTAACTTCTGAGCGTATAATGAGCCAGGCAAATTAAGAGAAATCCCCGAAAGGATGATGGATATGGCCCCTTATTCTTGCATGACCAAATCCCAGCTGGAACAAAAGTACACCGAAGTTCTGGCTGAATACCGTCGCTGTCAGGCTCAGGATCTGAAGCTGAATATGGCCCGCGGAAAGCCTTCAAAAGCTCAGCTTGATCTTGTCAGCGGTATCCTGAATGCGGTTCAGTCTCCTGAAGACTGCTTTGACGGAGATATTGATTCCAGAAACTATGGCGAGCTGGCCGGGCTTCCCTGTGCCAGGGCCTACTGGGCGGATGTGCTGGGCTGCCGCCCGGAGGAAGTTTTTGTAGGCGGCGCGGCATCTCTGAACCTGATGTTTGACCTTGTTTCCCGGGCCTATTCCCACGGGCTCGCGCACAGCGAACGTCCCTGGTGCCGGGAGGAAAAGGTCAAGTTTCTCTGCCCCTCCCCAGGATACGACCGGCATTTCAAAATTGGTGAGTTTTTCGGTGCGGAACTGGTCACCGTTCCCATGACCCCCTCCGGGCCGGATATGGACATAATTGAGGAATATGTGAAGGATCCCGCCGTGAAAATGGTTTGGGTCGTTCCCAAGTATTCCAACCCCGACGGCATTATCTTCAGCGACGATACCATCCGCCGCTTTGCGAATCTGAAGGCCGCCGCTCCGGATTTTGCCGTTGTCTGGGACAACGCCTACGCTATTCACGAATTTGAAGGCGAATATGTCCCCTTCCCCGACATCCTCTCCTTATGCCGGGAGGCCGGGAATGCTGACATGGTTTACGAATTTGCTTCCACCTCCAAGATTACCTTTGCCGGCGGCGGCATCAGCTGTATGGCCGCGTCCGTTTCCAACATACAGTATTTTTCCAAGCTCTACGGCATCCAGATGATTTGCAATGACAAGGTGAATCAGCTCCGTCATGTGCGTTTCCTGAAGGACAAAGCCCATACTTTGGAAATCATGAAGCAGCACGCCGCTATCATGGCGCCGAAATTCCGGGTAGTATCGGAATATCTGAACCGGGAAATCGCCCCCCTGGGCTTTGCCAATTGGGTGGATCCCAAGGGAGGCTACTTTGTCAGCCTGAACACCATGCCCGGCACCGCCAAACGAACCTGGCAGCTTTGCAAGGAGGCCGGTGTTGTTCTCACCAACGCAGGAGCTACCTTCCCCTACGGCATTGACCCCAACGATTCGAACCTGCGCATCGCCCCCAGTCTTCCGCCTGTGGAGGAGCTGGAAAAAGCCATGGAGGTGCTGTGTATCAGCCTGAAGCTTGCAGCTCTGGAAAAGCTCCTGAATCTTTGATCGTTTTTTCTCAGCCGCGCCGGGAAACCGGCGCGGCTGTCATTTTCCTGTCAAAATGCTAAAAAAATGTCTTTTCTTTTCCACCGGGTTATGCTATACTGACAAGGTACAAATAACGAGAGGGAGTGACTTATTTGCGTACAATCCTTAATCTGAACAGGAAATGGTCTTTTGCGAAAGGCGTTGCCCAGCCCCCTGCCGAAATCCCCACGCTCTGGGATTTTGTCAACCTTCCCCACACCTGGAATGCTATCGACGGCCAGGACGGCGGCGGAGACTACTACCGCGGTGCCTGCTGCTATGCCAAGCGCATTCAAAAACAAGAGCTTCCCCAGGCGGATCGGTATTATCTGGAAATCCGCGGGGCCAACTCCTCTGCGGATGTATACATGAATGGCAAACCGCTTGCCCATCATGACGGCGGATATTCCACCTGGCGGGTGGATGTGACCGAAGCTCTTGAAAACGAGAATCTGCTGGCCATTACTGTGGACAACTCACCGAACCAGCAGGTTTATCCTCAGATGGCGGACTTCACCTTCTATGGCGGTCTGTACCGGGATGTGAATCTGATCTGCGTCAGCGAGAGCCATTTTGACCTGGACTACTATGGCGGCCCGGGAATTATGGTCACCCCCTCCGTCACCGGCCCTGACGCTCAGGTGGAAGTTTCCGTATTCGTATCCAATTCCCGCCTCGGTCAGAGCGTGCGATTTGCCATTCTGGATCGCGAGGGTGCGGAAATCGTGGCACAGGAATGCCAGGAGACCAAGGCTTCCCTCCGGATCCCCGATGTTCACCTTTGGAACGGCAGAAAAGATCCCTACCTCTACACCTGCCGGGTTCAGCTGGTTGAGGACGGCAAGATTCTTGACGAAATCTCCACAGCTTTTGGCTGCCGCTTTTTCTCTATTGATCCTGATCGGGGCTTCCTGCTGAATGGGCAGGAATATCCCCTCCGGGGCGTTTCCCGTCACCAGGATCGTTGGGATGTGGGCAACGCCCTGCTGCCGGAGCATCATACCGAGGACATGGATCTGATCTGCGAAATGGGCGCCACCACCATCCGTCTGGCACATTATCAGCATGACCAGTTCTTCTATGACCTGTGCGATCAACGTGGCCTGGTGATCTGGGCCGAGATTCCTTATATCTCCCAGCATATGCCCACCGGTCGGGAGAATACCATCAGCCAGATGCGGGAGCTCATTGTCCAGAATTACAATCATCCTTCCATTGTGGTCTGGGGCTTGAGCAATGAGATCACTATGAAGGGTGCCGAGGATCCGGATCTTCTGGAGAACCACCGGATTCTCAACGATCTATGCCATGAAATGGACAAGACCCGCCTGACCACCATGGCCTGTGTCTCCCCTTGCCCCATCAACAGCAGCATTCTGGAAATCCCGGATGTGGTATCTTACAATCACTATTTCGGCTGGTACGGCGGCGATACCTCCATGAACGGCCCCTGGTTCGATAAGTTCCACGCCAAGCACCCCAATCTCCCCATCGGCTGCTCCGAGTACGGCTGTGAGGCACTGAACTGGCACACTTCCAATCCCCAACAGGGGGACTACACGGAAGAATACCAGGCTTACTACCACGAGGAATTGATTCGTCAGCTATTCTCCCGGAAATACCTGTGGGCTACCCATGTGTGGAATATGTTCGACTTTGGCTGTGATGCCCGGAACGAGGGTGGCGAGAACGGCCAGAATCACAAGGGCTTGGTGACCATCGACCGCAAATATAAGAAGGATTCCTTCTACGCCTACAAGGCGTGGCTGTCTGATGAGCCCTTTGTCCACCTTTGCGGCAAGCGTTATGTGGATCGGGTGGAGGATGTAACGAAGGTTACTGTCTACTCCAACCAGCCCTCCGTGGAGCTCTTCGCGAACGGCGTATCCCTGGGCGTCCTGGAGGCCCCGGATCACTTCTTCTATTTCCAGGTGCCCAACTCCGGCCTGACCCATCTCACCGCCGTCAGCGGGGACTGCCGGGACGAGAGCGTGATCCGCAAGGTGGAAACCTTTAACGAAGCTTACCGCCTGAGAGAGAAGAATGCCGTGCTCAACTGGTTTGATATCACCGAGGTAGAGGGGCATCTGTCCCTGAATTCCAAATTCGGCGACATCATGGCAACCCTTCAAGGCAAGATGGCGCTCATGGGGTTCTTCGCAAAGCTGGCCCCCAAGCTGGGCGGCAATGCCAAGCCCGGTGGCTTTGACCTGGCCGGTATGAACGGTATGATGGAGATGCTCTCCGGCTTCACCCTGATTCGCCTGACCGGTATGTTGGGCACCATGAATGTGTCCTTTACCAAAGAGGAGCTTCTGGATATGAACGCCAAGCTGAACAAAATCAAAGCCCCAAAGGCCTGATCCATTCCATAGAAACACCGCTCTGCCACGGCTTTCCTTCTGTCCGGAAGCCATGGCAGAGCGGCTTTCTTTTATAGGGCAGCAGAAATAAATCAGACAATACAGAGTGTCGGTAAGCAAGGATCCAACGCGAGCTTCTTTATCCGGCAAAATCAGGAACCGGCCAAGTGAATTGATGAGTCCCTGTCGAAACAACGGTATGCTTCCCACAAGGCAAAACCAACTCCGCTGTGGTGTTGCACGGAATGCGAACTGTGAGCGTATAGCTGCCCCCGTTCTTTTCCCAACTGCTTTCCACAACACCGAAAACACTCCGGAAGTATGCTCTCGCGTAAGTAAAGTGTCCGCCGGGGCGAGGCGCGATGATGAATCGATTCTCCCCATCCACCTGGATGCCGCACATGGTCTTAAACAGCCACGCACAGACCGCGCCTTTGGAATAGTGGTTCAGCGACGCGATGCCGCCCTGGGCCCTTGTTCCCTCCCAGGATTCCCAGATGGTGGTGGCGCCGTTTTTCGGCATAAAGAGCCAGCCGGGCATTTCTTCATTTTCCAGCAGACGGTAGGCGTATTCAATGTCCAGACTCGTCAGCACATCCAGAATAAAAGGGGTAGAGAGGAAGCCTGTGCCCACCCGCCAACCGTAATGCTCCATCGCTTTTACAAGCCGCTTTTCGGCGAAGTCCGTCTGCTTTTTGTCCAAAAGGTGCATATACAGCGGGCGCACCAGCTTAGCCTGCCGGTCGGTGTCCAGTTCATGCCCCGCCAGGGTAATGAGCTGGCGGTAGGCTTCCTTGCAGCCGTCTCGGTACTCCTCAAACAGAGACTTATCCTCTGCTTTGCCCAGATAGTCAGCGATTTCTGCCATATGCCCCATGATAAAGGAGGTATATGCAGTGGATTCCTCCGGATGGGGCAGGACGGTGTTTTTCCAGTCGTTGGGGAACACCTCCGCAGGCTCTGCCCATTCGCCGTAGGACTGACCGTAATTTACCACATACTTTTTGGCTTTCCCTCTCAGGGGCAGGTGATGGCGCAGGGGTGTGTATTTGCCGCAGCGGCCGATCATGAACCGGGCATAGCGCGCCATCCCATCGTAATGCTTACGGATCAGGCTGTCATCCCCATAGTGCTTCCAGAAGCGGTATGGGATCAGCACACCGGCATCCGACCAGCCCACGGAGCCGTTCATGACGGACATATAGAAGTCCACGCCGCCATAGGGGGCGATCTGGGGCAGCTTACCATCCTTTTTCTGCCAGTCGTATAGATCCTGTACATATTTCCGGGCGAAAGGCGCGTAGTCCATCAGGTACCCGGCGGTCTCAAAAAAGATCTGCGCGTCACCTGCCCAGCCGTGGCGTTCCCGTGTGGGACAGTCGGTGGGTACATCCAGAGAATTACCCTTCATTGACCAAAGAGTAGCCTCCACAAACCGGTTCAGCAGCTCGTTGGAACTGTCAAAAAAGCCGATCCGGGCCATATCCGAATAGACGGCAATGGCAGTGATGCGCTCCGGGGTGATCCGCACCTCGGATTCCACCTCGGCATATCGGAAGCCGAACACCGAGAAGGTCATTTTAAAACGGTTTTCCCCATCGGCACAGGTGTAGTCGATGGTTTGCAGGGGTGTAGCAAAATCCCTACGGACACACTGAATATTTTTCAGGGTCAGATTCCCCGTTTCGTCCAAAAGCTCTCCGCAGCGGATGCGGATGCGCTGTCCCTGCTTTGCGTTCACCCGCAGTTCCAGCCATCCCGCGATGTTCTGTCCGAAGTCAAAAAGCTGTTTGCCATTGGGGGCAAGGGTCTCGGTGGGAATGAGCCGCTCATGCTCTGTCACCGGTACGTTGTTGGAAGCGGTCGGTATCACATTGTGCGTGGTTTCTTTTGCCTTACGGTCATAGCTGGGCACACAGCAAGCATCCACCGTTTCACCGTCCTTGTTGTCCGCAAAACGGATGGGGCCGTCATTGCTCCAATCCCAGCTACAGTCGGTGGATACGGTCTGCAGGTCGCCATCCGTGTGGGTGATCTCGAGCTGCGCCAGCAGCTTGGTTTCGGCGCCGTATTGATTTTTCAGGCCCCAGGCGCCGCAGCTTCCCCGGTACCAGCCATCGGCAAGCTGCACGGTCAGTTCGTTTTCACCGTCCTTTATCAGATCGGTCACATCGTAGGTCTGATACTGCACCCGATTGCGGTAGTCCGTATGGCCGGGAGCCATGCAGAAATTACCGACCTTTTCCCCGCCCAGCCTCGCTTCATACAGGCCGCAGGCGGTGATATACAGCCGCGCCTTTTTTATGTCGGAAACAAGAAATCGTTTCCGAAAGCAATCCACGGGATAGCGCCGCTTATGATTCACCCTGTAATTCCCGGTGATCCATTTTGCCTGCCAGTCAGTGGGATCCAGCAGGCCCAGCTCAAAGGTGGCAATTTCCGACCACGCACCCGCCTGATCCTGTTCGTCCCAAAGACGCATCTGCCAGGCCACCAAGCTTCGGCTTTTCAGTTTCTCTCCGTCATAGGCAGCGCGCATAGTATTTCCGGCAGTTTTCCCGCTGTCCCATAAGGTTTTTCCATTCTCATCCCGGCAAATGACCTGGTATGCCGTCTGTGTTATTCCGCCTTCGCAGTTCCACTGCAGCCATGGCTGGGCAATGTCAATTCCCGTAGGATTATGCAGGTATTCTGTTTTCAGATTCGTTGCAATCATTTGATGCCTCCGTCACCGCTCTGTGCGCGCTTTGATCTCCTCCTGCTTCCTGCCGATATCCTTTTCTACATTCAGAAAGATCAGCAGTACCGCCAGGATCACACCGGTAATAACCTCCAGCCCTACAAATCCAAAGGTAATGACGCCCTTAACCGCGTCTGTCTGGGCTGCGGCAACCGTCACGCCGTTTACGATTTCCGGCGCGGCATATCCCGCGGAGGCAAGCAGCCCGTTGAAGATCCCTGTGCAGATCCCCACCATCGCAACCGCGATGATGTTATAAACGGACATGGCAAGCCCATCACTGCGGAAGCTGGTTTTCCATTCCATATGATCCAGCACATCGGCAAACAGCGCCATAAACACATAGGCGCAGGGCAGGCCGCCAATGTTCTTAATAAACTGACCGGCAAGCATCATCGTCATGCTTGTGGGAAACATCCAGCAGATCGCGCCGCCGATGGAATAAAGGATAAAACCCGCCAGGGTTACATTGCGCTTTCCAAATCTCTTTGCCAGAGGCCACACGGCGAAGATACCGATTCCCATAGGGATTCCGCCGATGACGGAGATCATGGTCTGGGTAATCCCGTCGTTATAGGTACCCAGCACATAGTTACAGAAGTACACCAGGCTCACGTTCTTGATGCAGGAACCAGTCGTAAAGATAAGAAAATAGGCATAGATAAGAATCATGTACTTGTCCGAAAAGATCGCCTTGAGCTGGGAGCGGAACGGAATCATTGCGGATTCCCCTGCTTTCTGATTCTCCAGTGTGACACGTTCCTTTGTAAAGAAGTATTCCAATAACGTAAGCGGCAGCGCAAGGATGGACAGAACGCTCATCAGCGCAATCCACTTACCCTTGTCCACACCGATCATGGGCATGATGACCATGGGAAACACCAGAGCAACCAGGATTCCGCTCATCATGATGGCGGCAATCTGATTAAACACAGACAGGCCGCCTCTCTGAACAGTATCACGGGTAGACAGGGGCACCATCAGAGCATGACTCATGTTGAAGATGGTATAAGCAAAGGAGTAAAACAGGTTATACGACACCATGACCCAGATAACCTGCACGGTCTGTGAAGCATTGGGCACTGTGAACAGAAGAATGCCTGAAACCGTCAGCAAGGGCGCGGACAGCAGCAGCCATGGCCTCGCCTTACCCTGGGATGTGCGTGTTCGGTCAATCACATAGCCCATAATTACATTGGTGGCGGCATCGATCACTTTTGAGATAATGGGGAATACCACCAGAAAAGCTCCGCCCCAGACAGAGGTCAGCTTCAGTACATCGGTGTAGTACACATTCAGATAGGTGGCCAGCACAGCGTTCAGCAGCAGCGCTCCCGCCGGGCCCAGCAGATAGCCCAGCCATTTTTCGGACGCAGTAACATCCGCCGTTGTTACTCTGCTCTTCGGCAGAGGCTTCTTCATCATGCCCGGTTTTGCCATGGATATGCCCTCCTTGGTTCGTTGTTCTCTTTCTTTTCCGGGATGCAGATACACTTGTAGAATTCAGACAAATCTGAGCCTTGTATTCTGATCTCGCTTATCTATCATATCATATTTAAATCTTTTTTCTTTACATAATCGTAATGTATTTGCTATAATAGTAATGAGATTGGAGAAACCAGCACAAAGCAGACAATCTCGGCGGGAGACATCCCGACCATACAACAGCGGCTTGAAAAGTCGGAAACCATTTGCTGCGTGAAGCGGCGTTTTCCTTTTTCCGTGGCCCCGGAAAACCGGGGATTCTGTCCTGCCGCTTCAGCGTGTTGGCTCACAATGGCCTTCGATATGCAGCCGATTGCGGGCAAAAGGAACGCGCGGTTCCGTAAAAGACCCGCGAATAACAAGGAAGGAGTGTCGGGCAGTCCGCTTGACGGAGCAGAATGGAAAACATCGATTTGAACTATATCTGCAAGATGATTGGAAATTTGTCCGGAGTTCCCATTCGGGTGTATCAGGGAGAAACGCTGGTTTTCTTCCATTCCGTTGCGGCTCTTCCCAGGGACCCCATAGAGTCTTACCGGGAGGGTATCCTGCGAATATCAACCAATGTGGGGTATTTTGTGACAGCACATTTTTCCTACTACGGCATTATCAATTCCGGAAACACCAAGATTGTAATCGGGCCAACAAGGCAGACCCCTGACAATGACCAGGAACTGCGGGAGCTGGCCTTTCGCACGGATGTTCCGGCAGAGGATGTGGATGAATTCATGGAGGGCATGAAAAGCATTGTACGAATGCCTCTGGAAAGCGTCATGCAGATCCTTTGTACCGTCAACTATATCCTAAATGACGAAAAGCTGGAGCTGGAGGATATCACGATTTATGAATCCGAGCAGAATGAACTGAAAATGCTGTTGGAGCGCCAGCGAAACGCCCGCGTTCCATCCTCTGACAAACAACTTATTCACGAGCATAACAGCTATTCTCAGGAGCAGCAGATGCTGCGTATGGTGCGCCAAGGGGACACGCCAGCGCTTCGGGAGTGGATTGCCTCCGCACCCGCCATTCGCGGCGGAACCTTGGCCTCCGACCAGCTCCGTCAGGTGAAAAATATGTTTGTCGTCACAGCGACGCTTGTCTCCCGTGCCTCCATCCAGGGCGGTCTCAGTACCGAGGACGCCTTTTCCCTCAGCGACGCGTACATCCGGAAGTGCGAGCTATTAAACGCCCTGGACCGGATCACCAATCTCCAGTATCATATGGTTTTGGAGTTTGCGGAGCGAGTGGAACGCATCCGCTTCGCCGGCAAACCCACACATCTGACCATCGCGGTATCAAACTATATCCAGCATCACCTGTCCGAACCCATCCGGGCGGAAAAAATGGCAAAGGAACTCTATATGAGCCGTCCCTATCTGTCCGCAAAGTTCAAAGCGGAAACCGGAGATACGCTGACGGACTTTATTCTGAAAGAAAAAACGGAGGAAGCCAAACGCCTCCTCCGTTATTCCGACAAAACCGCTACCGCAATCGGCTCCTACCTGGGTTTCTCCTCCCTGGGTCATTTCTCCCGGGTATTCAGGAAATACACCGGCATATCCCCGGTGGAATATCGGGAAAAATATGCAAAATAGGTTCCTGCGTTCATACGCCGCCGGTTATTTCGCAGTATATGTCCCGGAATTCCCGCCGATGTCCAGGATGTAGCTTTCCCCCTTCTGAAGCTCCGGCGCACTCAGTATCACGACAGAGAAGTCCAGCTCCGGGGTCAGGGACAACAGGAGTTTTCCCGTGCTGTCTGTCAGCGTGATTTTTGTGCCCGCGTTTTGGTTCCCCGCGTTGACGGAAATCACGCCCTGCCCGCTGCCGTTTATGGTCTGGGCCATGGCGGACGCGCCCGTTCCCAGGAAGGCGCCTCCGGAGATCACACCGCCGGAATCATAATCCAGCACAGAGGTATCCCCCTGGGCGGGGCAGCAGACCATCACCATGCCGCCCGTGATTTCCAGACTTCCGTTGGAATCGATCCTGTCGCCGGAGGCCGTCATCTTCACCGTTCCTCCGGAAATGACGAGGCTTGGGGTATCCCCGGACTGGGCAATGTTGGTATTTGCCGTGGTGGTCTATTTCTCCGGCAGAATCGTCCGCCCCCTGGCAGAGAGCTATGAGAAGCAGAAACGCTTTATTACCGATGCCGGCCATGAAATCAAAACGCCTCTGACCGTTTTGCAGGCAGACGCCGATATTCTGGAGATGGAGCTGGGAAGCAACGAATGGCTGACGGATATGCGCGGCCAGCTCAAGCATCTGTCCGCCCTGACCAACGACCTTGTGAGTCTTGCCCGGATGGAGGAGGGGGAAACCTCCCTGCACCTGCTGGAAACCCCGGTATCCGACGTGATCTCTGAAGCTGCAGAATCCTTCCGCAGCCTTGCCCAGGCCCAGGGGAAAACCCTGGCTGTTTTCGTGGAGCCCATGCTCTCCATGGCCGCGGACGAAAAATCCATTCGGCAGCTCGTTGGGATTTTGCTGGACAACGCCCTGAAATACTCCCCGGAGGGCAGTGAGATCGCTCTGAATTTCTCCAAACAGTCCCGCCAACTGAAGCTCACAGTGACCAACGCCTCCTCCGCCCCCCTGCCCAAAGGTAACCCAGACATCCTGTTCGAGCGCTTCTACCGGGTGGATTCCTCCCGGAATTCCCAGACCGGCGGCCACGGCATCGGCCTTTCCATCGCCAAAGCCATCGTCACCGCCCACGGCGGGAGGATCCACGCAGCCACCATAGCGGACACCGCGCTCCAAATATCAGCCCAGTTCCCCCAAAAGCCATGACATCTCCCGTCCGCAGCAATAGAGGATCCCCGCCCCATTCTTTCGAAAGGGGGCGGGGATCCTCTATTGCTGCCAATTCTGCTTTCCTGCCCGTCTTAGCATCTGTTCAGCCCTGGGAACTCTCCCTCAGCATTTCAATCACGTGCTCCAGCACAAACTGCTGGGCCTGGGTATTATAGAGCACCACCTCATATTCCCGGTTCATCCCCTGCCTGATTTCGGAAGAGATACCGATCATCGCCCCATTCGCAGTCGGAAAACGCCTGCTTTTTCCATCCGGTGTAACCTGTCTTTCCAAATAGCCCTTCTGGAGGAGCCAATTCGTGATGATTCCGGCGCTGAATTTTTTCATCCGCGGATTGTCCACCGCTGCGTTGATCGCTTCCGCCAGGCGACTGACGGATATGGGCTCCCGGGAGATCAGAACGCCGGACAGCTGCTCCGCGGTAATGGAAAAAGGCAGCTCGCCGCTTCCTCCGACCACGCCCCCATTGTCAATCACCTTTCCCAGAACACCCGATACATAGAAGAAGCACCGTGCCAGGCGAACATTGTTCAGTGCGGCATCCTCCGGCAATACCGAATTGGATATGGGGTCGATCCCTTGCGCCAGCTTGTCCATATACATTTTCGCCCGCTTCATTGTTTCCAGTTCCGTCATATGACCGTCCCTTTCTTATCCATTTGTTTGTTCTCATCCATTATATATTATCAGACCTCATTATGCAATCCGAATTCTATCCCGGAAAGTATTATCATTTTCCTTTTCGAAGAAATAGGCAAGACTGTTGACTTGACGTTCCCCTCAAAAAAACAAATGACAAATTCACCATTTTATGCTATTGTGTATCTGAGGATATATCCCCCAGAGGGGATCCTGTTTCCATTTGGAGTATTCTTGAGTCATTTCCGGGAAAATGCATAAAAGGAGTAAATATACAATGGAGCTTAACGGGAAAACCTATCTCGAAAGAAAAATAATGACCATCCATGTTGTGCTGGAGTCCCAGGGCATCCATGAGCTGGTTGGAGAGTCCGGGCGGGTTATCATGATTCCCTTCCGGGGAACCGTCGAAGGAGAAATCTTCAACGGCGTTGTCCTTCCCGGCGGCTGTGATACGCAGGTGGAAAATCTAGCGGGAGTACGGCATATGTCTGCCCGTTATATGCTGGAGGGTACGGATTGCTCCGGACAGAAGGGCCGGATCTATATTGAAAATAACGGCTGGTTTACCGACGGAAATAACCCGAACCCCTTTGTAACCGTTCCCACATTCTATACCGACTGCGAAGCATTGGCAGATTTGCTGCATAAGAACCAGTTTATTACCAAAGGCTTTCCCGGCGAATCCGGCCCGGACATCTGCGTATACCAGCTGATTCCCCAGACTATCGATGATTAGCCTGTCTCCATTCATAAGCAAATCGGTAAATTGGTGTTTGAAAGGGAGCACTGCAAATTACCTGTCATTGCGAACCAGTGCGCACACTGGTGTGGCAATCCCCCGGTTGAAAGGAACCAGGTAACGATTACCACCAAAAATCGCAAGGTTTCCCGCTCCGTAGGGCAATTGTCGATACATTTCTCCTCTAAGTAAGGGGATTGCC
>CAMFFO010000028.1 GCA_945949735.1 uncultured Clostridia bacterium | reverse complement strand
ACCAGTGTGCGCACTGGTCTCGCAATGACAGCATTATTTCAAACACCAATTTATCGCCTTGATAGCCGGATTGTTTTTGTTGCATCCGGGGTGGGGATGTGGTATGATGAGGAAAATGCAAAAGGGAGGCTTCGCGATGAGCAGAGCGGACGAATTGTACAAGGCTACCTGCCGGGACATTCTTGAGAACGGATTCAGCGACGAGAACCTTCAGGTGCGTCCCCACTGGGCGGACGGTACCCCTGCACACACCATCAAGAAATTCGGTGTGGTCAATCGGTATAATCTGGCCGAGGAGTTTCCCATCATGACCCTGCGGCGCACCTACTGGAAAAGCGCAGTGGATGAAATGCTTTGGATTTGGCAGAAAAAATCCAACCGGATCGCGGATCTGGGCAGCCATGTCTGGGATGAATGGGCTGGGCCGGACGGAACCATCGGCAAGGCCTACGGCTACCAGCTGGGGATCAAGCACCAGTACAAAGAGGGAATGTTCGACCAGGTGGATCGAGTGCTGTATGATCTGAAGCACAATCCGGCATCCCGACGGATTCTCACGAATATCTACAATTTTGAGGATCTGCATGAGATGAACCTATACCCCTGCGCCTACTCCATGACCTTCAACGTGACGGGGGACACCCTCAACGCCATTCTCAATCAGCGCTCCCAGGATATGCTGACCGCCAACAACTGGAATGTGGTGCAGTACGCGGTGCTGACCCACATGATGGCCCAGGTCTCCGGGCTGAAGGTGGGGGAGCTGGTGCACGTGATTGCCGACTGCCACATCTATGACCGGCATATCCCGGCGGTGAAGGCCATGCTGGATAAGGACGGATTCGACGCGCCCAAATTCTGCATGGATGAAAGCATCACCGATTTCTATGCCTTTACCAAGGATTCCTTCCGCATGGAGGGCTACCAATACCATCCCTTTGATTTTGATATTCCCATGGCGATTTGAGGTGTCCAATGGAACTGATTGTGGCCGTGTATGATGATTGGGGCATTGGAAAGGATGGAACCCAGCCAATTGCCCTCAGTGCGGATCGGAAGTTCTTCCGGGAGACCACCCGGGGGGCTATGGTGATCGCGGGCAGACGCACCATTGAGGATTTCCCGGGAAAGCAGCCCCTGCCCGGGCGGGTGAATGTGGCGCTGAGCCGGAAGGAGGCGGAGATCCCGGGCTTTACCCTTTGCCGCAGCCCTGAGGAAGTGCTGAAACTGGCGGAGAATACGCAGCGGGCCATGGTCATCGGCGGCGGGAGCATTTATCGTCTGATGCTTCCGTACTGCGATACCGCTTATGTGACCAGGGTACATACAAAGCCGGAGTCCGATACCTTTTTCCCGAATCTGGACCAGGATGCGCAATGGTATCTGGCGGATACTCTTCAATCCGGTGAAGAAAACGGAATTCGCTACGAGATGCTGCTGTATAAAAGAAGAGAGACAAGTGGACTGAACGCAGCAGACAGATAAATTGGTGTTTGTCGCTGCGTGTCAAAGTTTCCTGTCATTGCGAGACCAGTCCGCAGACTGGTCGTGGCAATCCCCCGGTTAGAGCAGAAATGTTCCGAAAACTTCCAGGAAGATTGAGATTTGCCGTGATTTTTGGTGGAAATCGTTACCGGGTTCCTTTCAACCGGGGGATTGCCACGCCACTTAAGCGCACTGGTTCGCAATGACAGGAAATTTGGCGACAGCCCGACAAACACCAATTTACCGTGCCGATGAAGGATGTCAATATAGGAAAAAGAATATAAAATGCCTGACGCGGGAGATGCGTCAGGCATTTTGATTTGGGAGCGCTATTTTAACAGGATTTCCGAATGAAAATACCGTTCCTGAAAGGCCAGTCGGGTTTGGATTTCCTCCCGGGAAAGCCTGGTTCCCACGGGTGCCACCACCCATTTGTCCTCCACGTCGTACAGACGGTGGACGATGGCAATTACCTCTCCGGTGAATTCCGCAACGGGAACCTCCACGCCCAGAATATAGGCATCCTGTTCTTCGCCGTCCGGGGCCATGATGCCTGGGATGTAACCGTAATTGACGGGATACAGAATGTCCGGGTGATTGGGATGACGGGTTCCCAGGGGGCGGTCAATGGTTACCGTTACAATTTTACCGACCATTGCGGCCTCCCCGGGGTTTCCCGGCGCGGCTTGCTTTGCCTGGGGAGGAAACACTTTTTTGGGATTGGGGCTTCCGGCTGGGGGAGGCTTTCGGCACGGGGGAGGAGTTCCCTCCGGCTTTGGGAGGGACGGCGCGGATCAGGCATTTGGGGCCGGAGCCGATGAGATCCTCCCGATGAGCGGCGAGGAGGGCTTCCCGCACCAGGTAATAGTTTTTCGGATTCCGGTACTGGATCAGGGCCCGCTGCATGGCCTTCTCGTGGGGATCGGTGGGGACGTAGACCCGTTCCATCGTTCTGGGGTCAAATCCGGTATAGTACATCACCGTGGACAATGTGGAGGGGGTTGGGTAGAAGTCCTGCACCTGCTCGGGATTGTAGCCCATTTCCCGGATATATTCCGCCAGTTCAATGGCCTCCTTCAGGGTGGAGCCCGGGTGGCTGGACATCAGGTAGGGGACAAGGTATTGATTCATACCATACTGCTTGTTCAGCGCGAAATACTTGTCCACAAATTTGTTATACACCGCGTTCCGGGGCTTTCCCATCCGGGAGAGAACCGCATCGGAAACGTGCTCCGGAGCAACCTTTAATTGGCCGGAAATGTGGTACTGCACCAGCTCCTTGAAGAAGGTGTCCTTCTTGTCGGCCATCAGATAGTCAAACCGGATGCCGCTGCGGACGAATACCTTCTTTACCCCGGGAATCTTACGCAGCTTGCGAAGCAGGGCCACATAGTCGCTGTGGTCGGCGTTCATATTTTTGCAGGGGGTGGGGTAGAGGCACTGACGGCCGCCGCAGGCACCCTTACTGAGTTGCTTTTCACAGGCAGGATGGCGGAAATTGGCGGTGGGGCCGCCTACATCATGAATATAGCCCTTGAAGTCAGGATCCTTCACCATAAGCTCCGCTTCCCGGAGGATGGAGTCGTGGCTGCGGGTCTGGACAATGCGGCCCTGATGGAAGGTCAGGGCGCAGAAGGAGCAGGCTCCGAAGCAGCCCCGGTTACTGACCAGGCTGAATTTGACCTCCTCAATGGCGGGAACGCCCCCGGCTTTTTCGTAGCTTGGGTGATAGGCGCGGCAGTAGGGGAGGTCATATACCTCGTCCATTTCCGGGGTAGTCAGAGGCTTCTGGGGCGGGTTCTGCACCACATAGAGATTCCCATAGGGCTCCGCCAGACGCTTGGCGGTGAAGGGGTCGCAGTTGCCGTACTGAATGCGGAAGCTCTCGGCGTAGCTGCGCTTGCTGACTTTCACCTCGTCAAAGGAGGGAAGGAAAATGGTGGGCAGACTCTCGTCCGGCTGAGCGGTTTTGTAGACGGTGCCGTCAATGTAGGTGATGTCCTTCACGTCCATACCGGAGTTCAGGGCGTCGGCGATTTCCACGATGCTCTTTTCCCCCATGCCGTACATGAGAAGATCGGCTTGGGAATCCAGAAGAATGGAGCGCTTCATACTCTCCGACCAGTAATCGTAGTGGCTGAGACGCCGCAGACTGGCTTCAATGCCGCCGATGAGAATGGGTACATCCTTGTAGGTGCGGCGGATCAGGTTGCAGTAGACCACGGTGGCGTAGTCCGGGCGCTTGCCCATGACGCCGCCGGGGGTAAAGGCGTCGGTTTTCCGGCGGTGCTTGGTGACGGAATAGTGGTTTACCATGGAGTCCATGTTGCCGCCGGACACCAGAAAGCCCAGCCGGGGACGGCCAAACACGTCGATGGACTTGGGGTTTTTCCAGTCCGGCTGGGAGATAATCCCCACGCTGTAGCCGTGGTGCTCCAGAATCCGGCTGATGATGGCGTGGCCGAAGGAAGGGTGATCCACATAGGCATCGCCGATGATGTAGACGAAATCACACTGCTCCCAGCCGCGAGAGCGCATTTCCTGGGCGTTGATGGGAAGAAAATCCATATCAGTCTCCTTATAGGCCGGTAGCCAGCAGCTTCCGGCAGAGTTTGGAATAGATTCGCTCCAGGAACCAGGCTTCCGTGACCTTCTGAGGAAGCTCAGACACGGGAATCCAGGCCACGCCGCTGTTCTCATCCGGTTTGACCCTCAGAGGCTCCGCTGGGTCGGCTTCGAAGAGGTAGGTCACATTCAGGTGCAGATGGGAGGAAACGTACTTCCCCCGTTTGATGTGGCCGTCCACAGTGAGGATTTCCAGGGAGAATATATCCGGGGACAGGAGCTTTAATTTTTGGATGCCGCTTTCCTCCCGGATTTCACGCTGCGCCACCTGCAGAAGGTTTGTTTCGCCGTCCGCGTGGCCGCCCATCCAGGACCAGGAGTTATAGATGTTGTGATAGATCATCAGCACGCTTGCTCTATCGGGGCTCACCACCCAGCCGGAGGCGGTCATGTGGGCGGTGGTGTTGTCCCGGGTGAAAATGTCCTCGCATTTTTGCAGGAGGGAGAGAAGCTTCGGCTTGTCAGCGGTCTCCTGGTCGTTGAAGGGGATATAGGCTCTGATCTCGTCGGTAAGTTCCATGTCAGTTCGGCTCCTTGCGGGACAGTTTCTTCTTGGTGCCGTCGGGCTCCACGATATAGGTGTTTTCCAGCTGGCCCACCAGATTTGCTTTCACGGAATCAATGTAGATTCGGCGAAGCTTGTCCCGTTCCTGAAGCTCTTCGGGGGTTAGGCCGGTGGTTTTGGCTTTTCTGGCCAGTTCATTGATTCTGGCAATGACTTCATTTATCTGCATTTTCGTTCCCTCATACATAGCGGTGGATGACCACCGAAATTCGGTCTTTCTTTGTTTTTCCGTTGACGGCGGAGAGTTGGATTTTTCCCAGGCCCCGGACGGAGATTTTCATACCTTCAGCGACAGGTTTGTCCGGCTTTTCGCAGGGGAGGCCGTCGACGGAGGCTTTTCCGGCTTCAATATACTGGCAGGCGAGATTCCTGCCGATGCGAAAGCCGGAGCTGATGACACTGTCCAAGCGCAGGGATGCCAGGGTGTCCCTGATCTCTTTTACCTCCGGTGCGGGGATGTGGGCTTCCACCAGGGGAATCCGCTGGACATGGACCCGGGTGCGGCCTGCGGAGGTGAAGTTTTGGAGGATATAGGGGGCAATTTCCGACGTGACGAAGAAGTCACAGCTTCCCTTGTCCACACAGATATCCCCAACGGTTTCCCGCCCGATGCCGGCGCCCATCAAAGCGCCCAGGAAGTCCCGGTGGCTGGGGGAGTCCTCCTGGTAGAAGGTGCAGTGCAGACAGACAACGGGGCTGTCCTCCTCCATAAGGGCGCTTTCCTCCAGGTAGTCTGGAAGAAAAACCAGCATTTTCCGCTCCGCCTCCGGGTAGCCCCCGAAGGCGTAGAGCCCCTCCGGCTCCCCGAAAAGGAACCGGGCCATTTCCTGTTCCCGGGGGGAGAGAAAGCAGGTATTTGCCGGAATGTTTTTGCGGATTCCGGCGTTTACCTTGTCCCACAGCTTGGCAAGGAGCAGCCTGTCCTCATTTGTGTGGGCGATTTTGTCAATGTTGGATCGGTCCATGATGCCTCCGGATTCGGATAAAGTTACGAAGATAAATTGTTGTTTAGCGAATTAATGCTGTCATTGCGAGACCAGTCCGCAGACTGGTCGTGGCAATCCCCCAGTTAGATGGAAAACGTACCGAATAGCACCCGAAAAATGGGAAACTCCGCGATTTTTGGCGGTAATCGTTACCTGGTTCCTTTCAACCGGGGGATTGCCACGCCAGTGTGCGCACTGGCTCGCAATGACAGCATTTTTTCGGGTGCGCACGCGTAAACAACAATTTACCATACGGCGGGATTCCTTGAGTAGCATTATAGCATATATTTTCTGCCGAGGGAAGAATTATCTTGTGGAAACAGAGGAAATGGAGTATAATATCTGCCAAATAAGCATTTGCGGAGTGGAAATACTATGGTGATCGGAATTATCGGTGCGGGGGCCTCGGGGATGGCGGCGGCGTTGGCGGCTTCGGAACAGCCGGAGGCTCAGATCATTTTAATGGAGCGGCAGGCCAGGGTGGGCAGAAAGCTCCAGGCTACGGGAAACGGACGGTGCAACCTGACAAATCTTCATGCCAACTGTGGGGGCTATCATGGGCAGAAGCCGCACTTCTGGGATACGGCCCTGGAGCGCTTCGGGCCGGAGGAAACCCTGTGTTGGTTCCGGGGGCTCGGCCTTTTTACCGTTGCAGAGGAATCCGGGCGGGTGTACCCATACTCCGACCAGGCGAATTCCGTGGTGGATGTGCTGCGGTTTGCGCTGGACAGGCCGAATATTGAACTCAAAACCGGATTTGAAGTGGAAAAAGCAAAGAGAACCCCGGCCGGATTCCGGGTGGAGAGTACCTGTGAAACGGTGGAATGCCAGCGGCTGATTGTTGCCTGCGGGGGCCTCGCGGGCACGAAACTGGGGGGGAGTATGTCCGGCTACAAGCTGCTGCGAAGTCTGGGACACCACTGCACAAAGCTGCGTCCGGCCCTGGTTCAGATCAAAACCGGGTGGAGCGGCGTTGCCGCGCTGAAGGGCGTCCGTGCCAATTGCCGTGCGGAAATCTTCCGGGGGCACAATTTGATTTCCCAGAGCACCGGGGAACTGCAGTTTACGGAGTACGGTCTGTCCGGGCCGGTGATTTTTGAGATTTCCCGGGATGTATGCCTGGGGGACGGGGACTGGAAATGCCGGCTGGACTTTCTGCCGGAGGTTTCCCGGGAGGAACTTGCCGGGGAATTGCTCCGCAGGAAGAGCACCCGGCTTCCGGTTTCCGAGCTGCTGACCGGAATCCTCCACAACCGTTTGGGGCGGGTGCTGACCCAGGCGGCGGGTATCGGTGGAAACGGACCTGCGGCGGAGGTTCCTGAGGACAGTCTTTGGAATCTGGCGGAAACCGTCAAGGGCTTTGAGGTGTCTTTATCAGAACCGCTGGGTATGGACAGCGCCCAGGTGACGGCTGGAGGGATCCTGACCTCGGAATTTGATCCGGAAACCATGGAGAGCCGTCTGGTGCCGGGGCTTTTTGCCTGCGGCGAGGTGCTGGACGTGGACGGCGACTGCGGTGGGTACAATCTGCAATGGGCATGGAGCTCCGGACGTCTGGCGGGGGAATATGCCGGGAGGAAAAATAAATGATTCGTTTGCGGGATATTTCGCTTCCACCGGAGCACAACGCCCATCAGCTAACCTTCGAGGCGGCAAAAATGCTGCGTGTTCCCAATTCCAAAATCAAGCAGCTCCGACTGGTGCGCCGCAGTGTGGATGCCCGGAAAAAGCCGGATGTTCGGATGATTTACACCGTGGACGTGGCGTTGGATGGAAATGAGCAGAAGATTCTGAAGCAAAGCGGCTGCAAGCGGGCCTCTCTGGCCCCGGTGAGCGTCTACCGGGTTCCGAAAGCACAAAGTGTTTCCGCCAGCCGTCCGGTAGTGGTGGGCTTTGGCCCGGCGGGAATGTTTGCGGCCCTGGTGCTGGCTCTGGCGGGACTCAAGCCGTTGGTACTGGAGCGGGGGGAGGACGCTTTGAGCCGGCACCGGAAGGTGCAGCGCTTTTTTGAAACAGGGCAGCTGGACCCGAAAAGCAATGTGCAGTTCGGCGAGGGCGGCGCAGGCACCTTCTCCGACGGAAAGCTGAATACCGGAGTGAACAATCCCAGAATCGGCTGGATTCTGGAGCAGTTTGTGAAGGCCGGAGCCCGGGAGGACATTCTCTACGACGCCAAGCCCCATGTGGGCACCGATGTGCTGCTGACGGTGGTACAGAATCTGCGGAAACGGATTCTGGAGCTGGGGGGCGAGGTGCGCTTTGAGACCCGGGTGGAGCGGCTGAAGCTGGAAAACGGTGTGCTTCGGGGCGTGGTAACGGATGCGGGGGAGGAGATCCTTTGCGACCACTGCGTCCTCGCCATCGGCCACAGCGCCCGGGACACCTTCCGGATGCTGGAGCAGTTGGGCGTTCCCATGGAGCCCAAGCCCTTTGCCATGGGTGCGCGGATTGAGCAGAAGCAGGAGAAAATCAATCTGGCTCAGTACGGAAAGGAGAATCCCGCGCTTCCTCCGGCGGATTACAAGCTGGTGGAGCATTTGGATAACGAAACGGTATATACTTTCTGTATGTGTCCCGGCGGCTTCGTGGTGGCTGCGGCTTCCCAGGAGGGTGGCGTGGTGACGAACGGCATGAGCTACGCGGATCGGGATGGAGAGAACGCCAACGCCGCCCTGCTGGTCACGGTGAAGCCGGAGGAGTTTCCCTACGGCGGAGCGCTGGGCGGGGCAAGATGGCAGGAGGAGATTGAGCGGAAGGCCTACGAAATCAGCGGAAGCTACTATGCTCCCGCCCAGACGGTGGGGGATTTCCTCGCGGGAAAGCCCAGTACGGGGCCCGGGGATGTGATCCCAACCTACCGGCCCGGTGTGCACTGGTGCGACCTTGGGGAGGTTCTGCCGGAGAAATTGGTTCGGGCCATGAAAGAGGCCATCCCTAAGCTGGATGGGAGGCTCCGGGGCTTTGGGGATCCGGGAGCCGTACTCACCGCCCCGGAAACCAGAAGCTCCTCCCCGGTTCGGATCCTCCGGGATGAAACCCGGGAATCCCCGGTGCGGGGGCTGTACCCCACGGGAGAGGGAGCGGGCTACGCCGGAGGCATTATGTCCGCTGCCATCGACGGCATGATGACCGCAGAGAAAATTATTGAGCGAATGGGGGGAATCCGGAATGGATGAAAAATACGTCAATCGATTTCTGCGCAGGGAATTCCGGGTGATTGGCTGGCTCCTGGTGGCGTACTACGGGATCATGAATCTCATGGTGGCGGCTGCTGTTCTTTCGGACACAATGCGCCAAAGCCTGGAAGCGCTGAGCCAGGGCAGGTTCCTGTCCGAGCCGGATCTCCAAGGCATTATGGGAAACGGCTGGGGGTATGTTTCCACGGTGGCCATCGGAATGCTGTTCCTGTTTTGCTGGAAGGAGGATCAGTTCTGGAAGAAATCGGTACTGGCTTGTCACGGAAGAATGTCAGTGGGTGTTTTCGCGGTGCTGGCTTGTCTGTGCATGGCGGCGCAGCTGGTGAACAGCCTGTGGATTGCCGGCCTGGAGCTGGTGATGAATCAGTTTGACCGATCTGTATCGCAGATTCTGGAAAGTGTTTCCGGCCAGAGCGACACCTTCAGTATGTTCTTGTACGCCTCCATTCTGGCTCCGCTTTCCGAGGAACTGATCTTCCGCGGATACATTCTTCAGAGCCTCAGACCTTATGGGAAAAAGTTCGCTGTGGTATTGTCGGCATTTGTGTTCGGAATTTTCCATGGGAATCTCCTGCAAACGCCGTATGCGTTTCTCATGGGCCTGGTGCTGGGCTATGTGACGGTGGAGTATCACATTGGCTGGGCGGTGGCTCTGCACGTGTTCAACAATCTGATCCTGGCGGATCTGCTGACCCGGCTGACCGGGGGACTTTCCGCGCAGGCTTCGGAGACTGTGAGCCTGATTCTCCTGGGCGGCGCCACGGCTGCGGCCGGGGTGGTGATGATCCTCAAGCGCAAGAGTATCGCGGAGTACATTCGGTCGGATTGGATGGATCGGCGGTGCGTGAAGTGCTTCTTCACCAACTCCGGAGTGATCGCCCTGTTGGTGCTGATGGCACTGAATGCCCTGGTGATGATGGGGTAATTCCGTTTTGGGGAAGAAATGCTGCCGTAGGGGCGGCTAATAGCCGCCCGCAGCCTTTTGTCTATAAAAGCGCTCCGTTCTATCGTAAACACTCAATAAGGTTATCGGCTTTAGTAAGCACATTTGCAAATTGCGCGTTTATCGCACTCGCAGTGTAGGGCGGGGTTATGACCCCGCCGCCAACCTGACGAGATTGAGCTGTAGTACTTCACGGAGAAACGTACATTTCCCGCATCGAAACGTGGGCGGCGGGGTCATAACCCCGCCCTACAATGGGTGGTACGAAACCTACAAACACCATTTTGACGACCAGCTTACTAAAGCCGATAACCTTAACACTCAAATAGCGGAACGTTTCGTGCGGCTAATAGCCGCCCCTACGGCAGCATCGCAATGTGCCTGAAAACTTCAAACATCAACTTACCTTCCAATCCCATAAATGATCCGCCTGCGTTTTTTGAAACGCAGGCGGTCAGTTTTTATTCTTCGTTTTTCGGCTGCTCCGCGGGATTCGTATCCCTTCTGGGCACTTTTTTTACTGCTTTCTTCCTTCTCAAACGACGAATAATGGCAATGACTGCCCAGGAGACTGCGGCGAGTACAACCAGGTAGGGCAGGTTCACGATCAGCCATACTGCCACATCCAGAAGCGTTTCTCCCAGGCCCTTCAGGCTTCGGACAAAGCCTCCGCTGATCCGCTGCCACAGGGTCTCCTCTTCTACTGGGGTGTACTCCGTTACCTCGTCGATGCCCAGGTAAATCGTGGCGTAATCCACCAGATTGTCGTAGATTCTCAGCTGGGAGGTAACGCTTTCCAGCTCGTAGCGTACATCCGTCAGACGGGCTTCAATCTCCAGAAGATCGGACATGTTTTCTGCCTGTCCCATCAGCTCCAGCAGCCGGGCTTCCTCGGTCTGAAGGGCATTCATACGGCTTTCCGTGGCGACGTAGGTCAGGGTCACATCCTCCAGGCTTTTGCTGCTGCGCACCACGTTGCAGACCCCGGATACCGTTTGGGTGAAGGAATCCACATCCTCCGCCGGGATTCGGACGGTCAAGGAGGCGCTGCGGTAACGGGTTGTGGAATAGCGGCTGCCGTTGGTGATCCGCTGATCCTCCACATAGCCTCCCAGTGCGTCAATCTGGGAAGTGATGCTCTCCAGCAGGGCGTCCAGATCCTCGGTCTCCGCGTCCATGTCCACGGTGACGATCCACTTCCGGTTCTGGGGTGCTGTGGTGGTGGACGCGCCGGTGTCCGTCAGGGATGCGGAACCGTTTGCTGCCATAGGAGCCTCCTGCGCAGCCCAGGTTTCAGCTACGGCCATGTCATAGGCCATCTCAGTGCGGCTGCTTTTTGCTCCGCACCCGGACAGCAGGCCAAGCACCAGCACCACGCAGATGAGCAGGGATATCCATTTTCTTGCCTTCATTTTGTTCTCCTCCTTGTTGGTTTTTCTTTCCATTCTAACATATTCTCATGAGAAATACAAATTGTTGTTTGCAGATCAGTTTTGGAAATGTCGGAATAACACTGTAGGGGAGCCATTCATGGCTCCCGGCGGTGAAATGTTCCGATATCCCCAGCATTTCGGCGAAAACGTACTGCGTCACGGGAGCCATGAATGGCTCCCCTACAGTAAGGACGAGGTGCGTTTGAAATCTTTAAACAACAATTTGTCGTCCTGCGCTCTAGCTGACAGGCTCCAATTGGCAGATTGTCACGCAGTGGGTTTGGGGATCGAAGGATTCCACCCAGACACGGTATTCCGTGCCGGGGGTCAGGGCATCGGGGAGGAAGCCTTCGGCGTATTCCATCAGAATGGATTCCCCATGTTCCCAGTCAGGGGTGTCCTCAAGGGCAGTGGCGCGGAAGCCTGTTTCTGTCAGCTCCTCCAGGCGGACTGTATAGGAGATCGCTTCCGAAGCGTTTCCGGCTGCGGGAGCTTCGCCGGCATCACAGGCAGACTCGGGGAGCGCGGCATCCGTCGCGGCATTTTGCGCCGAGAACATGGCTGCTTCCGTGGCGGATTCCTTGGCCTGGTTTGCGGGGTTCAGACGGAAGAGGAAGAATGCACCCGCCAGCAGAACGCAGAAGCAGGCGGCCAGGGAAAGGACCCGCTTCCAGGGGATGGCCCGGGGTGGGGCGTCGGAGAACGCAACCAGTTCCTCATCCAGGAAGCTCATGGCTTCCAGCAGATCTCGTCCGTTCATACGGCGATACCCTCCTTCTCCAGGTAGGCGTACAGCTTGGCCCGGGTGCGGTGGAGCTGGGTTTTGACCTTGCTTTGGGTGAAGCCGTAGCGGCGGGCAATTTCTTCCGTGGTGTCCAGATGCCAGTACCGGCGCAGGAAAATCAGACGGCTGTCCTCCGGCAATGTGGTGACAAACCGGCTGAGAATCCTACCCAGCTCCCGGGCATCCAGCTCCTGCTGGGAACGGTTGTCGGGAATGGTCTCGGACAGCTCCTCGGTCAGGCTGATGAGATCCGCCCGGCGTTTGGCCGCGTTGTTCCAGTCCAACCGCCCGAAGGAGATAAAACGGCAGATTTTGCTTAAAAACGCGTACAGAAAACTGGGGCGTTGGGGCGGGATGGTATTCCAGGTTTCCAGGTATGTATCATTTACGCATTCACCGGCATCCTCGGCGGAGGAGAGAATGCGCTGAGATAGGGAAAGAAGCCTTTTTCCGTAGGATGCGTCCGATTCCCGGATGGCCGTTTCATCCCGGTTCCAGTATAGCTCAATGATCGCACTATCTTCCATGATGGTCACCTCTTCGTGTTTTTTCCTTACACTATTATAGTGGGTTTTTCGGTGGTTTTGGTTACATGAAAATAAAATATTTTGGGGGTCGGCGGAAATTTATTGCTGGATAGCTGAAAGCTGCGATAAATTGGTGTTTACAGTTTTCAAGCAATTTACGTTGCCTCAAAGGCATTGGCCAGCAGCGCACGAGGAGAGTTGTCTTCACCTACAGGGAGCTTTTTCGGCATACCAGAATTATCCTTGACACCATCACTTTCCTGTGGTACAGTAGGAGCAAAGGGTAACTTCGTTAATACCGACGGCACATGGATGCCTGAAGTAACTTGCGAGTTGCCCTTCTTTTTTTCAACATCGAAAACGATATTGTTTTTGTTTTTAAGCAAAGCGCTAACTTTATCTTTATCATCAGGTAGGAACAGGGTAACAAGAGTAGAATACCTACCACTGTTGTAACCGTTCATATGTTGCTCGCCCTTGTATTCGTCGACCTCTACCACCGCAACTGCTTTGGTTCCGTTGCTTGAAACATAATTGACAATCTCAACATACCTTGCTACCGTAGGGGCGGATATTATCCGCCCGAAACGTTCCGGTTTTTGAGCATTTCTGGTGAATATTCGTGCTATCAATGCGCTAAGGTTGCGGGCGGATAATATCCGCCCCTACGGTGATAGTACTGTAAACAACAATTTACATTGGTATCCCTGAGAGAAAGATAAATTCGCCTCCCCGCTGGAATGGGCGGGGAGGCGAGGTGTTATTCTTCGGGGATGACGGTGAAATCCTGATGCTCCAGAAAGTTTTCGGCGTGCTCAGCCAGGAATACCCGGAACGCGCCGGGCTCCACATTCCAGCGGTAGTTCCGATCCAGGGTGCGCATGGCCTTGGGGCCGATTTCCAGGGATACCCGCTGGGATTCCCCGGGCTGGAGGGTGACACGGGTGAAGGCCGCCAGGGTGTGCTCCGGCTTGAGGGTGGAACTGATCATATCACGCAGGTACAGCTGGGGAACGGCGGTTCCGGAGGTCTTGCCGGTATTGGTGACCGTAAAGGAGGCGGTGACGGAGCCGCCGGGACGTATTTCGTCTGCGGACAGGTGCAAATCATGGTAGGAGAAGGTGGTGTAGCTCAGGCCGTAGCCGAAGGGATACAGGGGCAGCCAGCTCATCTCCACATACCGCCGCCCGCCCCCGGGCTTGCGGCTGTAATGACAGGGAATCTGACCCACGTGCCTGGGGAAAGTGATGGGAAGTCTGCCGGAGGGGCTGGCCTCGCCGAAGAGGATATCGGCCACAGCGTGACCGCCCTCTTCTCCCGGGAACCAGGCCTCCAGGATGGAGGGGATATGCTCCTGCTCCCAGACAGCGGTGACGGGCCGTCCGGTCTGGAGAACCAGGACAATCGGCGTACCGGAGGCGTGGATGGCTTTGACAAAGTCAAGCTGGTTCCCGGGGAGATCCAGGCTCACCCGGTCGAAGTTTTCACCGCAGGTTTCCGTATTGTCGCCTACGCAGACAACCGCCACATCCGCCTGGCGGGCCAGCTCCACGGCCCGGGAAAAGTCCTCCCGGCCACGGCTGTAGCCGAAAATCACCCGCGCGGCCCGCTGATCGTTGGTAAATTCCACCCGGACGGCGTAGCGTCTGCCTTTCTCAAAGGTGAAATCCACCATGCGGTTGGCGTCCTTATGGGGGCCCCAGCCGTCCAGAAGCAGCTGCCCGTCTACATAGAGGCGCATACTGTCCTGGGTGCTGAAGCCAATGCAGCCCGGGAAGGTTTCACCCATGGTGAGAAATCCTGTCCAGACCACACTGAAACAGTTGGCATCCAATTCCGGATGGGGCTTGGCCAGAATCCAGTTGAAATTGATCATCAGATCATTGCGGACTGCAACCGGTTCCCCCTCGGGGGTGCGGCCGTTGTAATAGCGCCCGGTCAGACCGGGGTTTCCATCCTCGTCGGAAAGCATACCCGGGTGGAAGGGTGTGGCGGCGTCCCCCAGGAAGGTACAGCCGGAATCATGGAGCACCCGGGTCTGGGGAGAAACCGCGCTGCGGATGCCCTCCAGAATGGACAAGCCGTTTTTCCCCTCGGGGGTATAGTCGCCCAGAATGGCGCTTCCTGCCCCGGGGCCCAGGACAGCGATGGTGCCGATATCCTTTTTCAGGGGCAGGAGACTGCCTTCGTTTTTCAGAAGGGTAATGCTCTCCCGAGCAATTTCCCGGGCCAGACAGCGGTGCCCCGGGGTGTGGACGAAGGAGGGGAAGCGGGATTCGTCGGTATAGGGATTCTCGAACAGGCCCAGCAGGAATTTTACCCGCAGCACCCGGCCGCAGGCCTGCCGGATGGTATCCGGGGACAGCCGCCCGGTTTTCTCCAGCTCCCGCAGACCATCCTGCCACTGCTGGTGGGGATAGTCATAGAGCTGAAGGTCCACGCCGGATTCCAGGCCCATGGCCATGGCTTCCTGGGGGCTGTCCGCCACGAAATGCCAGTCGTACAGGCGGCTGACGGCGGTGAGGTCGGAGCGGACGAAGCCCCGCATACCCCACTGGTTCCGCAGAACTTCGGTCAGAAGCGCATGGTCGGCGGATACGGGGATGTCATCGATGGAGTTGTAGGAGCACATGACATCCACCGCGCCGCTTTCCAGAAAAGCTGCTTCGAAAACAGGGAGGCACTCAGAGAAAACCTGGTGACGGCCCAAGGCGGCGGGGGCACAGTTCAGGCCGCCTACAGGGGCCCCGTAGCCCACATAGTGCTTGGGTTCCGCCGCGATGGCATCCGGGGCGGTGAGATTGTCCCCCTGCATTCCGGCTACCGTCTCCCGGGCAAAGGCGGCACACAGGCAGGTGTCCTCGCCGTAGGATTCCTCTGTCCGCCCGTAGCGGGGATCCCGGATCAGGTCCATGACGGGGCTGTAGGTTTCCTGAATGCCCATGGCACGGGCCTCGGTAGCGATGGCATGGCCCATTTTCCGCCCCAACTCCGGGTGGAAGGTGGCGGCGAGGCCAATTTGCTGGGGAAAGCAGGTGGCATGACGGTTGTAGAATCCGTGAAGAGCCTCCTCGCTGAACAGGAAGGGAATCCCAAGTCTGGTATGCTCCAGGGCGTAACGCTGTACCTGGTTGACCTGGGCGGCGGTCATACCCCGGGGCTGGATGCTGCCCACACTGTTTCCCTGGAGAAGAGAATCCAGTTTGTCCATGTCCACGAATTCCACGTCGCCGTTTTCATCCCGGCGGGTGAAGTCATAGCCGTAGTACTGATCCGTCTGGAGGATCATTTCCTCCAGCGTCATCCTGTCCAGCAAGTCCTCCACCCGCTGTCCAAGGGGAAGAGCAGGGTTCTTATATTTTTCCATATTATTCAATCACCAGAACATAGGGATCGAATGTATGCTCCCGCAGAGAATCCATGGCCTTCTCGGGATCGGTATCCTCACTGAGCCACAGGCTGTAGCAGTACTCTGAGAAGCCGGACAGATCCATCTTGAAGTTGGTTTCCCATAGATTGTTCATGATCCAGGAGTAAATGGGACGCTGGTTGTTCTCCGGTTTGCCGTCGCAGAGGGCGATGGGGTGGTGCTTCATTTCGCCGGTGTACACCAGGGGGGTATCCCGCATGGCGATCAGCGCGCTGCCCTGGTTGGACAGATACCCGATCCCGTCGTCGGACATATAGAATTCCACGCAGGCCCCGGGAAGCTGGTCCACGCCGGGGCGGAAGGCCTCAGCCCCCTTGCGCAGGTACAGTTCGCTCCCGGGGATGTTCAGGCTCAGGGGCAGGTACACGCTCTCGATGTCCGAGGAGAGGGTCTTGCCCAACTGGAGATGGAAGTCGATCCGGGGCATATCCTCATAGAGCTTGACAAACACGTCCGCCCGGACTGTACCCGGCAGGCTGAACCGGAACCGGAGCTGGGTGAAAACAACACCATGCTCCAGGCAGGTGATTTCCTCCAGCTTGCCGATGTGGAGCTGGGCGTGCTTCCCACGAATGTTTCGGCCCAGAATCCGCCGCTCCTGCTCTTCCCGGCAGGGAAACTCCGGATTTTCGATGGCAATGGGGGTCACCTCGTACATGGGGGTGAAGAAGGGAGCTTCGCCTTTGCCCAGCATTTCCCGGCCGGTGCGCTTGTCCACAAAGGAGGTAATGCCCTCCTGGGGACGGTAGCAGAGCTTGAACCAGCGGTTTTCAAACTCGTAGGGGAGCAGGTAGGTAATCGGGTCATAGTCATTGACGATGTCCCGAATCCGCTCCGCGCCCACATAGCACTTGCGGCTGTTCAGGGTCGGATTCTCCGGGGGCAGCTCCCGATAGGTGTATACTTTCTCCTCATGGGGTGCAAAGGTATCCACAAAGCTGATCTTCCTGCCGCGGGGGTGGGGGGAAACCTGGCAGGGAAGGCAGTTCCCGGCCTCATCCCGGATTTCCGCCCGGGCAAGGTAGGGACTTTCAATGTAGAACTCCACCAGCTGGGCGCCGGTGAGGTCGCTTACCGAGCAGGCCTTGACGGTTCCGTTGGTGCTGTAGTAGCGGAGGATATCTCCCTTCTCGTGGGCAATCCGATCCAGCATCCGGGAGGCGGCCTCGTGGGCCTTGGAGGCGTAGCTGTTCTTACGCATATCCAGGTTCAGCACCATGGTGTCGTAGGGATTGGTAATGGTGGAGGAATGGCCCCAGGTATGCTCCGCGTAGAGCAGGAGATTGTCCTGGGCTGTGGCGGTCAGCTCCGGGTACTTGTCAAACGCCCGGGCGTCAAGACGCTGGCACAGATGATAGCGGTGCTTCGCGTCCAGGTAGTGCTTCACGGCATAGGGGGTGCTGCCCACGCCGTCGGCCCACCAGTCGGTGAGATCGCCGTGGTAGACAGGGGCATCGGTGAGCTTAGAGCCGATGGCCGCGTAGAGCTCCTGCAGGGAAACCATCCGGATCTGAACCTCGTCGCCATAGCGGCGGTTGTGCTCCTGAATGGTGCGCAGGATTTCAGGCTCGGGGGGAGCGTTGTCGCTGAACACACCGGATACGGCGGTGACGATGAAGTCGTAGCCGTAGCCGTTCTCCTCGCACAGGCTCAGATACTGGTCCAGATTCCGGTGGAGGGTGGCCACGTCGTCAGCCTCCTGTCCCTGGCGGCCGAAGTGGTTGAGCATCATGAAGTTGGAGGCCCGATTGGGCTTCAGGCCCAGCACATTGCCCAGATTGTAATGCTCACCGTTCCACACCAGCAGACGCTGGCCGGCGGCGTTTTCCCACCAGAAAGCGTTCTGGTTCTGGTACAGAGGATACATACCGTGGTGGCAGTGGATGTTGGTGAACAGGAATTCCACGCCCTCGGCGATCATGGCGTCCCGATAGCCCATGGAGATGCCGTTGATGTCGGCCATCATGGCGGTTTTCATGGGAAGGATCTGCTGCCACCGGTGGAGCCGGTCCCGGTAGACCGTGCAGTCCGCCAGGTCGGTGAAGTTCAGGTAGTTGGCGGAGAGGCCGATCTTCCCCTGGGAGGCCAGACGCAGGAAGGCCTTTTTCTCATCCTCCGTGGCATCCTTGAAGAATTCCTCCACACAGAAAAGCGTTTCGCAGTTCCAGCGGAAGTCCGCGTTTTCCTGCTTTTCCATCATGGACAGCACCGTATGGATATAGTCCACCTGGGTGTCGATGACCCGCTCCTGCAGGTCAGTGTAGCCGATGTCGGTGTGGGAATGGTGAATGACATAGACGGTTTTGATGGAGTGCGCCATAATCATACCTCTTTTATTTTAGCCGCGTACGCTGGCCAGAATGACTTTGATTTCCTCCCCGTCGGGGGAGAGAATTTGATATTCTCCCGCTGCCTCGGGGAGAATGCAGGTTTCCGCGTAATAGAGCGGGAAGGGCGGGAAGGCGTCCCGGGTGCTGACCAGCAGGGCCTTCCTGCCTTCTACAAGGTTCAGCATATGGACGCTGCCGTTGCGCTTCACGGGAATACCGGAGCAGGTGGTAAACCGGAAGGTGTCCAGGAATTCCCGGTTGTGAAGTCCGGTGCGCTCCACGGTGCCCCGGGCGTCCTGGTGGACGATGGTCACCGCATTGACAAGATTCTCCTGAACCCACTGGGTGTTCCGGTCCCACTGGATGTTGGCTGCGCCGTGCTCCAGGTGGACGGGCCGGGGCTTGCCGTCCAGGTCCAGGCGCCCCCAGTCCCAGAGCTTAAAGGTGAAGATATAGGGGGTGGCGCTGATTTCCAGGACCATGGTGTTGGCGCCGGAGCAGTGAACGGTTCCCCCGGGAATCAGCAGGTGGTCATGCTTCTTCACCGGAATCTGATTGACATAACGCTCGGCAGGGAAGGGGGCGCCGCCCTGCTGGGCAAGATCCAGGTCGTGGAGCATTTCCTCGGGCTTGGTGCCGGTTTTGATGCCAAGGAAGACACAGGGGGAATCCCCCTGGGCGTCCAGGATGTAGTAGCTCTCGTCCTGAGTGTAGTGCATATGGAATTTCTGCTGGATGTACTCCGTCAGCGGGTGCACCTGCAGCGACAGGTTCTGGCCGTTCATGGTGTCCAGCATATCGAAGCGGATGGGGAATTCCTTGCCGAACCGGGCGTGAACCCGGTCACCCAGAAGTTCCTTTGGCTGGGAGAGCACCAGATTCAGCGCGGGGGTCTGAACCAGTGTCCCGCCGAAATCCAGAAGCAGACTGTTTTCCTCGGGGACGCCGTCAAAGCTCCAGGCGTAGTTGCTTCCGTTTTCCGGCAGGTCAAAGTGCCGCTTCATCCAGTCCCCGCCCCAGACGCCGGGGTCAAAATAGGGAACCAGCCGGAAGGGCTGCAGCGCCGTCTGCCGGAGGGCATCCCGGTAGGCATCTCCCAAAACCATGGGGAAAACTTCCGCAGAGGTCATGTCCAGATAGAAGTCCAGCTTGGGCAGCAGCTTCTCTTTCACCCTGTCCGCCCAACGCCATTCGGCAAAGTAGCCCCGCTTGTATTTCTCCCGCTGGGGAAGGCATTCCCGGGCGGTGCGCCAGTTGGGCATTCCCTTGCGGTAACGCAGCTGGATTTCCCAGCGGGTGATATCCGCGTAAAGGAGAACATCCGCCGGATATACCAGACTGGCCCCAACGCCGTAGACCAGCACCAGACCTGAGGGAAGGGAATCAATCTGATTCCGAACGGTGGCCAGGTTTTCCTTGGGGAAGAAATCCTCCAGATTGTAGGTGGTCATGATGCCGAAAACCGGGTCTTGGGTCAGCTCCCGCTGGATGAGATCGTCCAGTTCCTCCGGGGCAATGGCCAGGGAATCGCTGTGGATCATCAGGGCCGGATGGAGGGGGGAGAGAAGCTCCACCAGGGCATCCTGGTCCACACCGGGATAGGCCTCGGCGACCAGCACCGTTCTTCCGGGGTTGAACGCCTCTTGAATCCTGGAACAGATGGCAGCCTGACCGGATACGGCAGAGCCCTCCGGGGCTGTCACGGGAATGGTTGGAAAACGCCGGTAGGCGGGTGAAGCATTGACGGTATCCATGGATAGCCTCCTGTAGATTGTTGTCGTGGATAACATACACAATCCTTACAGGAATGTCAATACCAAATCAAAAAAATAATATTTGTATTTACAAATTAGATGCCATATGGTATAGTGTTCATGCGGATACCGAGACAGACAAATTGGTGTTTGTCGGGCTGACTCCCAATTACCTGTCATTGCGAGACCAGTGCG
>CAMFFO010000027.1 GCA_945949735.1 uncultured Clostridia bacterium | reverse complement strand
TCGGCAAAGAGCTTATGAGCCAGGATGAACTGGCCGTCATGGACGGCGGCAAGTGTATCCTCCAGCTGCGCGGTGTGCGGCCTTTCCTCTCGGACAAGTACGACATCACCAAGCACCCCAATTACCCGTACACCGCCGACGCGGACCCCAAGAACGCCTTTGACATCGAGGCGTTCCTGTCCACCCGGCTCAAGCTCAAGCCCAACGAGGTCTACGATGTGTACGAAGTAGACGCAGAGGGCGCGTAAATCTGTTCCGCTGTGAAAGGAGTGATCTTATCTACCCGCCTCAACCGCCCCGGATGGGGCCATCGGCGTACAAAGCGGACAATCACCAAAAAATAATGAAAAAAGGAGGACAGCCGGAATCAGGCCCCGGAAACCGGGTGCCGATTGTTCCGGCTTTTGTATGCCTATGAATGACTAAATCAAACTTTTCAAATGATTCCGGCTAACTATAATTTATGGCATTTTTCAATCAGGCTATCACCGTTCTTCAGACCCTCGTTATCGCTCTGGGCGCTGGTCTCGGCATCTGGGGTGTCATCAACCTGCTGGAAGGTTACGGCAACGACAACCCCGGTGCGAAGTCCCAGGGCATGAAGCAGCTCATGGCTGGCGCTGGCGTCGCCGTGGTCGGCATGGTCCTCGTACCCCTGCTCTCCAGCCTGTTCACCGTCTGATCGCTCCCGTCGTTAAGCTGTCATAAGAAATCCTTGCCGCCCCTGCCCCCAAGCGGGGGCGGCTGAAAGGAGGTTGACACCGTATGGATTTCTTACTCGATGCCCTTACTGACTGGCTCAAGGAAATGTTGGTAGGCGGCATTATGAGCAACTTATCGGGGATGTTCGATAGCGTGAACCAGCAGGTCGCAGACATTGCGACACAGGTGGGCCAGACCCCGCAGGGCTGGAACGGGAGTATTTTCAGCATGATCCAGAACCTCTCCAACTCCATCATGGTGCCGATTGCTGGCGTGATCCTGGCTATCGTGATGACGCTGGAGCTGATTCAGATGATTACCGACAAAAACAACCTGCACGATGTGGACACCTGGATGATCTTCAAGTGGGTGTTCAAATCTGCCGCCGCTATCCTCATTGTCTCCAACACCTGGAACATCGTGATGGGCGTGTTTGACGCGGCCCAAAGCGTGGTGACGCAGGCGGCGGGCATCATTGGTTCCGACGCTTCCATCGACATCTCCTCTGTCATGACCGATATGGAGTCCCGGCTGATGGATATGGACCTGGGGCCGCTGTTCGGCCTGTGGTTCCAGTCGCTCTTTATCGGCATTACCATGTGGGCGCTGTATATCTGCATTTTCATCGTCATTTATGGCCGTATGATCGAAATTTACCTTGTCACGTCGGTGGCCCCCATCCCGATGGCGACCATGATGGGCAAGGAATGGGGCGGCATGGGCCAGAACTACCTGCGCAGCCTGCTGGCTCTGGGCTTCCAGGCATTTTTGATTATCGTCTGTGTAGCGATCTACGCCGTACTGGTGCAGAACATCGCCACCGAGGAGGACATCATCATGGCGATCTGGAGCTGTGTGGGCTATACCGTGCTGCTGTGTTTTACGCTGTTCAAGACCGGCAGCCTGTCCAAAGCCGTATTCAACGCACATTGACCCGGAAGGAGGGAATTTACCAATGGCTTATGTACCCGTTCCCAAAGACCTGACGAAAGTCAAAACCAAGGTCGCATTCAACCTGACCAAGAGGCAGCTTGTCTGCTTCGGCTGCGGGGCGCTCATCGGCGTGCCGCTTTTCTTTTTGCTCCGGGGGCCTGCTGGAAACAGCGTGGCGGCCATGTGCATGATGCTCGTCATGCTGCCCTTCTTCATGCTGGCAATGTATGAAAAGCACGGCCAGCCCCTGGAAAAGATCGTCGGCAACATCCTCAAGGTGGCCGTCATCCGGCCCAAGCAGCGCCCCTACCGCACCAACAACTTCTATGCCGTGTTGGAACGGCAGGCAAATCTCGACAAGGAGGTGTATGACATTGTTCGCGGCAAAGACAAAGCGGCAGGCCGAACCAGCGGAGCCGCAGACCAGACCCCGGCGTAAGCTGACCCGCGCCGAACGCAAACAGATCGAGGCAGCGATTGCCCGCGCCAACCGCACGGGCAAAAAGGAGCTGTCCGCCCAGGACAGCATCCCCTATGAGCGGATGTGGCCGGACGGCATCTGCAAGGTGGCGGATGGCCGCTATACGAAAACCATCCAGTTCCAGGACATCAACTACCAGCTCAGCCAAAATGAAGATAAAACGGCCATCTTCGAGGGCTGGTGCGATTTTCTCAACTACTTTGACAGCTCCATCCGTTTCCAGCTGTCCTTTTTGAACCTGGCGGCGTCTCAGGAGACTTTCGCCAACAGCATCACGATCCCGCCCCAGGGGGATGACTTTGACCCGATCCGGGTGGAGTACACGCAGATGCTGCAAAACCAGCTGGCGCGGGGCAACAACGGCCTTATCAAGACCAAGTACCTGACGTTCAGCATTGAAGCAGACGGCATCCGTTCCGCCAAGCCCCGGCTGGAGCGCATCGAGACCGATGTGCTGAACAACTTCAAGCGGCTGGGTGTGGCCGCCGAGGTTCTGGACGGCAAAGCCCGGCTGGCCCAGCTCCACGCCATCTTCCACATGGACGAGCAGGTGCCCTTCCAGTTCGAGTGGGACTGGCTGGCCCCCTCCGGCCTCTCCACCAAGGACTTCATCGCCCCGTCCGGCTTCGAGTTCCGCACCGGCAAGCAGTTCCGCATGGGCAGAAAGTACGGGGCTGTCAGCTTCGTGCAGATTCTGGCCCCGGAGCTGAATGACCGGATGCTGGCGGACTTTCTCGATATGGAGAGTTCCCTCATCGTCAACCTGCACATCCAGTCGGTGGACCAGGTGAAGGCCATCAAGACGGTGAAGCGCAAGATCACCGACCTGGACCGCAGCAAGATCGAGGAACAGAAAAAGGCCGTCCGCGCCGGGTATGACATGGACATCATCCCCTCCGACCTTGCTACCTACGGGGCCGAGGCCAAGAAGCTGTTGCAGGACCTGCAAAGCCGCAACGAGCGGATGTTCCTGGTGACGTTCCTGGTGCTGAACACCGCCGACAATCCCCGCCAGCTGGGCAACAACATCTTCCAGGCCAGCTCCATCGCGCAGAAGTATAACTGCCAGCTGACCCGGCTGGACTTCCAGCAGGAGGAAGGCTTAATGAGCAGCCTGCCGCTGGGGCTGAACCAGGTGGAGATCCAGCGGGGGCTGACTACCAGCTCCACCGCCATCTTCGTGCCGTTCACGACCCAGGAGCTTTTCCAGAACGGCAAGGAGGCGCTGTACTACGGCATCAACGCCTTGTCCAATAACCTCATCATGGTGGACCGCAAGCTGCTGAAAAACCCCAGCGGCCTGATTTTAGGCACGCCGGGCAGCGGCAAATCCTTCAGCGCCAAGCGCGAGATCGCCAACTGCTTCCTGCTGACTTCGGATGATGTCATCATCTGTGACCCGGAGGCCGAGTACGCGCCGCTGGTGGAGCGGCTGCACGGGCAGGTCATCAAAATCTCGCCCACCTCCACCAACTACATCAACCCGATGGACCTGAACCTGGACTATTCGGATGATGAAAGCCCGCTGTCGCTGAAATCCGACTTTATCCTGTTGCTGTGTGAACTGATCGTGGGCGGCAAGGACGGATTGCAGCCGGTGCAGAAAACCATCATTGACCGCTGTGTGCGGCTGGTCTATCAGGATTATCTGAACGACCCGCGCCCGGAGAATATGCCCATTCTGGAGGACCTGTATGACTTGCTGCGGGCGCAGGACGAGAAAGAAGCGCAGTACATCGCCACGGCGCTGGAAATCTATGTGACCGGCTCCCTCAATGTGTTCAACCACCAGAGCAATGTGGACATCAACAACCGCATTGTCTGCTATGACATCAAGGAGCTGGGCAAGCAGCTGAAAAAAATCGGTATGCTGGTGGTCCAGGACCAGGTGTGGAACCGTGTCACCATCAACCGTGCCGCCCACAAGTCCACCCGCTACTACATCGACGAGATGCACCTGCTGCTCAAAGAGGAACAGACCGCCGCCTATACGGTGGAGATTTGGAAGCGGTTCCGAAAGTGGGGCGGCATTCCCACGGGCATCACGCAGAATGTCAAAGACCTTTTGAGCAGCCGCGAGGTGGAGAACATCTTTGAAAACTCCGACTTCGTGTATATGCTCAACCAGGCGGGCGGCGACCGGCAGATTTTGGCCCGGCAGCTGGGCATTTCCCCGCACCAGCTGTCTTATGTGACCCACTCCGGCGAGGGCGAGGGGCTACTGTTCTACGGCTCCACCATCCTGCCCTTTGTGGACCACTTCCCCAAGAATACCGAACTGTATCGCATTATGACGACCAAACCCCAGGAAATGAAGGAGGCTGATGGACGATGAAACCCGAAATTCTGCATAACGACCACATGATGTTTCTGGACCGGGCGCTGGAAACCCAGCGCACCGCGCTCCTGACGGCGATGGCGGACGCGGTTGCCGAGTGCCGCACGGCAGCGGACCAGGCCGCTGAACTGACTGAAACCGGCGAAATTGGCCTGCTGCGGCTGGTGGAGATTCTGTGCGCCGCCAAGGTCCAGCGCGGGCAGGCCGGTGAGACCGTGCTGGAGGGCACCGAGGTCCAGATTTTGGCCGACGTGGTGGCCCAGCTCTACGCCTGCCTGACCGAGTGCCGCTTTGTGGGTCCGCTGGGGCTGGCAGCCTATGCGGAGCTTTCCAGCATGGCGGCCTCCCTCATGCTGGGGGAATGGTTTGATTAAGGAACCGCGCCTGCGCTTCACGGAGGAAGAACGGGCGGACCCGGCGCTGGAAAAGCCCATCCGCAAGGCGGAAAAGGCCGCAGCCAAAGCGGACAAGGTGCAGGCAAAAATCCCGAAAAAGCAGGTCAAGCGGGCCGAGGTGGACCCCAAGACCGGCAAGGTCACGACCAAGCTGGTGCTGGAGGATAAGCCCCGGCCGCCCTCCAAACTGTCCCATACGGTGCGGGACGCGCCGGGCAACGCGGTGGCGGGCAAGCTCCATCAGGAGATCCGCAAGACCGAGGACGATAACGTGGGCGTGGAGAGCGCCCACAAGTCCGAGGAAGCCGCGGAGACCGGCGTGCATCTGGCGAGGGAGGGCTACCGCAGCCACAAGCTGAAACCCTACCGCAAGGCCGCCCAGGCCGAGCGGAAGCTGGAAAAGGCCAACATCGAGGCGCTGTTCCAGAAATCCGTCTATGAAAACCCTGCGGCTGCCAGCAACCCGTTGTCCCGCTGGCAGCAGAAACAGCAGATCAAGAAGCAGTACGCCGCCGCCAAACGGGCCGCGCAGTCCGGCGGGAGCGCCGCCGGTGCCGCCCAAAAGACCGGCAAGGCGGCCAAGACGGTCAAGGAGAAAGCCCAGCAGGCCGGGGCCTATGTGATGCGCCACAAAAAGGGCTTTGGCATCGCCCTGGCGATTTTCCTGCTGGTCTGCCTGCTGCTCAACACCATGTCCTCCTGCTCCATGATGGCGCAGAGCATCGGTTCGATGATCTCCGGCACCACCTACCCCTCGGATGACCCGGAGATGGTGGCGGTGGAGGCCGACTACGCCGCCAAGGAGGCCGCGCTACAAGCCGAGATTGACAACATCGAGAGCAGCCACCCCGGCTATGACGAGTACCGTTATGACCTGGACATGATCGGCCACGACCCCCACGAGCTGGCGGCCTACCTGTCCGCTGTGCTGCAAGGCTACACGCGGGCAAGCGCTCAGGCAGAGCTGGAACGCATCTTTGAGGCCCAATACCAGCTGACGCTGACCGAGGAAGTGGAGGTGCGCTACCGCACCGAGACCCGGACAGACAGCGAGGGCAACGAGTATGACGTGGAAGTACCCTACAACTACTACATCTTAAATGTGACCCTCACCAGCAAGCCCATCTCCTCCGTGGCGTCGGAGCTGCTGACGCCGGACCAGCTGGAAATGTACCAGGTGTACCGGCAGACGCTGGGCAACAAGCCCCTAATCTTCGGCGGCGGGTCCGCCGACACCAGCGATTCCGAGAGTTTGGCCGGTGTGGAGTTTGTGAACGGCACCCGGCCCGGCAATCAGGCGGTGGTGGACATCGCTAAAAGCCAGGTGGGCAACGTGGGCGGCCAGCCCTATTGGAGCTGGTACGGTTTTAATTCCCGCGTGGAGTGGTGCGCCTGCTTCGTGTCCTGGTGCTACGGCCAGATGGGCCTTTCCGAGCCGCGCTTTGCCGCCTGCCAGTCCCAGGGCATTCCCTGGTTCCAGTCGCATGGACAATGGGGCGGGCGGGATTACGCCAACATCGCCCCTGGCGATGCCATCTTCTTCGATTGGGACCTGGACGGCAGAGCCGACCATGTGGGCATTGTTGTCGGCACCGATGGCAGCCGGGTTTACACCGTGGAGGGCAATTCCGGCGACGCCTGCAAAATCAAGAGTTATTCCTTGACCTACGAGTGCATCAAGGGCTACGGCTTGATGAATTGGTGATTTTTTGCGGAGGTATAAAAACTGAATATTGTATCCTTTGGGGGCGGCACGAACAGTGCCGCTCTTTTAGTTGGGCTTCATCAGCACAGGATTCCCGTTGACCTCATCACCTTTGCGGATACCGGGGCGGAACATCCCCACACCTATCAGTTCCTTGAAACTATGAACGAATGGCTCCGCGCCCACAGTATGCCGCCCATCACGGTGGTGGAAAAGATGGACCGCAACGGCAACCGCCTGACATTGGAAACAGAGTGTCTGCGATCCGGCACGCTTCCCTCCATTGCTTACGGGTTTAAGCGGTGTTCTCAGAAGCACAAGATCGGACCGCAGGAAAAGTTCTGTAACCACCACCCCTTGTGCCGCGCTGTGTGGCAGGCCGGGAACCGGGTCACACGGTTTATCGGCTACGATGCCGGGGAGCGGAAACGGTATGAACATTCCAGAAAATTCAATGAGGCGGACAAAAAATATGAGAACCGCTACCCGCTGATCGAGGATTGGCACTGGACGCGGGACGATTGTATCCGGGCGATCCAGGAGGCGGGTCTGCCTTTGCCTGGCAAATCGTCCTGCTTCTTCTGTCCCAGCATGAAGCGAGAGGAAATCGAAGCCCTGAAACGGCAGCACCCCGACCTGTACCGGCGGGCGCTTGCCATCGAAGAAAACGCGATGCCCCATCTCAAAACCGTCAAAGGTTTGGGGCGCAACTACGCTTGGAAAGAGCGATATGGAATGGAGTGATTTGACTATGGCTAAAAACAAAATCGAGCGCATCGACCAGGAGATTGCCAAAACCCGCGAGAAAATTGCGGAACAGCAGGAAAAGCTGAAAGACCTGGAAGCGCAGAAAACCGAGGCGGAGAACCTGGAGATCGTCCAGATGGTGCGCGCCCTGCGCATGACCCCGGCCCAGCTGTCCGCCATGCTGTCCGGCGGCATGGTGCCCGGCCGGGCGGCGGGTCCCGCTGATTCTGAACAGGAGGAAATGACCCATGAAGAATAAGAAGATTTTCAGAACCTTTGCCGCCCTTTGCACCTGCCTGATGCTGATGGGCGGCTTCTCTGTGACCGCCTTTGCCCAGGGCGCTGACCCTGCGCCTACGGCTACCCCTGCGGCGGATGCCACCAACGACAGCAACGTGGTGGTGGAGGAAACCGAGAACAGTCCCGCCCTGACCCCGGAGGGCAACGCCGCCCTGGTAGATGACTTTGGCGGCAACAAACAGCTCATCACCGTCACCACCAAGGCGGGCAACTATTTTTACATCCTCATCGATCGCGCCAACGAGGACAAGGAGACCGCCGTCCACTTTTTGAACCAGGTGGACGAGGCTGACCTGGAGGCGCTGATGGAGGACGGCGAGACGGCGGAGGAAACGCCCGCTGTCTGCAACTGCACGGAAAAGTGCGCCGCTGGGGCGGTGAACACGGCCTGCCCGGTGTGCGCCGTGAACATGGCGGAGTGTACGGGCCAGGAGCCGGAACCCACGCCCGCCCCGGAAACAGAGCCGGAGCCGGAACAGGAACCGGCGGGGCTGAACCCGGCGATGCTGCTTGTGGTGCTGGCTGTGCTGGGCGGCATCGGTGCGCTGGTCTACTTCAAATTCATCAAGCAGAAGCCCAAGACCAAGGGCAGCGACAACCTGGATGATTACGACTACGGCGAGGACGATACCGAACAGGAGGATGCGGACCCCTGGGAGACCGAGGAATCCGACGAGCCGGAGGACGCCGGCGGGGGCGGCGATGAGGAAAGCGAGAACCCGGCCAAATGACCCGGTTCACCGACAGCCCTTATGAACCCATGATGACGCGCAGGCCGGAGGGCGGGAAGGCAGCTTCCCGTCCTCCCTCTTTATCTCCCGGCCACCCCTGTTATGGCTGTGGAACCTATCGCCCCGGCCAGCCCTGTGTGGGTTTCTGCCACAAAGAGCTGACTGCGTGGCTGCGCGAAAGGAGGAAGCAAAAATGAAATTGGTAATTGCCGAAAAGCCCTCGGTGGCAAAATCCTTGGCCGCCGTGCTGGGGGCTGCTACCCGCCAGGACGGCTACCTGGAGGGCGGCGGTTGGCTGGTGAGCTGGTGCCTGGGGCATCTGGCCGGGCTGGCGGATGCCGCCACCTACAACCCCGACTATGCCAAGTGGCGCTATGACGATCTGCCCATTTTGCCGGAGTCCTGGCGCTTCACAATCGCCAAGGACAAGCGGGATCAGTTCGACGTGCTGCGGACCCTGCTGCGGCGGGAGGACGTGACCGAGGTAGTCAACGCCTGCGACGCCGGGCGCGAGGGCGAGCTGATCTTCCGCACGGTCTACTGCCTGGCGGGCTGTACCCAACCCATGAAACGGCTGTGGATTTCCAGCATGGAGGATTCCGCCATCCGGGATGGCTTTGCACACCTGCGCCCCGGCGCGGACTATGACGGGCTGCACCAGGCGGCCCTCTGCCGGGCCAAGGCCGACTGGCTGGTGGGCATCAACGCCACCCGGCTGTTCTCGGTGCTGTACCACCGCACCCTCAACATTGGGCGCGTCATGTCCCCGACGCTGGCCATTATCGTTCAGCGGGAGGCCGAGATCGACGCTTTCAAGCCGGTGCCATTCTATTCTGTGGCTCTGGACCTGCCCAGTTTTACCGCTGCCAGCGCCCGCATGGACAAAAAAGCCGATGCCGAACAGCTGAAAACTGCCTGCCAGGGCGGCACGGTGACGGTCAAGCAGATAGAGTGCAAGGCCAAAACCGAGAAGCCGCCCGCCCTCTATGACCTCACCACCCTCCAGCGGGACGCCAACCGCCTGCTGGGGTTCACGGCGCAGCAGACGTTGGACTATCTGCAAAACCTCTATGAAAAGAAGCTCTGCACCTATCCCCGGACGGACAGCCGTTACCTGACCTCCGATATGGCCGAGGGCCTGCCGGTGCTGGTGAATCTGGTCGCCAACGCCATGCCGTTCCGCAAAGGCATCGCCATCTCCTGCGATGTAGCAACGGTCATCAACGACAAGAAAGTGACCGACCACCATGCGGTGATCCCGACCCGGAACATCCGGGAGGCGGATCTGTCTGCTTTGCCAGTGGGGGAACGGGCCATTCTGGAGCTGGTGGCGCTGCGGCTGCTGTGTGCGGTGGCCCCGTCCTATATCTACGATGAAACTTCTGTCACGGTGGAGTGCGCCGGTGCGGAGTTTACCACCAAGGGCCGCACGGTGAAGCAATCCGGCTGGCGGGCGCTGGACACCGCCTACCGGGCCAGCATGAAAAATGTGGAGCCGGACAAAGAGGCCGAGGACAAGGCCCTGCCAGAACTGACCGAGGGCCAGGAGCTGCCGGTCACGGGGGCCGCCGTCAAGGAGGGCAAGACCACCCCGCCCAAACATTTTTCAGAAGATACGCTTCTTGCCGCGATGGAGACCGCTGGTGCCAAAGATATGCCGGAGGATGCCGAACGTAAAGGGCTGGGCACCCCCGCCACCCGTGCCGGGATTTTGGAGAAGCTGGTGTCCACCGGCTTTCTGGAACGGAAAAAGAGTAAGAAAACCGTGCAGCTTTTGCCGTCCCACGACGCCATTTCCCTGATTACCGTCCTGCCGGAGCAGCTGCAATCCCCGCTACTGACTGCCGAATGGGAGTACCGGCTGGGCGAGATCGAGCGCGGCGAGCTGGCCCCGGAGGACTTCATGGCCGAGATCACCGCCATGCTGAAGGAGCTGGTGGGAACCTATCAGGTCATCAAGGGCAGCGAGTACCTGTTCACCCCGCCCCGCGAGGTGGTGGGCAAATGCCCCCGCTGCGGCGGTGAAATTGCAGAAATGCAAAAAGGCTTCTTCTGTCAGGACAAATCTTGCAAATTTGCGATCTGGAAGAACAACAACTGGTGGGCAGCGAAGCGCAAACAACCCACCAAGGCCATTGTGGCGGCGCTGCTCAAAGATGGCCGCGCCCATGTGACGGGGCTGTACTCTGAGAAAAGCGGCAAGACCTACGACGCCACCGTGGTGCTGGAAGATACCGGCCAGTACGTCAACTTCAAGCTGGACTTTGACCGGCAGAAAGGCGGCGGCAAATGAAACTGAGTTTGTATGAACAGGAAACGATTATCCTCTACAACCAGGCCGAGGCCACCGCCGAGGTCTATTCCCACGACCCGCGCCTGCTGGAAAAGCTGCGGCGGCTGGCGGAAAAATACCCGGACCAGATCGTGAAAAAGGACCGTCAGACCTTTACGGTGCCCAAACGCTGCGTGTCGGTGCGGGAGCCGTACAGCGCCGAGCGCCGCAAGGCCGCCAGCGAACGGGCCAAGGCTGCTGGGTACAAACCGCCCGTCCCCAAAGCGGGCGGCAAGTGAGCATGGGCGAGAGCGTCTTTGAAGTCGTAAAACAGTCCGTCACCGCCAGAGAGGCGGCGGAGCTTTACGGCATCGCGGTGGGGCGCGGCGGCATGGCCTGCTGCCCCTTCCACGATGACCGCCACCCCAGCATGAAGGTGGACGCCCGTTTCCACTGTTTTGGCTGCGGAGCAGACGGCGATGTGATCGACGTCACCGCCCGGCTCTATGACCTGTCCCCCAAGGAGGCCGCCGAAAAGCTGGCCCAGGATTTTGGCCTTTCCTATGACAGCAAGGCCCCGCCCCGGCGAAGTTATGTCCGGCAAAAATCCGAGGCGCAGGCGCGGAAAGAAAAACGGGAACACGGCTGGCGTGTCCTGACCGACTACTACCATTTGCTCCGAAAATGGGAGGCCGACTATTCCCCAAAGACGCCGGACGAGGACCCGCACCCACGCTTTTTGGAGGCCATCAAGAAAAAAGATTACATGGGCTATCTGCTGGACACCTTTCTCGACAGCAGCACCGAGAAACAAGACCAGTGGATCGCAGAACACACCGCTGAAATTTCGGCCATAGAAGGGAGAGTGAACATCATGGCTGACAAACCCACCAACCGGGAACGGTTGCAGCAAATCACGGCGGGCATCGAGCAGGGTATCAAGGAACTGTTCGAGAGCGAAAAGTATATGCGCTACCTGTCCGTGATGTCCCGGTTCCACCGCTACTCCGTCAACAACACCATGCTCATCTATATGCAGAAGCCGGACGCCACGCTGGTGGCTGGGTACAACAAGTGGAAAAATCAGTTTGAGCGTCATGTGAAAAAGGGTGAGCATGGTATCACCATCATCGCGCCCACGCCGTTCAAGAAAAAGATCGAGGAACAGAAACTGGACCCGGACACCAAAGCCCCCATCCTGGACGCAGAGGGCAAGGCGGTCATGGAGGAACGGGAAGTCGAAATTCCCATGTTCCGCCCGGTGAAGGTGTTCGATGTAAGCCAGACAGACGGGAAACCGCTGCCGGAGCTGGCGTCCTCCCTTTCCGGAAACGTCCAGAACTACGAGGTTTTCATGGAGGCCCTGCGCCGGTCCGCGCCGGTGCCGCTTTCTGTGGAGCCGATGGCCGCCAACATGGATGGATTTTTCTCGCCGGACCAGCAGCGCATCGCCATCCGGGCAGGCATGAGCGAGGTGCAGACCGTTTCCGCTGCCGTCCATGAGATCGCCCACAGTAAACTCCACAACTACGCCAAGGCCCAGGAGGAAGCGGCCAGGGCCGGTGACAAGGAGCCGCCCAAGAAGAAAGACCGCAACACCGAGGAGGTGGAGGCCGAGAGCATTTCCTACGCGGTTTGCCAGTATTACGGTATCCAGACCAGCGAGAACAGCTTCGGCTATATCGCCAACTGGAGCCAGGGTAAGGAGCTGCCGGAGCTGCGGGCCAGTTTGGAGACCATCAACAAGGCGGCCGGGGAACTGATCGCGGACATTGACCGGCATTATAAGGTTATCTGCAAGGAGCGCGGCATTGACCTGACCGCTGCCCCGGAACCGCAGCGGGACCCTATCGAGCAGCTGGCAGCCGACATCGACCAGTTTTCTTTTGACTACGATACCTATGAATACCGGGATCAGGTGGACAATCGTGAGGATGCGCTGCGGGAACTGACCGCTGCGCTCCGCAGCGGGGATGCCAGCGGTGTTCGGGACTGGCTCCAGGAATTTGCCGATGAAAATGAACCTGGAGAAGCGGCCGCAAAAGCTGCCGAGCTGTTGGAACGTCTGGAGCAACTGGTGCCGGAACCTGACCCCAACCTTGTGAAAATGGCGGATGAAGCGATGGCGATGGGCGTAGAAACCACCCCGCCCAGCACCGAGTACCGCGAGGCCCTGCTGGTGCTGGACGATACCACCTATCTTCATGTTCAGCCCTGCGACACCGGCTGGGACTACACGCTCTACGATGTGGCGACCATGAAGCAGCTGGACGGCGGCCAGCTGGACGCGCCGGAGCTGCCCATGTCCACCGCCGCGCTGAAAATCTGTGAGATGCACGGGATTGGCGGCCAGTCCATTCAGTATGCGCCGCTGTCCATGATCGAGACCTTGCAGGAGGCGGCTGTGCAGCAGATGCAGACAGAGGCCAAGGCCGCCGCCCCGGAAATCACCCAGCTGCCGGACGCCCCGGAGCAGCATCTGGACGAATACCCCATGCCCGACCCCACGCTGACCCAGGACGATTTGGAAAAGTGCGGCTATCTGGATGGGGACCTTCTGCCCCTCTCCAAAGAACGCGCCTATGAGCTGATGGAGCGCGACCTGACCGTTTACATCATCCAGGAGGGCGAGAACCCGGCGATGGCTTTTGATACCGCCGACCTGGACGCCCACGACGGGATCTTCGCCGTCACCCGCGAGGAATGGGAGGAAAGCCCGGCTTTCGATGCCCAGGTCAAGGAGCGTATGGACCACCAGCAGGAACGGGAGCAGGCGTTCCTCGACCACAAGGGCGACTGCTTTGCCATTTATCAGGTGAAGCACACCGACGAGCTGCGGGACATCCGCTACGAGGGCCTGGAATGGCTCCAGTCCATCGGGCGGACGGTGCAGCGGGATAACTATGAGCTGGTTTACACTGCTCCGCTGCTGCCCTCTGACCTGAAAGGCGATACCACCGAACAGCTCTTTTACCGTTTCAACAATGAACATCCCGCCGATTACGGCCATCCGTCCATGAGCGTAAGCGACATCGTTGCCATCAAGCGGGACGGCAAGGTATCCTGTCATTACTGCGACAGCTTCGGTTTTGCCGAGGTTCCCGGCTTCCTGCCGGACAACCCGCTGAAAAATACGGAGATGGCCGTGGAGGATGACTACGGCATGATCGACGGTATCATCAACAACGGCTCCAAGGAGCAGACGGTGGCCCAGCTGGAACAGCAGGCCCGCAGCGGCCAGCCCATCTCCCTGATGGACCTGGCTGCCGCCGCCCACCGGGAGGAGCGGGACAAGAAGAAATCCGTTGTGGAGCAGCTGAAAAGTCAGCCCAAACCCGAACATAAAAAGACAGCGCCCAAAAAGAGCGCGGAAAGGGAGATCTGATATGAACACTTTGACCTTTGAGGAAACCAACCTGCTGTGCATCTACAACCCCGGCACCCGCCAGGGGGCCATCGAGGCCCTGACCGAGATGCGCGGCCACTTGCAGGCGGACGAGGCCGAGCTGCTGGCCTTGACCGACAGCACCCTCGCCAAGCTGCGTGCCATGACCGACGCCGAGTTTGACGAGCTGGAACTGTACCCGGATTTTGACGAGTAACCCCCTGTTTTAACCAGCCGGGGCGGCCGCCGTGCCGCCCCATTTTCATATCCGAAGGAAGGGAGGATAGAACCCCATGCCAACCAAAGCAGAACAATATGCGCAGATGGCCGACCAGGTGGCGCGGCAACTCACCGGCAGCTGGCAGGAGTGGGCAGGCTTTCTCACCACCGCCGCCCGGCTTTACAAATACCCGTTCCATGAGCAGCTGATGATCTACGCCCAGCGCCCGGACGCTACTGCCTGCGCCGAGTACGACCTGTGGAACAACCGCATGGGCCGGTATGTGCGGCGCGGGTCCAAGGGCATCGCCCTGGTGGATGATTCCGGGGACCGGCCCCGGCTGCGGTATGTGTTTGATATTTCCGACACCGGCACTCGTGAACATTCTCGTACCCCCTGGCTGTGGACGATGAACGAGGAACACACCGCGCCGGTCATGGCGATGCTGGAGCGAAACTATGACGTAGGCGGCGGCGACCTGGCCCAGCAGCTGGCCGATGTGGCTGCCGGTCTGACGGAAGAATACTGGACGGATCACCGGCAGGACATTCTCTACATCGTTGACGGTTCCTTTTTGGAGGAGTACGATGAGTACAACATCGAAGTCCAGTTCAAATCCGCCGCCGCTGTCAGCATCACCTACGCCCTGATGTCCCGCTGTGGGCTGGAGCCGGAGCAGTATTTCAGCCATGAGGATTTCATGGCGATTTTCGACTTCAATACCCCCGCCACCGTGGGGGCGCTGGGCACGGCAGTCAGCCAAATCAATCAACAGGTGCTGCGGCAGATCGGCGTTACCATCCAGAACTATGAGCGCGCCAAGAGCGCGGAAAGGAGTGCCACACATGGAGATCAACCTGACTTACACGAGGAACGGCGATTACCTGGTCCCCGACCTGAAGCTGTCCGAACAGCCGGAGAAGCCCCTGGGCAAGTACGGCAGGATGAGGAAAGCGTACCTGAAAGAACACCGGCCCATCCTCTACAACCAGCTACTGATGAGCGAGAAACTATACCCGCACCTTCGGGAGATCGACGAGACCGCGAACAGCCGTCTGGAGCAGATGATGCCGCAGCTGGCCGAGGCAGCGGGCGTGACGGAGGAACTGAAAGCCCGCGATCCGATGGCCTGGGTGGGCCTGATGAACACCTGCAAAGCCCAGGCCGAGGAAATTCTGATGGCGGAACTTATCAACAGCTGACCTTAAACCTGTTCCTCTCCGAAGCAGAACAGATTCAACAGATTGACGAAGCAGAGAGTGTGAAAACGCCCTCTGCTTTTTCTATGTCCAAGCCCGCTGCGCAGGCGGAACCTGTGCGCCGGGCGCTGACCCAGGCGGAGATCGACGCCGTCATCCAGGAATGGAACGGCAATATCGAGAGCAAGCACGCAGTTGTCCGCCACATGAGGGACCACGCCCGTGAAAAGGATACCGCCGCATGGCTGCGGCAGGAATATGGCGATGACCTCCCGGCCCTGCCTGTGACGGTGGATGGCGCGGCAGGCGACGTACCCTGGCCCAAGGTGCAGCGCCGGATCGCCCAACTCATCAAGGAAGATCGGTTCTACACCGAGGCGGAGCAGGACCGATTTGACAACATCGACCCCATCGCCATCCGGGAGGCCCTGGCCGAGCGCGGCATCGTGAACGGCCAGGTGGTGGACCCGGAAAAGCTGAACCGTGATCCATTCATCCAGCAGGTCATGCGGGATGTGGAGGCCGTCGCGGCCGAGGAACAGGCCGAGGCAGCGGCAAAACCGCCTTTGCCGGACTTATCCGGCCAGCCCATCACCCGCGAGGGCGACACCCTCACCATCGGCAGCGGCGAACCCACCCATGAGATCGACATCACGGTGTCGGACGAGGAATATGCCGCCATCCGGGGCGCCATCCCGGAGCGCACCGCTTACGACCCGTCCGCCCCGGTCTACAACGTGGGCGATACCGTCTACCTGGATGACCGCGCTCACCAGATCACCGAGCTGCGGGAGGATACGGTGCAGCTGCTGCCCACCGGCATGAGCTATCCCATCTACCGGGCCGAGAGCAGGGAGCGGTTCGAGCAGCTTCTGCGGGCAGACAATCGCAACGACTTCTACACCGAGTTCCTGCCCGTCAACCCCGACACGGCGGACCAGGACCTGCGGGACGTACTGGTCCACGGCCTCATCGGCGCGCCGGACAAGGCGGAGCTTTCCGAACTGCTGCGCACCGGCAAGAGCAACCGGGAGGTCGCCCTGTGGCTGAGCCGGGCCTATCCTGACATCATCGAGACGATGGAGCTGGAGACCGGCGACACCGCCGACTACCGCACCATACCCGAAGGCATCGAGCTGGAAGTGCTGGACGCGGACGAAAAACGACTGGCCATGTTGTTCTTCCGCTGGGATGAGGTCGCGCCGCTGCTGCGCGGGCTATATGCCCGCCAGCTGGACGGCTTTGTGCAGGAGCAGGAAGCCCCTGCCGACGTGGAAGAACCTGCCGAAACCGCCAAGCCCATTGAAGAAGCCGCCGAGGCACCGGCGTTCCACTCCGAGACGGTGGCCGTCTACCCCGGCGACAAAAACGGACTTCCCTATGATGTGGTGGTGGAACGGCTACACATAGACGAGCCGGAACACACACCGCCTGAACCGACGCCGGATGCGGAGCCGGAGGAAAAGCCGGACCACCCGGTTGCCATCCCGGTGAACGGCGAGTGGCAGACCTTCCCCAACCAGAGGGCAGCCGAGCAGGCGGCATATCAGGAGTACCGGGACAACCTGCGCCGCAACGCCGAAAACTTCCGCATCACCGACGACCATCTGGGCGAGGGCGGTCCCAAGGCCAAGTACCAGGCCAATGTGGCGGCGATCAAGCTGCTGAAATACCTGGAGGAAACCACCGGGCAGGCCACGCCGGCACAGCAGGAAGTGCTGTCCCGCTATGTGGGCTGGGGCGGCGTGCCGGAGGCTTTCGACCCATCCAAAACTGCCTGGGCCAAGGAGTATGCCGAGCTGAAGGAACTGCTGACCCCGGAGGAATACGCCGCTGCCAGGACCTCTACTCTCAACGCCCACTACACCAGCCCTATGGTGATCCGCGCTATCTATGAAGCCGTGGAACGGTTGGGTTTTCGCAACGGCAATATTCTGGAGCCGTCCTGCGGCGTGGGCAACTTCTTCGGGATGCTGCCGGAGAGTATGGCCGGGAGCCGTCTGTACGGCGTGGAGCTGGACAGCATTTCCGGGCGCATCGCCAGGCAGCTTTACCCCAAAGCCGACATCACCGTGGCGGGCTTCGAGACCACCGACCGGCGGGACTTCTATGACCTTGCCATCGGTAACGTCCCTTTCGGCCAGTATCAGGTGAACGACAAAGCCTACAACAAGCTGGGCTTCAACATCCACAACTACTTCTTTGCCAAGGCGCTGGACCAGGTGCGGCCGGGCGGCGTGGTGGCTTTTGTCACCAGCCGCTACACAATGGACGCAAAGGATTCCACCGTACGCCGGTATCTGGCCCAGCGGGCCGAGCTGCTGGGGGCGATCCGTCTGCCCAACAACGCTTTCCGCGCCAACGCCGGGACCGATGTGGTATCCGACATCCTGTTTCTGCAAAAGCGGGACCGTCCGCTGGACATCGCCCCGGACTGGACCCAAACCGGCCGGACCGAGGAAGGCTTCACGGTCAACCAATATTTTCTGGATCACCCGGAGATGGTGCTGGGCCGCCCTACCGCCGAAAGCACCCAATACGGCAAACAGGACTACACCGTGGTTCCCATCGAGGGGCTGGACCTGGCCGACCAGCTGCACGATGCCGTGAAGTATATTCGCGGCACCTATCAGGAGGCCGCGCTGCCGGAGCTGGGCGAGGGCGAGGACATCGACGAATCCCTCCCGGCTGACCCCAACGTAAAGAACTACTCCTATACGGTGGTGGACGGCGCGGTGTACTTCCGGGAAAACAGCCGCATGGTGCGCCCTGACCTGAACGCCACCGCCGAAGCCCGTGTCAAAGGGCTGGTGGGGCTGCGGGACTGTGTGCAGCAACTCATCGACCTGGAGATGGACGCCGCCGCGCCGGATGCCGACATCCGGGCGCAGATGGCCGAACTGAACCGCCGCTATGACGATTTTTCTGCCAAGTACGGACTTATCAATGACCGGGCGAACCGGCTGGCCTTTGCCGATGATTCCAGCTACTATCTGCTCTGTGCCCTGGAGGTGCTGGACGAGGACGGCCAACTGAAGCACAAAGCAGATATGTTCACCAAGCGCACGATCAAGCCCCATGAGGCCGTCACCGCCGTAGACACCGCCTCCGAGGCCCTGGCGGTCTCCATTTCGGAGAAAGCCTGCGTGGACATGGCCTATATGGAACAGCTCACCGGCAAAACCGGCGAGGAACTGGCTGACGAGCTGCGCGGTGTCATCTTCCGTGTACCGGGCCAGACTGAGCCGGACGGAACGCCCCATTATGTGACCGCCGACGAGTACCTGTCCGGCAACGTGCGCCGGAAGCTGCGTCAGGCCCAGCGGGCGGCGGAGCAGGACCCGGACTTTGCGGTCAACGTGGAGGCCCTGACCGCTGCCCAGCCCAAAGATCTGGACGCTTCCGAGATCGAGGTGCGGCTGGGGGCAACGTGGATCGACAAGGAGTACATCCAGCAATTCATGTACGAGACCTTCGACACGCCTTTTTACCTCCAGCGCAGCATTGAAGTCCACTACACCCCCTTTACGGCGGAGTGGCAGATCTCCGGCAAAAATGTCGTGGGGCAAAACAATGTGGCCGCCTACTCGACCTACGGGACCGGCCGCGCAAACGCCTATAAAATCCTTGAAGATTCCCTCAATCTGCGGGACGTGCGTATCTACGACACCGTGGAGGACGCAGACGGCAAGGAGCGCCGGGTGCTGAACGCCAAGGAAACCACCCTGGCCGCCCAAAAACAACAGGCCATCCGGGACGCTTTCCGCGACTGGATTTGGCGTGACCCGGAGCGTCGGCAGGCGCTGGTACGCCAGTACAACGAGGAAATGAACGCCACCCGGCCCCGCGAATATGATGGCAGCCACATTGTTTTTGGCGGCATGAACCCGGCCATCACCCTGCGGGAACACCAGAAAAACGCCATCGCCCATGTGCTGTACGGCGGCAATACCTTGCTGGCCCACGAGGTCGGCGCAGGCAAGACCTTTGAAATGGTGGGGGCCGCGATGGAGGCCAAGCGGCTGGGTCTGTGCCAGAAATCCCTCTTTGTGGTGCCCAACCACCTGACCGAGCAGTGGGCTTCGGAGTTCCTGCGTCTGTACCCGTCCGCCAACATTCTTGTTACGACCAAAAAGGACTTTGAGAAACACAACCGCAAGAAGTTCTGCGCCCGCATCGCCACCGGCGACTATGACGCCATCATCATGGGTCACTCCCAGTTCGAGAAAATCCCCATCAGCAAGGAACGCCAGGAGCGACTGCTGCACGAGCAGATTTGGGAAATCACCGAGGGCATCGCCGAGGTGGAGGCCAGCGGCGGGGAACGGTTCACTGTCAAGCAGCTGGAACGCACGAAAAAGTCTCTGGAGGCGCGGCTGGAAAAGCTGCAAGCGGAGGGCCGCAAGGACGATGTGGTGACCTTTGAACAGCTGGGCGTAGACCGGCTGTTCGTGGACGAGGCCCACAACTACAAAAACCTGTTCTTATATACGAAGATGCGCAACGTGGCGGGCCTCTCCACGACGGACGCGCAGAAATCCTCGGATATGTTCGCCAAGTGCCGCTACATGGACGAGATCACCGGCAGCCGGGGCGTCATCTTTGCCACCGGCACGCCGGTTTCCAACTCCATGACCGAGCTTTACACCATGCAGCGGTATCTCCAATATGACCGGCTGCAAGAGCTGGGCATGGCCCACTTTGACTGCTGGGCGTCCCGGTTTGGCGAAACCGTGACGGCGCTGGAGCTGGCCCCGGAGGGCACCGGCTACCGGGCAAGAACAAGATTCAGCAAGTTTTTCAACCTGCCGGAGCTGATGAACCTCTTTAAGGAGGTCGCGGACATCAAAACCGCCGACCAGCTGCACCTGCCCACGCCCCAGGTGGAGTACCACAACATCGTGGCCCAGCCCACCGAACAGCAGCAGGAAATGGTGAAGGCGCTCTCGGAGCGCGCTTCCCTGGTACACAGCGGTACAGTGGACCCGTCCCAAGACAATATGCTCAAGATCACCAGCGACGGGCGCAAGCTGGGGCTGGACCAGCGGA
>CAMFFO010000026.1 GCA_945949735.1 uncultured Clostridia bacterium | reverse complement strand
GCCACCGTCCACCACCAGGCCACGTCGATGTGGGTGTGGCCGATGCAGGTGGCGATCACGTCCTCATAGCCCGCCATCTTCTCATACAGCTCCACGCCGATGTAGTCCAGGGCCTTCTTCACGGATTCCTGGAAGGCATCGGAGTAGGGAACGCGCATATCCAGAAGGTTGATGGTATTGTTCAGCACGGTCTGCAGATCCAGCCGCACCTTGTCGTCCTTATCCATCCGGGGGAAGGCCCACAGGGGCACCTGAATGTCATAGTACAGCCGGTCGATGTCCTCGTCCAGCCGGTAGAGACTGGCCAGGAAGTTGAATTCCAGGTGCAGCGTGCCGGTGTAGGCCTGGATATCCACGGTGAGGGTCTCGCCGCCCTGGGCGTTCTCCAGCAGCAAAAACTCCCGGTGGTTCATGTCCGCGCCCTGGCGGACCTCGCCGTTGACGAAGATCAGGAACTGGGGGTTCTTGCCGTCGTCCCACTCCTCGATCTGGGTGCGGATCTTCATCCAGACATTGTGCCCGGCGAAGGTTTCGGGGATGGTGATCTTCCGCCGGAACCAGTAGTGGGAGCCCAGGATGCCCTTGAAGTCCGTGATCTGGCCCTGGAAAGCGCCCTCGAACTTCTCGGTGCCCACATAGTTGGAGTACCAGCGCATGGTGTTGGCGTCAAACTCCTGCCAGTCGGGGCAGGCCGCGTCAGCCTCCTCCGGACGGAAGAACTGGCCGGGCTTATACTGCCAGTGGGGCAGCTCCACCGTGTCCCGGAACCGCAGAAGCTGCAGCTGGTTTGCGATTACCTGAATTCTTTGGTCGATAAAGTACATAGAAACGTTACCTCATATAATGATGAATTGACAATTAGGGTGTCCCTTGGGGAAGCGCTGTCATCCCGAGCGAGGCAAAGCCGAGTCGAGGGATCTGCGCATTTCATTTCGCTTTCCGGTTAACTTGGTGCGCAGATCCTTCGACTCCGCTTCGCTTCGCTCAGGATGACACACATTTTACGTTTTTCATAAGGGGCTGATGCCGAAATTGTCAACTGTCAACTGTCAACTTTTTTACAGGCTGTTTTCCTTGATGTAGTCCAGCAGGGTGTCCACGGTGGTGAAGGCGAGGCCGGTGACGGTATCGGCGCAGCCGTAGTAGATGGCGATCCTTCCGGTGGCGGCATCGGTCAGGCAGGCGCAGGGGAAGGTGACGTTGGGCACGTCGCCCATGAGCTCGTAGGGCTCGTAGGGGGCCAGGATGTAATCCTTGGAGCGGTAGAGCACCTTCCAGGGCTCGTCAATGTCCAGCAGCGCCGCGCCCATGCGGTAGACGTAGCCCTGGCAGGTGGTGATGACGCCGTGGTAGATGAGCAGCCATCCTTCATCGGTTTCGATGGGAATGGGGCCCGCGCCGATCTTGGTACACTGCCAGCCGGAGTCCTCGAATTTGGCGGGGCCCATCACATGGCGGTGCTGGCCCCAGAAGGTAAGGTCGGGGCTCTGGCTGATGAAGATATCGCCGAAGGGCGTATGGCCGGTGTCGGAGGGCCGGGAGAGCATCAGGTATTTGCCGTTGATCTTCCTGGGGAACAGCAGACCGTTGCGGTTGTAGGGGAGGAAGGCGTTCTCCAGCTGGTGGAAGGTCTTAAAGTCCTCGGTGTAGCCCACGCCGATGGTGGGGCCGTGGTAGCCGTTGCACCAGGTGATGTAGTACTTGCCATCCAGGAAGCACACCCGGGGGTCATAGCGGTATTCCTTTTTGATTACATTCTCGTCGCCTTCAAAAACGATGGGGTCGTCGCTGATGTCCCAGTGGATGCCGTCCTTGGAAAAGCCCACGAAGATATCCATCTGGACGGAGCGGCTGTCACAGCGGAACACGCCCGCAAAGCCGTCGCCGAAGGGCACCACGGCGGAGTTGAACACGCTGTTGGAACGCTTGGTGGCATGGCGGCCGATGATGGGGTTTTCCGTGTAACGCCACACGGGCATGGGGTCGCCCTGGGGCCTGGGCTGCCAGGGGATGTTTTTCAGTTCGTTTCCGATGATCTTGGCCATAGAATGATCTCCTTTGATACTGGCGAAAGCCGGCAAATATTTGAAATCACGGGGATTTTACCACAGAATTCTCAATTGTCAATATGGTTTGGGAAGAATATTTTTTAACCGCGGAAAGGAGGAAAAAATGAGATCGGAGCAGTGTCGGCGGGAAGAAAAGATGGTGTTTGTCGAGATGCTACCGTAGGGGCGGCTATTAGCCGCCCGCTTTTGTTTCGTCAACGAAAGTGCTTCCGTTTATCGGAAACGCTCAGAAACTTGAACGTTTTCGGGCGGCTAATAGCCGCCCCTACGGTAGCAATGCAACGTGTTTGGAAATCTACAAACACCAATTTATCTGTCCGCTGAGTTTTGGCATTTTCTGAAAAAAGTGGGGCTATTGCTGCTGCAATAGCCCCACTGGCGTGCAACGCTAAGCAGGCTTATTTTCGGGAATTACTTCGCCCACTCGTCGATCTGACGCTGAGCCTCGGCCAGGATTTCGTCCAGACCGGAAGCACGCATCTCATCCAGCATATCGGCGATCAGAGCTCTGGGCTCCTCGGTGCCGGTCATCAGGACGGGACGGTACTGAGCATAGATGGCGATACAGGCCTGCAGCTGGTCAGCCACGGGAGCGGTATCGAAGGCGAAGCCCAGGGTGGGAGAGCCGATGGCCTGCTCGTTCAGAGCCTTGACCTCGTCCCACTGGTTGAACTCCTCGGTGACCTGCTGGGTAACCTGGAAGAAGGTGCCCTGGGTGTAGCCGGCCATGGTCCAGTCGGTGTTCAGACGCTCAACCTTGCCGTCCACGTACTGGAAGTTCTCGCCCTCCAGGCCGAAGTACAGGGAGTCACGGACGTAGGAGTCGGTGTTGACCAGCTCCAGCAGCTGCAGAGCCTTCTCGGGGTACTTGCAGGAGGCGCTGATGCAGTTCATGGAGCCCTGAACGGTGGCGTTGGACAGCACGGTGTTGCCGTACTGGATGGCCACGGCGTCAACGCCCATCTGGGGACCCCAGGTGGTGACGGCGGCCAGGGACCAGCCCTGCGCCACGAAAGCGGCGCGGTAGGAGGGAGCCTCGCTCAGAGTGGCGGCATCGGAGTTGATGTAGCCGGCCTCATACCACTGATGCAGGATGTCCAGGTCAGCCAGGACGTCGTCCTGCTCGAACACGGAGACAACCTTGGGCTCGCCGCCGGTGTAGGAAACGCCGATGGCAGCCAGGCCGGCGGACAGATCGTCATACTTGGAGCTGTAGATGGCATCCCAGCCGCCCATGGCCATGACCACAGGAGCGGAGCCCATGTTCTCGTACATAGCCTTGACGATGGGGGTCACGTCAGCCATGGTGTGGGCGCTGGCGTAGTCCAGGCCGGTGGCTTCCACAACAGCCTTGTCGTAGACAAAGTACTGCGTAGCGGAGGAGTCCTTGTAGGTGGGCACGGCGTACAGGCCGCCGTTCACCTTGCAGGCATCCCAGTAGTCAGCGGGGATCAGGTCAATCAGCTTGGGGGCATTGGCTTCCAGAATGCCGGAGATATCGGCAAAAGCGCCGATGGCCACGTCATTGTAGAAGGTGCCGTTGTTGGTGAACATAATGTCGTAGGGCTCGTTGGTGGAGACGATCATGTTGCGGCGGGTATCCCAGTCGCCCCAGCCCACAACCTCGATGTCCAGATGGATACCGATCTTCTCTTCCAGATACTTGTCCATATTGGCCTTCCAGGCGTCGTAGTTGCTGGGCATGCCGGAGCCGACGGTGACCCACTTCAGGGTGGGGATTTCACCGGAAGCGGCGGGCTGGCTGTCGGAGCTCTGGCTGCCGGAGCTCTGGCTGCCGGAGCTGGTGGGAGCCTCGGTCTTGGAGCCGCAGCCCGCGAACAGGGAAGCGACCATCAGGACGGCCAGGAGAAGTGCGAGAATCTTCTTCATTTGTGTTTCCTCCTAAATTAAATCTATTGAAACGGGCGAAGCCCGCTGCAATACGGAAGGGGTTAATTGACAATTGAGAATTGACAATTGACAATTATGGTTCCCTGCGGGATTTGATTTGAAAACGCGTATTGGGGCAACCGGACAGATTGTCGCGTTTTCGGTCTTGCACGATTTGCGTTGGGGCCGGTAACTGTTGAACCAGAACAATTGTCAACTGTCAATTGTCAACTGTCAATTCGATACCGCACCCACCCGAATTCCAAGGGGACTTATCAGCCCTTCACGGCGCCCACGGTGAGGCCGGAGATGAAGTACTTCTGGAAGAAGGGGTAGATGCAGGCGATGGGCACGGCTACCACGAAGGCGATGGCCATACGGACGGCCTCTTCGGGCATGGCCTTCTTCAGGTCGGCGCTGGTCATACCGGCGGAGGGGTTCTTGGTCAGGTACTCCAGGCTCTTCTGCATGGAGTCCAGGGTGGCCTGCAGGGACTTGAGGCTGGAGTCGTTGATGTACAGCATGGACTGGTACCAGTCGTTCCAGTAGCCGAAGGCCAAAAACAGGGCGATGGTGGCCAGCACCGGCTTGGAGATGGGCAGCACGATCCTGAAGAACACCGTCCACTGGGAGGCGCCGTCGATCTTGGCCGATTCGATGATGGAGTCCGGGATGGTGGTGCGGAAGAAGGTACGGGCGATGGTGACGTTGAAGCTGGATACCGCCAGGGGCAGAATCAGCACCCACAGGTTGTCGCGCAGGCCCAGGATCTGGGTATTCACCACATAGCTGGAGGCAAGGCCGCCGCCGAATACCATGGGGATGAACACCAGCATGGTGAGGAAGCCGTTGAGCTTGTGCTCTTTGCGGGACAGGACGTAGCCCATGAGGCAGGTGAGCATGACACCCAGCACGGTGCCGATGACGGTAACCTTCACGGACACCACCAGAGCGTTGAGGATCACATGCTTCTGGTTCCACAGGAAGGTGTAGGCATCGAAGGACGCGGTCTCGGCTGTGACGTAGAGCTGGTAGCCCTGGGTACGCAGTACATCGTTCTTGGTGATGGAGATGATGAAAATGAAGATGATGGGCAAAAAGCACATCAGCGCGAGAACCAGGAACAGAATGTTGAACAGCACATTGGTCGTGGGGCTGATCCGGTTCAGGCGGTTCATGTTGTCGTTGGTGGTGGCAGCTTTTTTCTTACTCATGCAGACCGCCTCCTTAAATCAGCGCGCTGTTGCGGTCGATCTTGCTGACGATCGCATTGGCGGTGAGAATGGTGATGCAGCCCACGATGGACTGGAACATGGAGGCCGCGGCGTTCTGACCCAGACGGCTGCTGGTGGAGACCATCTGGTAGATCTTCACATCGAAGGTGGTGACCACCTCGGCGATTTTCACGTTGGCGCCCCGGGTGACCTGGTAGAAGAGGCCAAAGTCAGAAGAGAAGATCCGGCCCACGGCCAGGATGAACATCATAATAATGATGGGCTGCAGGCTGGGCAGGGTGATGTAGCGGGCCTGCTGCGCCTTGGACGCGCCGTCCAGCACGGCGGCCTCATACAGGCTGGTGTCGATGCCGGTGATGGAGGCGAGGTAGACCACCATGGAGTAGCCCAGCACCTTCCAGATATGCATGAAGGTCAGGATGTAGGGCCAGTATTTCGGCTCGGTGTACCACTTAATCCGGTCACCGCCGAAGTACTGGATGATGGTGTTCAGCAGACCCTTGTCGCCGTCCAGGAAGGCGTAGACAAAGTAGCTGACCACAACCCAGCTCATGAAGTGGGGCATGAACATCAGCGTCTGGTAGGCCTTGGACTTGCGCTTGGAGTAAATATTGCTGATCATGATGGCCAGACCCACGGGGAGCACGATGTCCAGCACGATGAACACCACATTGTAGAGGATGGTGTTGCGAAGGATCATGGGGAAATCCTTCAGGCTCAGGAAGTACTGGAAATTCTTGAAGCCCGCCCAGTCGCTGTGGATCAGGTTGTACAGGAAGCTCTTGGTGGCGTCCACGATCTTGTAGTCCTTGAAGGCCAGGATGATACCGAACATGGGCAGGTAGCAAAACAGCGCATACCACACCATGGTGGGAACGGCCAGAACGGTCAGTTCGGTGTCGTCCCGGGTCCACTTTGAGCGGCTCTTCAGGGCTTGCTTCGGCTTGGCCTTGGTCTTGAGTTCAGCCATAGATTGATCATTCCCTTCTTCGGTCTGGCGCGGAGAAGCACGTCCCCTGCGCTTTACAAATACATTATATTTTTATTCGGCGGATTATGGAAGTCTAAAAAGGAAATTTTATAGTATACAAAGGAACACTTTTTGAAACAGATTGGTTTTGTGCAAAATCTACATAATTTGCCATTTTGTGGATACTTAACAAAATATTTATATTTTTTCTGGCGATTTCTCCAAACTTTCAAATTTCCAAAATTCCCTCTTCCAATCCGGGAGCTTTTGACCGATAATGCTTCCAGCGGAGCCGGTTCCGGGCTCTGATCGGGAGCGGTACATAATCCGCTGATGTCTTTACCATTTTCGACACAAGGAGGAACATAATGTTTTCATCCGTCACTATTGCCGGACAGCCCCCCCGGGGCTATGAGGCCGCGCTGGAGGAGCTTCGGGAGGAGCTGGGCTTCGGCCCGGGCCGCCGGGGCGTGCAGATTACCGCGGTGCGGGGGGATCATCTGGGAGTCCGCTGCGACGGCAGCTCCGTGACCATAACCTGGGCGGAGCCCATCCAGTTCTACCGGGCTCTGAGCCTGATCCCGGAGGATCTTTCCCCCTGCGACATCCGGGAGACTCCGGCCTTCCTGACCCGGGGCGTCATGTTCGACTGCTCCCGCAACGCGGTGCTTACAACCCAGGCCCTGAAGGGCTTCCTGCGGAAAATGGCCCTGATGGGCCTGAACCTGGGCATGATGTACACCGAGGACACCTACGAGGTGCCGGAGCAGCCCTTCTTCGGCTACAAGCGGGGTCGGTACACCTATGCGGAATTGAAGGATCTGGACGACTACGCGGACAGCCTGGGCATCGAGCTGATCCCCTGCATCCAGACCCTGGGCCACCTGGATCGGGTGATGAAGTGGCCCCCCTACCACGGCGTCCGGGAGAACGAATCCACCATCGAGCCGGATCGGGAGGAGAGCTATGAGATCCTTACCCAGATGATCCGGGCCGCCTCCGCCCCCTACCGCTCCAGGCGGATTCACCTGGGCATGGACGAGGCCTACGGCATGGGCCTGGGGGCACACCTCCATCACCACGGCTACGAGAATCCCCAGCACATCATGGGCCGGCACCTGAATCGGCTGCTGGACATCTGCGAGGGGCTGGGGCTGGAGGCGATGATCTGGAGCGATATGTACTTTGGGATCGACGGGATGCACTACCATTCCGACCGGGATCCCTCCCCCGAGGCCATTGCCGCCGTGGACAAGCGGGTGACGCTGGTTTACTGGGACTACTACCAGAGCCGGGAGGAGATGTATGACGACGCTCTGCGCAAGCACGCCCTGTTCCCGGCAAAGACCGTATTCGCCGGGGGCATCTGGACCTGGGTGGGCCCCGCGCCCGCCTATTCCACCACCATTCCCAATACGGTGGCGGCTCTTGCCTCCTGCCGCCGGGCGGGGGTGCCGCTGGTGGTGGCCACCTGCTGGGGCGACGACGGCCAGGAGTGCAATATGCTCACCGCCCTTCTGGGGATGCAGCTCTACGGCGAGCTGACCTTCCATGGGGACTATGACGAACAGTGGCTGTACGATCGGTTCCGGCGGTGCTGCCACGCGGACGCGGGGGCGTTCCTTGCCCTGTCGGAGCTGAACACCGTTCCCGGGATGTGCGCCAGGCCCAACGATCCCACCAATATCTGCAAGATCCTTCTGTACCAGGATCCGCTGGTGCAGCTGTTTGAGAAGGATCTGGAGGGCTTCCCCTGCGCGGAGCATTTTGAGGGTCTGGTGGCAAAATACGCCCTGGCCGCCCGGGAGAATCCGGAATACGCCCTGCTCTTCGACTTCTACACCGCCCTGGCCCATGCCGTGGCCCTGAAGGCCCGGTACCACGCCCAGGCGGCGGAGCTGCTTCGCTCCGGGGACCGGGAGGGCTGCGGCAGACTTTCGGAGGATCTGCCCAGCGTTGCCGACGCGGTGGAGGCCCTGCGGCTGGTGTGGCGGCGGCTCTGGGAGTCCACCAACAAGCCCTTCGGCTTCGAGGTCATCGACTTCCGCATGGGCGGCGTCATTGCAAGGCTCAAAACCGCCGCCGACCGGCTGGGAGCCTACAGCCGGGGGGAGATTGACGACATTCCCGAGCTTTCCTGCGAAACGCTGCTCCTCAAACGCCGCCCCGACAACTCCGTGGGCTGCACCAACACCATGACGGAGCTCCTCACCGCCGCCCGCCTGGACCACCCGTTTTAAGAGTTGACAGTGGACAGTTGACAGTGAACAGTTAAGGAGTCCCTTCGGGACAATCAAAACGAGAAAGACAAATTGGTGTTTGACGCTTCGCCTCAAAGTTTCCTGTCATTGCGAACCAGTGCGCACACTGGTGTGGCAATCCCCCGGATAAGAGGGAAAATGTATCGACAATTGCCCTACGGAGCGGGAAACCTTGCGATTTTTGGTGATAATCGTAACCTGGTTCCTCTCAACAGGGGGATTGCCACGACCAGTGTGCGCACTGGTCTCGCAATGACAGCATTTTTTCAAACACCAATTTGTTGAGCATTTCTTAACTGCCCACTTTCCACTGTCCACCACTATAACAAGGAGGCATATTATGGATACCGTTGCTCTTTACAATCTTTGGCTTGAAAAAGCCGTGGAGGATCCGGATCTGACTTCCGAGCTGCGCTCTGTGGAGCCGGGCAGCGATGCTTGCTCTGACCGGTTTTACCGGGATCTGGAATTCGGCACCGGAGGCCTGCGGGGGGTCATCGGCGCGGGCACCAACCGGCTGAACATCTATGTCATCCGCCGGGCAACCCGGGGGCTTTGCGACTACCTGAAGGCCGCGGGGCTCCCCCTCTCCGTCGCCATCGGCTACGACAGCCGGATCAAATCCGACCTCTTCGCCCGGGAGGCTGCCCGGGTCATCGCCGGGTGCGGCCTGACGGCTTACCTGTACCCCCGCCTGGAGCCCACCCCCGCCCTGAGCTGGGCCGTGCGCTACTACCATACCGGCGCGGGCATCTGCGTCACCGCCAGCCACAACCCCGCCAAGTACAACGGCTACAAGGTCTATGGCCCCGACGGCTGCCAGATCACCCTGGAGGCCGCCGCCGCGGTGCTGGAGCGGATCAACGCCCGGGAGATGTTCCCGGAGGAAGTCCTCCCCACCCTGGAGGAGGGGCTGGCCTCGGGGAGCATCCGCTACATCGGCGAGGACTGCCTGGAAGCATTCCTGGACGCGGTGCAGCAGCGAAGCCTGTCCGGGGGCGAAAAGCTGGATATGAAGGTGGTCTATACCCCGCTGAATGGCGCGGGACTGGAGTGCGTCACCAAAATCCTCCGGCGCATCGGCGTGGAGGATGTGACCGTGGTGCCCCAGCAGGAGAAGCCCGACGGACATTTCCCCACCTGCCCCTACCCCAACCCGGAGATCCGGGAGGCCATGGAGCTGGGTTTGGCCCTGTGCCGGGAGCTGAAGCCCGATTTGCTCCTGGGCACCGACCCGGACTGCGACCGGATGGGCGTGGCGGTGCCGGAGGGGGACGACTACCGGCTGATCACCGGCAACGAGATGGGCGTGCTGCTGCTGGACTACATCTGCCGCAGACGGCTGGAAAACGGAACCATGCCCCAGAATCCCGTGGCCGTGACCACCATCGTGTCCACGGACATGGCGGACGCGGTTGCGAAGGAGTACGGCGTGGAGCTGCGGCGGGTGCTGACGGGCTTCAAGTTTATCGGAGAGCAGATCGCCATGCTGGAAGCCGAGGGACAGGCCCAGCGGTACATCCTGGGCTTTGAGGAGAGCTACGGGTATCTCTCCGGCACCCACGTCCGGGACAAGGACGCGGTGAACGCCTCCATGCTCTGCTGCGAGATGACCGCCTGGTACCGCGCCCAGGGCAAGACCCTGGCCCAGGCTATGGACGAGCTGTACGAAAAGCACGGCTTCTACCGCAACGACCTGGCCAGCTTCACCTTCGAGGGGGCGGACGGCATGGCGAAGATGGCCTCCATTATGGACGCCCTCCGCTCCAATCCTCCCAAGGTATTGGCCGGGGAGCCGGTTGTGAGCACGGTGGACTACCGGGAGGAGGGCACGGGCCTGCCTAAGAGCAACGTGCTCCAGTTCCAGTCCGCCTCCGCGAAGCTCTTGGTGCGGCCCTCCGGTACCGAGCCCAAGATCAAGCTGTACCTCTCCGCCCGGGCGGGCTCCATGGACGCCGCGGAAGCCCTCTGCGCCGCCGTCCTCCGGGAAACCGAGGCGGAGTACCTGCGCTGATTGGTGCGCCCCCGCGCAGCATGGGAAATGGGTGTATATAATTGACAATTCAGGAATCCCTTCGGGATAAAAATAAAATGTGCTATCGGGTTAACTCAGCAGTACGACAAATTGGTGTTTGAAGTTTTCAAATACATTGCGTTTCCACCGTAGGGGCGGATAGTATCCGCCCGAAACGTTCCGGTTTTTGAGCATTTCCGGTGAATGTGCGTGCTATCCATGCGGTAAGGTTGCGGGCGGATAATATCCGCCCCTACGGTGATCGTGTTGTAAACACCAATTTGCCATCCTTGAAGAAAAAACATCGGCCCAGGGCGGTGTGCTCCGGGCCGATGTTGATGCAATCGGGGTTGGCCGATTCTGAATTACGGCAACACCGCATAATTCGGCAAGGAAGCTCAGCGAGAGATTTTGTGCCATTTCAAAGTTTCAAAAACGGGGGAATACTGTATGTATTTCCCGTTTTTGGAACTGCAGAAATGGCGCAAAAGATCCGCTGAGATCCGCAGACGCAATTGTGCGGTGTTGCCTTACATTCCCAGGGTGACGCTTTGCGTGCCTTTTTCCAGCTGCTCATACACATTGCGCAGCAGGCTCTCCTGGAGGAACGCCATGAAGGCGAAGCCGATAATGACCCAGAAAATCAGGGTCTGGACAAAGACATTGAGGGAGAGGAGGGCCAGCAGGATGGGCAGCAGGTTCATGAGCGTCAGCAGCAGGGTCTTGGGCAGCTTGATCACTGCCAGCACCATGGCGTTGTTCAGGTGCTGCCGCAGGGTGTTGTTGTAACGGGCGATCAGGGGGATCAGATAGGCGCAGACCCCTGCCACCAGAAACGCCAGCACCCCCAGCAGCACATACATCACGGTGCTTTTTCCGAAGTAGGCCATCACCAGCAGCGCGTCGCAGACCAGGGCCGCCGTCACCACCAGCTCCGCCAGCCAGACCAGGGTCGCCTGCCGGAAATTGTCCCGGAAGGCCCGCAGGAAGGGCCGGAAAACCCCGGAGTCCGTCTCAAAAACCATATTCTGGCAGACCCTGTGCAGCGCGGCCAGGGCGGCTCCGGCGGTGAACACAGGCAGGCTGAGCAGGATCAGCATCACGTTCAGCAGCATCAGATCCGCTACCCGGGACAGGAACTGCATAAAGGGATTGTCCAGATTGAAAAGAGATTTCATACATTTGCCTCCTTGCGGTGTGCGCCGCGCATGGCGCTGGGGGACACCCCGAAATACTGGCGGAAATGGGTGTAGAAATTGTTGAGCTGGGGATAGCCCACCATTCCCGCGATGACGGATACCTTCTCCCCGGTGTTCACGATCAGCCGCCGGGCCTCCGTCATTCGGTAGGCCGTGAGATACTCGGTGAAGCGCAGCCCGGTTTCCCGCAGGAACACCCGGCCGATATACTTGCTGCTCATTTCCAGATCCTGGGCGATGGACGTCAGGGTCGGGGATTCCCGGAAGTCCGTCCGCGCCGCAAGAAGGATCTTGTTGGTCAGCTTGCCGAAGGAGCTGTAGGGGACGCCCAGCACCGGATCCCGCTCGTCGCCGCTGCCGGAGTCCGCCGTGCCCTGGAATTCCTCCACCACCGCCCATTCCAGGAACTCCTTCAGCGAAAGGGGATCCGGAGGCCGCCGGAGCACGTCCCGGCAGCCGGAGCGCATGGCCCGCCGAAGGTCGTGGGTTCCCGGGTGGTTGGCCAGCAGGCAGCACACCGTGGGCAGCCCCAGCTCCCGGAGCAGCGACGCGAATTCAAAGCCCATCTTCTCCCCCAGATCCATGCCCACCAGGGCTACATGGGGCTGCTGGGCGGACGCCTGCTCCACGGCCTCCGGCAGGGAGTGGGCCGTGAGCACATTGTCAAAGCCCAGGGCGCTCCAGTCCGCCATGCCCAGGATCTCCCGGCACACCTGGGGCTTGTCCACGATTAGAGCTTTGTACATACGCCGCCTCCTTCCGGGGTGAGAATCGTCCGCACGCGCCATCCCGACGCGGCAAACCGGTCAATTGGCGCTTGGAGGATCGCAAACGCCATCCCCCGCCATTTTCCCCATTCTATCACAACCGGGGCGTTCCTGCAAGGAAAAGAAAATATTCATATCGGCTTAAACCGGAAACCGACAAATTGGTGTTTGTAAAATAACGATGTCATTGCGAGACCAGTGCGCACACTGGTCGTGGCAATCCCCCGGTTAGAGGGGAAATGTACCGAATAGTACCTGAAAGAGTGGAAGTCGCCACAATTTTGGTGGTAATCGTTACCTGGTTCCATTCAACCGGGGGATTGCCACGCCACTTAAGCGCACTGGCTCGCAATGACAGGTAATTTTGGGCACAGCCCGGCAAACACCAATTTACCGATTTGCTGCGTCAAGCCGAAAAATTCCGGTTGCTTTCCCATGGGGAATTGAGTATGATAAACGCAGGAAAAGGGAGCTTCGCTCCCATATGTAATAAGGAGGAAATCCATATGAAACGTTTTGGCGCTCTGGAGGCCGGAGGAACCAAGATGGTCTGCGCCGTGGGGGACGAAACCGGCCGGATCCTGGACCGGGTGAGCCTGCCCACCCTGACCCCGGCGGAAACCATGCCCGCCATGATCGATTACTTCCGGGACAAGGGGATCTCGGCTCTGGGCATCGGCTGCTTCGGACCGGTGGATTTAAACCGCAGCTCCCCCACCTACGGCTATATCACCTCCACCCCCAAGCTGGCCTGGCAGAATTACCCCATTGTAAAGGAGTTCCGGGAGGCTCTGGGCATTCCCGTAGGCTTTGACACGGACGTGAACGCCGCCGCCCTGGGCGAGGCCACCTGGGGCTGTACCCGGGATGTGCAAAACAGCATCTACATCACCGTTGGCACCGGCGTGGGCGTGGGCGTGATCATTGACGGCAGGCCCTACCACGGCATGATGCACCCCGAGGGAGGCCACGTCCTCCTGAACCGGCATCCCGACGACCCCATGGTGGGAAGCGGCTGCCCCTTCCATGAAAACTGCATGGAGGGACTGGCGGCGGGCCCCTCTCTGGAAAAGCGCTGGGGCGTCAAGGGCGCGGAGCTTTCCGGCAGGACGGAGGTCTGGGAGCTGGAGGCCTACTACATTGGCCAGGCCATTGTGGATTATATGATGGTGCTGTCCCCGGAGCGGATCATTCTGGGCGGCGGCGTGACCCATCAGGAGTGTCTGCTGCCCATGGTGCGCCGGGAGGTGGCGCGGCAGCTGGGCGGCTACCTGTGCTGTCCCGCTCTGGAGGATCTGGATACCTACATCGTCCCCGTCAGCCTGGGCGACAACCAGGGCGCCATGGGCGCCGTGAAGCTGGCCATGGAAGAGCTGGAGAGAGAAAGCAGATAAATTGGTGTTTGCAGATTTCCAAACACATTTCATTGCTACCGTAGGGGCGGCTAATAGCCGCCCGAAAACGTTCAAGTTTCTGAGCGTTTCCGATAAACGGAAGCACTTTCGTTGACGAAACAAAAGCGGGCGGCTAATAGCCGCCCCTACGGTGGCATCTTGATAAACACTAATTTGCTGCTGCGCTGCCCCATGGCGGATGTTTCATTGAAAAAGGAAAGGAAAGGATTATGGAAAAGTACATTCTTCGCATGAAGCCCATCTTCCAGGAGAAGATCTGGGGCGGAAACCGGCTGGAGAGCGTCTTTGGCTATGACATTCCCAGCGATCACACCGGCGAGTGCTGGGCCATCTCCGGCCACCCCGGAGGGGACTGCGCCATTGTGGGCGGGCCCTTCGACGGGAAAACCGTGGCGGGCCTGTGGAGGGAGCGCCGGGAGCTGTTCGGCAGCCTCCCCGGAGACCTGTTCCCCCTGCTGATCAAGATCATCGACGCCCGGGAGAACCTGAGCATCCAGGTCCACCCCGACGACGCCTACGCCGGGGCGCATGAAAACGGCGCGCTGGGCAAAACCGAGTGCTGGTACGTCCTGGACTGCGACGAGGGCGCCACTATCATCATCGGCCACAACGCATCCAGCAGGGAGGAGATGGCCCGGATGGTGGAGGAAAACCGCTGGTCGGAGCTGCTGCGGGAGGTGCCCATCCACAAGGGGGACTTCTTCCAGATCAATCCCGGGTGCCTGCACGCCATCAAGGGGGGCACCCTGATTCTGGAAACCCAGCAGTCTAGCGACGTGACCTACCGGTTTTACGACTACGGCCGCCTGGAAAACGGCAAGCCCCGGAAGCTGCACATTGCCCAGAGCCTGGACGTGACCACGGCGCCCTTCGTCCCCTGGCAGGGAGCCCAGGAGAAAACAAAGCGCCAGGACGCGGAAATCACCCACCTGGTCACCTGCCCCTACTACAGCGTGTACCACGGCGTGCTGGACGGGAAAACCACACTGGACTTTGATAAGCCCTTTGTAAACTTCAGCGTTCTCGCGGGCTCCGGCACATTGGACGGTGAGCCTGTAAAGAAGGGCGACCACCTGCTCCTCACCGCGAACTACGGAAGCGCGAAGCTGGAGGGCAAGCTGGAATTCATCTACTCCCACGTATAACCCCCGCCGCCCCCTCGGAAAGAGGGGGCGGCTTTTGCGCGGGGGAGTGGGGAGTGAATAGTGAATAGTGAAGAGTGAAGAGTGAATAGGTATGGCGCCCCCGCGGGAGCAGACAGATAAATTGGTGTTTGAAAAATAATGCTGTCATTGCGAGACCAGTGCGCACACTGGTCGTGGCAATCCCCCTGTTGAATGGAATCGGGTAACGATTACCACCAAAAATCGCGGCGACTCCCATTTTTTGGGTGCTTTTCGATACATTTTCCATCTAACCGGGGGATTGCCACACCAGTCTGCGGACTGGTTCGCAATGACGGATAATTGTGGACGTGAAGCGACAAACACCAATTTAGGCTATCGGCTTTCCGCAGCAACCCGGCAAATTGTTGTTTAGCGCACAACCTCAAGCAACAGAAAACCCTGTCATCCTGAGCGAAGCGCAGCGAAGTCGAAGGATCTTGGCACTGAATTTACCCGAAAGCGAAACAAAATGCGTAGATCCCTCGACTCGCTGCGCTCGCTCGGGATGACAGCCTTTTTGTATAAACAACAATTTGCGTGTTTGCTGTTTTAAGCCGATAACCTTAACACCAATTTATCAGCCTTCATCTGTCAATTCCCTTCCCGATGATCCCTTCAGCTGACTGCATGGGCTTGTCGCGGGGAACTGTTTTCTTACAAAAAATTCATATTTCTCCCCTGGTTTCCGATTTACTTTCCATTTGAGATTTGGTATACTGGACGCAGAAAAACCGCCGTGTGTCCGGCGGAAAGGAGGAATCGGAAAGATGTGGTACGCACTGATCTGGCTGGGGCTGCTTGTGGCATTCCTGCTTGCGGAGGGCTCCACCGTGGCGCTGGTCAGCATATGGTTCGCTGCCGGAAGCCTGGCGGCGCTGATCGCCTCGCTGCTGGGCGCGCCGCTGTGGCTCCAGATACTGCTCTTCGTGGCGGTCAGCGTGGGACTTCTGGCAATGCTCCGGCCTTTCGTCCGCAAGTACCTTCGCCCCCGGATGTCCCGCACCAACGTGGACGCGGTGGTGGGTGCCCAGGGCTTCGTCACGGAGGATATTGACAACGTGGCCGCCTCCGGCCAGGTGAAGCTGGGGGCCATGCCCTGGACGGCCCGGAGCACCTCCGGGGAGCCCATTCCCACCGGCACCCGCATCCGGGTGGACCGGGTAGAGGGCGTGAAGGTCTACGTCTCCCCGGCGGAGGAACCGGCCGCGGTATAGTTGACAGTTGACCGCGGCGGGTTATGGCGTCTTTCGGGATGCCTATCGGTTTCAATCAGCAGCCCGACAAATTGGTGTTTGAAGTTTTCAAACACATTGCGTTACCACCGTAGGGGCGGATATTATCCGCCCGAAACGTTCCGGTTTTTGAGCATTTCCGGTGAATGTGCGTGCTATCAATGCGGTAGGGTTGCGGGCGGATAATATCCGCCCCTACGGTGATCGTGTTGTAAACACCAATTTGTCAGGCAGGTGAGAAAAACCGACAAGCATATTCTGTGGTATCCCGAAGGGATACCACAACTGTCCACTCAATTACGTAGTAATTATTTTAAGGAGGCAGAAAAATGGGTTTTGTTCTTTTGGCACTGATCATCATCGCGTTTGTGATCCTCATCACCAACATCTCCGTGGTCCAGCAGTCCCGGGCCTACGTCATCGAGCGGCTGGGCGCGTTCCACAGCGTGTGGGGCGTGGGTATGCACTTCAAGATCCCCTTCCTGGATCGGATCGCCCGGAAGGTGAGCCTGAAGGAGCAGGTACTGGACTACCCCCCGCAGCCCGTCATCACCAAGGACAACGTCACCATGCAGATCGACACCGTGGTCTACTTCCAGATCACCGACCCCAAGCTGTATGCCTACGGCGTGGAGCAGCCCATGGCGGCTATGGAGACCCTGACGGCCACCACTCTGCGTAACATCATCGGCGACCTGGAGCTGGATCAGACCCTGACCAGCCGGGACGTGGTGAACACCAAGATGCGGGCCATCCTGGACGAGGCCACCGACCCCTGGGGCATCAAGGTCAACCGGGTGGAGCTGAAGAACATCCTGCCGCCCCAGGACATCCAGAACTCCATGGAGAAGCAGATGAAGGCCGAGCGTGACCGCCGTCAGGCCATTCTCCAGGCCGAGGGCCAGAAGAAGTCCGCCATCCTCATCGCCGAAGGCGAGAAGGAATCCGCCATCCTCCGTGCCAGCGCCGAGAAGGAAGCCGCCATTCTGAAGGCCGAAGCGGAGAAGCAGGCCGCCATCCTCCGGGCTGACGGCGAGGCCCAGGCCATCCTGGCCGTTCAGAAGGCCCTGGCCGATTCCCTGGAGCTTCTGAACGAGAAGGCCCCCAACGATCAGGTCATCAAGCTGAAGGCCATCGAGGCTATGCAGCGCGTTGCCGACGGCAAGGCCACCAAGCTCATCATCCCCAGCGAAATGCAGGGTTTAGTGGGTCTCGCCAGCGGCATTGCCGAAAGCGTCAAGAAAGACTGATTCCATCACCCCCGGCCTCCCGCCGGGGGTGAACCATTCCCCGGCGCCCACGGGGCAGAACGATAAATCGGTGTTTAGAATTGACAATTGACAATTATGGAATCCCTTCGGGATGATTTTAAAAGCTGAAAATACTGCGTTATTATTTCAGAATCGTCCCGTAGGGACACAATAATTGTCAATTTTCAATTGACAATGCCAATCAAGAGTTGAAATGTCGAAATTATGCTGTCATCCCGAGCGGAGCGAAGCGAAGTCGAGGGATCTTGGCACTGAATTGACTGCAAATGAGAACGAAGTGCGCAGATCCTTCGACTCGCTTCGCTCGCTCAGGATGACAAAGATTTACCTTTTTTCATGGCAATGACACCTTATTCAACTGTTTACCACGTTTTCTGTCGTTTTTTACCTGGTTCAACTATTGATTCGCATTGTCAATTGTCAATTGTCAATTCCGTCCCCCTTCCGGCCCGCTGCAGCCAACCTTCGGCCCGGTGGTAGACGCCCTGGGCCCCGGCGGCTACGGGGATCCACAGCAGGGAGTACATGGGGCAGATCTGGCCCAGGAAGTTCCCCAGCCGGTCCCGGTAGTCCCACACCGCGTAGCCCCGGTTCACCAGCAGCCCCGCGGCCAGCTCCACCAGGGTGATGATCCCGGCTCCAAGGACGGCCCGCATCGGCAGCGGCAGCTTCCGATCCAGCCTGCCCAGCAGCAGGAAGCACACGCCCCCCGCCAGGAACATACTGTAGTGGCTCCTTCCCCGCCAGATTAGCTCCAGCCCCACATACCCCGCGCCCCCCAGGACGAAGAGGGCGCATTGCTTTTTCACGTTCATGCTTCGTCACCTCCCGGAAAGTATAGCCAAAAATTCCTGAAAAAATCCGGAGGAATCTCTTGACAAACCGGGAAACCTCAGATATAATGACTAAGCTGATTTCGGCGGTGCCGGAATCCTTTGACCACACATGGCGGCATAACTCAGTTGGTAGAGTAGCCGGTTCATACCCGGTATGTCATCTGTTCGAATCAGATTGCCGCTACCAGGCCCGTTGGTCAAGCGGTTAAGACACCGCCCTTTCACGGCGGTAACATGGGTTCGATTCCCGTACGGGTCACCATGAGAAAACGCTCCGGAATGTTGGTTCCGGGGCGTTTTTGTATTTTCCGGGCAGATGGTTGGGATTTCTTCAGCTTCCCAATTCATTGGTTCCTGAAGGGCTGCAGTCGCCAATGTAGGGGCGGCTATTAGCCGCCCCGCAGCCTTCCGGTTCTAAAAGCACTGCGTTCTATCATGCCAAGCAAGATGAGTTGATCGATGAATTGAGGAGGATGATCCATAATGGACAAGAGACAGAAGCAGTTTCTGCAAGCTCTCGTGAGCTGCGGGGTTTCTATAGGGCCGCTGATCGCAGTCGGAACAGTAATCAAAACAGAAGCATCGAGGATGCTAATGGCAGAAAGAATTCTGGCGGCAGAGGATCGTGGAGAGAAGATAACAGACGAGCTGGTGCTGCAGATTCTGGTGGATCTGATGAAAGAGGCATCCGTGGAGACAGAGGAGTAAGCAACAAGCTCCCTGTTGGGGAGGACGCGTCCCCGCGGGCGCTGCTGGCCAATGCCTTTGAGGAGCAGGCCAAGACGGATACGGAGCGGGGAGTACATCCGAAGGTACCAGAGCGGGTTCTTGTTTACAACGCGGCGGGTACGATTGCCAAATTACAGCCAAGAGCGGCGGCTACCTTCAGCAGAGTATCAAGCTGGGGAGTGGCTTTCTTGCTCTCCAGCCTGGCAATAACGGACTGCGTGAGCTGGGCATCCTGGGCAAGCTGCCGCTGAGTCTTTCCTTGCCGGTGCCGCTCCGCTATGAGCTGGTCAATGAGTGCGGTACAATTCTCAGGCATCGGCAGCACCTCCACTTAAAGGCACACTATCCACATAGCAACTATCCGGGCAGAGGTCAACCTTGTTACTCCATACCACGCTGCTGTCCACCGTGGGATCGATGTCCCAGGACACGCAATTGCTTTCATCCAGATAGACCCGGCGGAAGTTCTCAAGCTCCCGGAATGGAGCGAATACGGTACCGGCCTGGAGGAGAGGCGCCGCATTGTAGAGCCGCTTTTCTCCATTGTCAAATGTCAGCGTCAGAGTATAGTTGTCATTGGGGACAACGCCGGTAATGCGTCTGCGGCCTGCGGCGAAGTATTCCGCCATCTTCTGATCGCAGCCTCTGGAGAGGTAATAATCAACGCTTTTTCCCATGATCTCACATCCTTTTTGTAGGGGAATGAGCCGCTTATTTCAGCGGCTCGATTGCGAATAGCTCTTGTTTCTTTTCTGCCAGTTCCCAGTTGTCCATGAGCTGATCCTGCCGGATCGCCGCCCAACCGAGCACCATCTTGAGCTGTTTGCTGGGGAAGCTGCCCTCCAGCACTTCCAGATCCTTGATGGAAATGAGGACTTCCTCCCCGCCGTAGGTAGCGTGGAAGTGGGGCGGCATGTGATCCATCCAGTACATTGTGACCTTGATACCCCGGAACATTGAAATTGTAGGCATGTGCTCATCTCCTTTACATTACTGATTATAGCATATTCGCTATCAAATGTAAATAGCATATTCGCTATCAATGATAATCCTTAACGCGGTTCACAAAGCCGTTGAGCACGGGGAGGCTTCGGTCTCCTCTTTTTCTTTTGTTTGGGGGCAAACACTTTTTTGCGTTAAGGGGGAATTACATGGGAGCGAAATAATGCGGTATGGTGCCGGTATTACAGGGGGAGGTTTATGCTCCATGCTGAGAAAGCGAAGCTGCATGATCCGCCAATGCAGATGGCTTGATCAGCAACAGCGAAAACCGCAATGGGTGTCCTTTATGCCGGAAACGCAAAAAAAGAACCGACTGCGACAAAATCGCCCAGACTCGCGGAAAAACCGCTATCCGTTACCGGTTCCGCCATCAGTATATCGGAGCTGCCCGATATTGTCAACCGGCATTTTCCCACAGACTTGTTTTGGAAGCACCCCAATAAACACCGCATCGGAGGCAAAAATGCCTCCGATGCGGTGCTTTTTAGGCGTTTCCAAAACAGACCAACAAACACAAATTCAGACGATCGGTTTTCGTAAGCTAAACAAATTGGTGTTTGTCGAATACTTGCTGTCATTGCGAGCCAGTGCGCACACT
>CAMFFO010000025.1 GCA_945949735.1 uncultured Clostridia bacterium | reverse complement strand
TTGACAGCGTAATGGAGGACAGCGACCTGGAGCAGGCGCTGGAGAATGCGGATGCTATCGCCCGGAAGGTCTACCGGGAGGAAGCCAAGCAGATTGAGGAGATTCGCAAGGGCATCATCGAGGTTTCCGGCAAGGAGCAGCCCTACGACATCTTCATCTGCTACAAGGAAACCGACGATCAGGGCGAGCGTACCATCGATTCTGTCATCGCGCAGGATGTATATGATGCCCTGATCTCCAAGGGCTACCGGGTGTTCTTCTCCCGGATTACCCTGGAGGACAAGCTGGGGCAGGAGTACGAGCCTTACATATTTGCCGCTCTGAACTCCGCAAAGATTATGCTGGCTTTCGGCACGGACTATGAATACTACAACGCCGTGTGGGTAAAGAACGAGTGGAGTCGGTACTTAAAACTGATGGCCTCCGACAAGAGCAAGCACCTGATCCCCTGCTACAAGGGCATTGACGCTTACGATATGCCCAAGGAATTTGCCAGGCTCCAGGCGCAGGATATGGGCAAGGTAGGCGCCATGCAGGATTTGATGCGAGGTATTGAGAAGCTGCTGCCCAGAATGCAGGAGGCTGCACCCCAACAAAAGGTTATCATTCAGCAAGCCGCCGGCAGTTCCAATGCGCAGCAGCTCCTGAAGCGAGGCTATCTGGCGCTGGAGGATGGCGAGTGGAACAACGCGGATAGATTCTTTGAGGAGGCTCTAAACCAGGATGCGGAGTGCGCAGAAGCCTATCTGGGAAAGCTGATGGCAGATCTGCAGGTCAGAGGGGCAACAGCGCTTCGTGATCAGGAAAAGCCTTTTGACCATTACGGCAATTATCAAAAGGCGATCCGGTTCGGAAGCGACGCTCTGAGGGCGGAGCTGACAGGTTATAACGATGCTGTGGCAGCACGAATGAAGCGTATTGAGCGGGAGCGTTTGGAACAGGAAGCACGTCAGCAGCAGGAGCGTCTGCAATTTATGGAAATCTCTCGCCAATGGCGCAGCCGGTATGCTCTGGTACAGAAGATGATCACCACGGGAAGCTCTAACACCGTAGGCCTGAAAGCCGACGGCACCGTGGTAGCTGTGGGAGATAATTGGAATGGCCAGTGCAATGTCAGCGACTGGAAGGACATTGTGGCCATCGGCGCAGGAGACGATCATACCGTAGGTCTGAAAGCCGACGGTACCGTGGTGGCTGTGGGATATAACGGGGCTGGCCGGTGCGATGTCAGCGGCTGGCGGGACATTGTGGCCATCGGCGCAGGAGACGATCATACCGTAGGTCTGAAAGCCGACGGCACGGTGGTGGCTGTGGGATTGAACACGTTTGGCGAGTGCCGTGTCAGCGACTGGCGGGACATTGTGGCCATCTGTGCGGGAAAGAGTCGTACCGTAGGCCTGAAAGCCGACGGTACCGTGGTGGCTGTGGGAGTGAATGCGTATGGCGAGTGCCGTGTCAGCGGCTGGCGGGACATTGTTGCCATCAGTGCAGGAGACTTTCATACCGTGGGTATGAAATCCGACGGTACCGTGGTGGCTGTGGGAGGTAATGAGTATGGCCAGTGCAATGTCAGCGGCTGGCGAGGCATTGTTGCCATCAGTGCGGGAAACGATCATACCGTGGGTCTGAAATCCGACGGTACCGTGGTGGCTGTGGGAGAGAATAAGGCTGGCCAGTGCAATGTCAACGGCTGGCGGGACATTGTTGCCATCAGTGTGAGATGCAATCATACCGTAGGCCTGAAAGCCGACGGTACCGTGGTGGCTGTGGGAGATAATAAGGATGGCCAGTGCAATTTCAGTGGCTGGAGACTGTTCCAAAGCGTGGACACGCTGGAAGAAGAACGAGAAGAGGCAAAAAAGCGCCGGGAACAGGAAAAGGCGCGCCAGGAACAGGAAAAGGCGCGCCGCATAGCGCAGCTTCAGCAGCAGCGAGCGGATGTTCAATCGGAGCTTGCCAACCTCAAAGGCCTGTTCACCGGCATGCGGCGCAGAGAACTGGAATCCAGATTGGCAGAAATTAACAACGAGCTGGAGGGACTGAATTAAATGAACAAGAATACAATTCGCGGTATGCTTGGTATGGCGGTGCTGCTGGTGCTGTACATATTGGTGGCGTTTCTGATTCCCTTTGTACATACGGCGGTGTTCTGGGTCAGCTTCGTGTTTACCCTGGTTGCGTTTGCCGTTGTGTCAACGGCGCTGTATATCGCCTTTGGGAAGCAACCCGGCGCGAAAAGCAAATTCTACGGCTTCCCCATTGCGAAAATCGGCGTGATCTACGGCGTTGTACAGCTTATTGCAGGGCTTATCTTTATGGCTCTGGGCGTGTGGATCCCGGTGTGGGTGGCGGTGCTGATCTATGCCATTGCGCTGGGTGCGGCGGTCATCGGCCTCATCAGCGCGGATGCCGTGCGGGAGGAGATCCAGCGGCAGGATGTGAAGCTCAAAAAGGACGTATCCTTTATGCGCAATCTCCAATCCAAGGTTTGCCAGATGGCAACCCAGTGTGATGCTCCAGAGCTGAAGAAATTTGCCGAGGATATCCGCTATTCTGACCCGGTCAGCAGCGATGCCCTCGGGGACATTGAGCAGGAGCTGGCTGCCGCGGTGGAGGAATTGCAGGCCGCGGTGGTGGACGGCGACATTGAGAGCGTTGCGCAGTTGTGCCGCAAGGCATCCGCTGTGCTGGCGGAGCGCAACCGCCTTTGCAAGCTGAATAAGCAGTAATGAAGATCGGCCCCGCCATTTTTGGCGGGGCCGCAGCGCACCGCGTGGTTCCATCATCCTGCCAGAATATTTCCAATCGTCTGCGCCGCTTCCTTCTGTGCCGAGGTGGTGACATGGGCGTAGGTGTCCAGGGTGAAGCCTGCAGAGAAGTGGCCCAGCATGCCGGAGACCGTCTTAATGTCCACTCCGTTCCGGAGGGCGATGGTTGCGAAGGTGGCGCAGATCGTGGAATCTGACCTTGGGAATCCCCGCCCGTTCCAGCACCCGCTTCAGCATATTGTTCACGCTGTCCGGGGAGATGGGTCCGCCGTGGGGGGAGGGGAATACGTACTGGTCATGGGCCTTGGCTTTCTGCTGTTTCAGGACTTCTATCGCCTGCTGTGAGATGGTCACAGCGCGGTAGGTTCTTCCAACGATCCGACAGGGGAGCGGTCCTGAACGAATCGCCCTGCGCAGTGTGTATTCGCTGATATCCATGCCGATTTTTCTTGCGCGGGCAACGGCGTCCCGGATTTTGAGAACATCTGTGTATTTTCCTGTTTTCGGGACATCTATCCTACCTGCTCAGGCATATGTGGGATTGAATGTTTCGATCGTACGGAAAATGGCCGCCATGGTTTCCCTTCGGATTCCATAGCGGCTTTCGTATCCTATTTCACTGGAATTGAGAATGTGTTCAACATTCTTCTACTAAAAATGGCTTCAGCTTTTCAGCCAGCTGCTCAGAGCTCTCTCCGTAGATCACAACCTGCAATGGCTTTCGCAAATCAAGGCTGTAGATACCCAGCAGAGATTTCGCATCCACGGTGTATCGTCCGGACACCAAGTCTACATCATTCGGGTATTGGTAGAATCCAGCTGATTCGCAGAAGCAAGGATGCTGGTGGAACCAGCAGATTCAGAAGACTGGAACTGACAGTCGTTACCGTTCGGGAAAAGGTGCTGCGGGCATTTTCTGATGATGAACTGGCACATATCTTTGATACTGACGGATTCTTTGAATAATGTACAGTACCGGCAGACGGGTTATTCCGTCTGCCGGTATTTTTGTTACTTTATTGCTAAGACAACACCGCATAATTCGGCAAGGAAGCTCAGCGAGAGATTTTGTGCCAGTTCAAAGTTTCAAAAACGGGGGAATACTGTATGTATTTCCCGTTTTTGAAACTGCAGAAATGGTGCAAAAGATCCGCTGAGATCCGCTGACGCAATTGTGCGGTGTTGCCCTAATGTTCATCATATTTCCGGCGATATGCGGCCGGAGTTATGCCGGAATATCGCTTAAAAACATTCTGAAAATGACTTTGACTGGAAAAACAGAGGTAGCTGCTGATTTCCCCCAAAGATTTGTCCGTGAAGCGAAGCAGGGACTTGGCTTCACGCATACGGCATTGTGTGATATATGCGCTGATGCCCATACCCAGTTCCTGCTGGAATCTTTTGAACAGGTATGCCCGGCTCATTCCGGAAAAGGCTACCACATTCTCTGCTTGTATCGGTTCATTGATATGTGCCGCGATATACTGCATACACGAATAGACTTCTTTGGAAACGCCCATGGGCATTTTCTGCTGGGCCACCCGGCGGGCAAAGTCCATGGGCATATTGTACTGCAAATTCTTGATGGCATCCTCGGTTTGCTGCTTCTCGCACTCCTGAATATAGGTGTCAATAAGCTGATAGGTCTGCTCAATATCCAGACCGCCGGGAATGGCGGCATCCTTTCCTACCATGGTTGCCCATCCGATGAATATATTCTTTGCCTGCCGCAGCGGCGTTTCCGCCAGCTTTCCTTCCTGAACCGTAGGCAAATTGGCGGCGGCAAGAAAAAAACGCTCCAGTTGCTCCACCTCCCCGTTCCGGATCATTGCCAGCATTTGCTGCTCGAATTGGTAAGTGCCATGCTGCCGGTGATCTTCCCGTTCCTGATAGGATTGCCGGGAGTGCCGCTGGGCAATCACCTCCTGAAACTGGGTATCGGTAATGCCAAAAGCCTGATCAATGTTCAGCTCCTCGCCGGTGAGGGTAAAGTGCAGAAACAGCAGCAGATTCAGAAACCGGTTATAGGTGTATTGGGGGATATTGCTCAGAAAGGACGAAATCTCCTCATGGCGGGTGGGAGAAATCGCGTTTTTCCGAATATATGTGCGGATGAATTCCTCTGTGACAGGTGTGCTGTATGCCGGGCCAAAAACAAAGGAATGCTGACCATCCCCGCATTTCACATATCCATAATAACCGGTATCGGAGGAAACATAGATTGCCGGACTTTTGCGCTCTGTCAGCTTGGGAAATACGAAGGGGTATGGATCTCCCTCCTCATAGAAGCCGGAGGAGCAAACAAAACGATCCCCATCATACAGCGCAATGGGCAGGTAGTGGGATGCATAGAACATTTCGCGGAAGTATTGATAATTCTCCATAAAACCACGCCTTATAGATAAATATATATAATTATAGACGATTATGCAATACATTGCAAGGGGTTGCTTGTATAATTTTGATATACAATTCCCGGAAATGCTCTGCGCCTTTGTAGGTAATTGCTCAATCGGAAGGATGGGACGTATGGAAGTTGCGTTGAATAAAGGCTGGACATTCTGCAAAGAGGGCGGCGCGCCGTCCAAAATAGACCTGCCCCACGATGCCATGCTTGGAGAAACCCGGGATGCATCCTGCCGCAACGGGGTGAACGCAGGCTATTTCCCCGGAGGAAAATACATCTACGAAAAGCGGTTTTCACTTGATGCGGCGGTGATCGGAAAGTCCATTGTCCTGCATTTTGAAGGGGTATACCGGAACTGCAAAGTCTATATCAACGGGGAACTCGTTGGTGCGCATCGGTACGGCTATACCGCCTTTGATGTGGACATTTCGGACACGGTTTCCGCCGGGGACAACACCCTGCGGGTCACGGTGGATAACGCTCTGGAGCCCAACTGCCGGTGGTATTCCGGCTCCGGCATCTACCGCCCGGTGCGCCTGATGATCCGGGAGAAAAAACACATTTCCGGGGTGCGTCTGGAAACGGTGGAGATTCACCCGGCAAGGGTGCGGGTGGAGGTAACAACCACCCAGCCCAGTGAGGTGACCGTGGAATTCTATGATGGAAGTACGCTGGTCGCTTCCGGTACTCCGGGTATTCTGGAAGTTCCGGAGGCAAAGCTGTGGAGCGGCGAAAATCCGTTCCTGTATACGGTTCTTGTGAAAACGGATACCGATGAACGCATTCTCCGCTTCGGTATTCGGAAACTCCTGTGGAGCCCGAAAACCGGTCTGACTGTCAATGGTCGGGAGGTTCTGCTCCGGGGCGGCTGTATCCATCATGACCACGGTGTTCTGGGCGCCTGCGAGTACCCGGACGCGGAGGAGCGGCGGATTCGGATTCTGAAAGAAAACGGGTTCAACGCCGTCCGCATGGCCCATAACCCGGCCTCTCAAATTACGCTGGAGGTCTGCGACCGGCTGGGGATGTATGTAATGAACGAGGCCTTTGACGGATGGTACACCCCCAAAACCTATCACGATTATTCCCGGTGGTTTGAAACGGACTGGAAATCGGATATCACCGCGATGGTGGAATCCTCCCGGAACCACCCTTGCGTCATTCTGTATTCCATAGGCAACGAGGTATCCGAAACGGCAACCCCAAAAGGTGTGGAAGTCTGCAAAGAACTGACGGAGCATGTTCACAAGCTGGATGATACCCGCCCGGTTACCGCCGGAATCAATGTACTGCTGAATGTCTATGCCAACATGGGCATCGGCGTGTACAGGGACAAGGGAGACTACAAACCGGAACCCCTGCCCCCCAAAATGGGATACAAAGAGAAAAAAACAGGCTCCGCCTTCTTTAATGCCATGACCCAGAAGCTGGGGAAGCTGATGTTTTTCATGGCGGCGGGGAACCGGGGGGACAAAGCGTGCTTCGGCGCGGCGCAGGGCCTGGACATTCTGGGACTGAACTATGCCTCCTCCCGGTATGACCCGGATGCCGCGAAATACCCGGATCGGATGATGGTGGGAGCGGAGACCATGGCGGCGGATTTGCCCTATAACTGGGAGCGGGTTAAGAAATACCCCCAGCTTGTGGGCGATTTTGTCTGGTCTGCCTGGGATTACCTGGGAGAAGCCTGTATGGGCTGGACATACCATTCTTACAAGGGACTGCCTCTGCTTGCCAATCAGGGGATGATCGACATCACCGGCAAGCCACTGGCCTCCATGTACTTTATGCAGATCGTCTGGGGCCTGCGAAAAGAGCCGTTTATCGGCGTTCGCCCGGTCAATCACGCAAAGGAAGCCCCAACCACCGGCGCATGGCAGTTCACCAATGCCATTGACAGCTGGAGCTGGGCAGGATATGAGGGAACAAAAGCAACGGTGGAGGTGTATGCGGATGCCGCTTCTGTTCGTCTGCTTCTGAACGGCAAAGAAATGGAAACCAAGCCGGTCAAAAAATACAAGGCGATTTTCAGGCTGCCTTACCAGCCGGGAACCCTGACGGCGGAAGCTCTGGACGAGCAGGGCAGGGTGGTTTCCTCCCACGGTCTGACCACCGCGGGGGACGAAACGGTTTTGACCGGAACGCCGGAGAAGAAGGTGCTGCGGGCAAACGGACAGGATCTTTGCTATCTACCCATTGAATTTACGGACAAGTCCGGTAACCTGAAGCCGTACATCGAGCAAAGAGTAGAAATCAAAGTGGAGGGCGCGGCAGCTCTGATTGGCTTTGGCAGTGCTCTGTGCAAGACCGATGAGGTCTTTGACAAGCCTTTCCACAATTCCTACCGGGGCCGATGCCTTGCGGTGCTTCGGGCGGGGAATGTCCCCGGCAAGGCAGGCATTACCGTAAAATCCGCAGGCTGCGAGCCTGTAACGATAAAAGTGGAGGTCGAATAAATCATGAAAACAAAAGAGAAGAAAAGAGGTCTGCTGGCAGGCGGCTTGTTTGACAGGCCCTTTATGGACAGCAGAGCCACCACCAACTCTGTATCCACCAAGGAATGGGTACTGGGCCACCTGATTGGCCCGCTGGGTCTGATTTTTGTGGTCAATACCATTGCGGCGCTGGTGGAGAAATTTTTCACCCAGCAGACCGGCGCCATGTACGGCGTGGGGAATGTGGAAATGATCATGAAGATGGGCGGCTGGTATGAGATCGTTATGACCGCGGCAAAGGTTTTGGGTATGGGTGTCGGCCTGCTCAACGGCTGGCTGATCCAGAAAACGGAATCCCGGCAGGGCAGGATGCGCCCCTGGCATCTGATCTTCGGTTTTGTATCCATCATCATTGGCTGCCTGATCTTCCTGTTCCCCGGCAACCACATGGGCAATATCTACTGGTTCTATTTCTTCTTCCTGGTGATTTGCTACCATACCGTGGGCAGCGCCTATTTCTATCTGTTCCGGGATACCATCTGCTCCCTGGTCACCCGTGACCCCAAGGAAAAGGCGTTTATCCAGTATATTCGCAAAATGTCCTGGACGCTGATCTCCGGCATCATCATTGGCATGATGATCAGCATGGTGGTGCTGCCCCTGTGGCTGGAAAAGGACATCAACGGGTATCCCATTTTGATGATCTGCCTGTCTGTGGCGGCCATTCCGCTGCTGCTTCTGGAATACTACTATACCCGTGAACGCATCACCGAAGATGTGGCGGCGGAGCATGCCCGGCTGGATCAGCAGAAAGTGCCCCTGCGGGATCAGCTGAAGGCACTGCTTTCCAACAAGTATTTTGTGATCCTCATCATCATTGCCACCGTCGGCGGCATTGTTGACAATTATAAGGGCGGGAATGTGCAGTACTTTTACATCAAGTTCCTGCTGGGCGGCGCGGAAAATCCCATGATGTACACCATCTACCAGGTGGTCACCGGCTCCATGACCGGCATCGGTGCGTTTATCGTTTATCCGCTGGCCAAGAAAGTAGGCATCAAAAATCTGACCGTCGGCGGCTATGCCATCGTGCTGGCAGGCAGCATCCTGGGCATGGTCTTCCCCGATCATATGGTATTGGCGCTGGTGGCAGGCTTCCTGCGGCAGGTGGGTATGCTTCCGAATGCCTACATTTTTGCGGCCCTGATGTGTTATGCCTACGACAGCATTGAATACAAGTCCCATATGCGTCTGGAAGGCATGATGGGCGTTGCGGTGATCACCGCCCTGCAGACCCTGATCTACGCGCCCTTTGCCGGCGGCTATGAGTCCAACATTCTGCGTCTGGGCTTTGTAGATGCGCAAGGGATCATTCCCAGTGCGGAAGTGACCCAATTTATGACCCTGTCCTTCTATCTGTTTGATATCATCCTTGCGGTTGTTGTTCTGATTCTGCTTCCGTTTGTAGACGTAGAGAAAAAGCTGCCCCAGATCAATGGGGAACTGATTCGCCGGAAGAAAGAAGCGGTCCTTGCCCGGGGTGAAGAGTGGATCGAGCCTGAGGAGCTGGAGCGCATGGAGCAGGAAAAGGCGGCAGTCATTCGGGAAGAAAACCGTATTGCCGATCTGAAGACCAAGTGCGCAAAGAAGGGGCTGGACTTCGATACGGAAAATGCCAAATATCTGGCGAAGCAGGCAAAGAAGAAAAAGTAACGATAGGGGAGAATTCCTTCCATGAGAATCACCATAGACCGTAATATTGGGACAATCCCCACAGACTATTCCTGGCAGTTGGGTCTGGGCAACGACCATGCCTATCAGCTGCACAGAACGGATGTCTGCGAGCATATCAAGCTGGCACACGATGAACTGGGAATCAAGTTTATCCGATGTCACGGCATTCTGGACGATGATATGCTGACCTACCAGCGGATGGGCGACTACCGGATGTTCGGCTGCGTTCCCTTTAAGAATCGAATCGAGGAAATCAACTTCCGTCAGGTGGGCCATGTCTATGACAATCTGCTGAAATGCGGCGTAAAGCCCTTTGTGGAGATTTCCTTCATGCCCTCTGCACTGGCAAAGGGAAAGAAACTGGGCCTTCGGTATAACCCCAATATCACCATGCCCAAATCACTCACCAAATGGAGTGAGTATATCAAGAAGTTTATCCGTTTCCTGCTGGACCGCTACGGTGCGGAGGAAGTGGAAAGCTGGTACTTTGAAGTCTGGAATGAGCCGGATTTGAGCTGCTTCTTTGCGGGAAGCCAAAAGGATTACTTGGGGCTCTACGAAGCAACGGTTCGCGCCATTAAGGAAGTGAATCCCAATCTCCGGGTAGGCGGCCCTTCCACCAGTGCATGCTTATGGCTGGAGGAATTCCTTGCGTTCTGCAAGGAAAATGATGTGCCCTGTGATTTCGTTTCCACCCATCATTATCCCGGAGATGCTTTTGGCAACTTTATCAACCTGAGAAATGTCAAGCAGATGCTCGCAGCCGCACTGGATGCAGCCAAGAATCACCGCACCTTAAGTGAGACCATGACCAAAATGTTCTTCCTACCGGAGGACTTTATCCGTTGGGATAAGGGAACACTGGCAAAGATGGACGATGAAGCCAAAGCGAAGGTGGGCGACAGACCTCTGTTTATCACGGAATGGAACTCCATGGCGGTGTTCGGTTCCCCAGTCCATGATGAAAAATACTCCGCAGCCTTTGCGGTGAAAAGCTGCATGGACTTGAATAACACTCTGGAAGGCTATATGTTCTGGTGCTGCTCCGACCTCTTTGAAGAACAGTTCATGCTGCCCCGTCCTTTTGTTGGCAGCTTTGGCATTGTGTCCAACGACGGAATTCCGAAGCCCAATTTCTGGGGCTTCAAGCTACTGTCCCAGTTGTATCCGAAGCGGCTGAATCTACCTATGCGGACCAATGAACCGGTCGAATATGCAGCATTTGTGGATGGGGGCAAAACCCAGATCCTGATCTTCGCGCAGGATCAGGACTATCACAAGAATGAAACGCATGAAATTACCATCGAAGTAAACTGCGAAGCAAAGAATGTAACCCAGCAGCGTATTGACGATACCCACTGTAACCCCAAGGCAGAGTGGGTGAAACTGGGCAGTCCTGACAATCTGACTCTGGAACAGGTTGAGGGAATCAAAGAAAAGACCCATTTACGCGCAGAGCCGCTGCCTTTTACAGCAGAAAACGGCGCAACGAAACTTTCTGTCCGGCTTCGTACCAACGATGTGGTTTTGATTACATTGACACAGGAGTAACACTATGAAATTCCAGGTATTCGGCGCAACTTCACCGGAAGAATCTCTTCGTGAAAAGGAACATAAAGCGCTTTCTCGCCGTGCTGCGGCGGAAGGTATCGTTTTGCTAAAAAATGACGGCATTCTGCCTTTGCAGACCCGCAAGATAGCGCTCTATGGCCCCGGAAGCCGCATGACGGTCAAGGGCGGCAGCGGCAGCGGTGATGTCCATGAACGCTGCAGTGTTACCATCGAAGAAGGTCTTAAGAATGCCGGATTCGAATTTCCGACGACCCTGTGGATGGATCGCTTCAAGAGCAAGTACGATGCGGATGTGGTCGCTTGGCGCGCACGTTTGGAAGAGAAAATCAAAAAATTCAATCCCATTCAGACCATGCAGATGTTCATCTTCATTGGGGAGCACCCCATGCCGTACCCTGCCTGCACCCCGGTTCTCTCTGATGAACTGACAGAGGAAGCGGATACGGCTATTTATGTGCTGTCCCGGCAGGCAGGCGAAGGCAAAGATCGCCGTGTAGAGAAGGGCGACTATCTGCTGTCCGATGTGGAAGAAGAAAGTCTGCGGCTTCTGTCACGGCACTACAAGAAGCTGATCCTGGTGCTCAACTGCGGCAGTGTCATGGATCTGTCCATTCTGGATGAGATTCGCATCGATGCGGTGCTGTTCTGCGGACAGGGCGGTATGGAAGGCGGCAATGCCCTGGCGGATATTCTGACAGGCAAGGTTAACCCCTGCGGCAAGCTGACGGACACCTGGGCAATGCGGTATGAGGATTATCCCGGCGCTGAAACCTTCGGCCATCGCAACGGAAATCTCGATGATGAGGACTATTCAGAGGGTATCTATGTAGGTTACCGATGGTTTGATAAGCAAAACATCAAGCCCCGGTATCCCTTTGGTCATGGCTTGAGCTACACCACATTTTCTGAGGTTGTGACAGAAATTGCCGATGCGCACATGACTGTGACGGTAACCAACACCGGCGATTATGCCGGCAAGGATGTGCTGCAGCTGTACATCTGCAAGCCGGAGGGCAAACTTGACCACGAAAGAAAAGCTCTGGCGGCATTTGCCAAGACAAAGCTGCTGGTTCCCGGTGAGAGCCAGACATTAACGGTTCCGTTCTCGCCGGAAGCGGTTGCGAGTTTTGATGAAGAGCAATCTGCCTTTGTACTGGAGCGCGGAGCATATCAGCTTGAGCTGAATGACCGGATTTGCGGCAGCATCCGTGCAGAAGAGCGGATTCTGGAAACCGTGAAGCCCATCGGAAGGGATCAGCCCACGGCGGTGACAGAGGAATTCTCTCCAATCGTGAAAGCGTTGCTTCGTAAGCTGCCCGACCGGGATAAGTGTAAGCTGGTCACCGGCGGCGGATATGCCATCAGCTGCTACAACAATGTGATGGGCGCGGCTGGCCGCACCTGCACCAAACTGCTCAAGACGGGCATCCCCAATATTGTCCTTGCCGACGGCCCTGCGGGTCTCAATGTGAACCAGTCCACAACAGTGATGCCCGATGGTACACCCCGTTATCCTGAGGGACTTCCCGCTGACTGGAAGTGGGGCTGGCTGACGAAAGTGGAGCCATTCCTGAAAGGCCGTCCCGGCAAGGGGAAAACTGTTTACCGCTACATGACCGCATGGCCCAGTGAAACGGTACTGGCTCAGACCTGGGATACGGAGCTTTTGGAAGAAGTGGGCAGAGCCGTGGGTAAAGAGATGCTGGAGATTGGTGTTTCCGTCTGGCTGGCGCCGGGGCTGAATATCCACCGGAATCCTCTGTGCGGACGGAATTTTGAATACGACTCGGAAGATCCCCTTGTTTCCGGCAAAATGGCGGCCGCCATCACCCGGGGCGTCCAGAGTATGGGCGGCGTTGGTGTTGCCCAGAAGCATTACTGCTGCAATAACCAGGAAGATAACCGCACGGTCGTATCCGCCAATGTGTCCCAGCGAGCCCTGCGGGAAATTTATCTCCGGGCTTTCCGGATCGCGGTCACCGAGGGAAAGCCCTGGACGGTGATGTCCAGCTATAACCGGGTGAACGGCAAGTATGTCTGCAATAGCTTTGACTTCTGTACCCGTGTGCTGCGGAAGGAGTGGGGCTTTAAGGGACTTGTTATGAGTGACTGGGACGCCACAGAGAAGTGCTCCTATGCCGAGGCAATTAACGCCGGCAACGATCTGATCATGCCCGGCACATCTGCTGTTGCGAAAAAGCTGATGAAAGATCTGAATACCGATGCCCTCCGGCGGGATGCCCTGGAGCTGTCTGCGGGACGGGTTCTGGAACTGATCTTCAAAAGTGATACCTGTAAGGAATTTTGACTATGAATCCTTTTCTACCAATAACAGAATATATCCCCGACGGAGAGCCCCATGTATTTGGAAACCGGGTGTACCTCTACGGCTCCCATGACAAAGCAAACTCTGACCGGTTCTGTGTGCGCGATTATACGGTCTGGTCTGCGCCTGTGGAGGATCTTTCTGACTGGAAGTGCCATGGTGTAACCTACCGGAAAGACCAAGACCCCCGCTCCAAGCCTGGGAAAGAGGTGGACTACTATGCTCCCGATTGCGTCCGGGGCAATGACGGGCGATACTACCTTTACTACTGCGCCATGGGCCCCAACACAAAGAACTTTGGCCCCTTGTCCGTTGCGGTGTCCGATGATCCCGGCGGCCCCTTTGCATATCTGGGAGACATTCGGTATCCGGATGGAACACCGGTTCTGAAATATCTGACCAACGATCCGGCGGTACTGAATGACAACGGGCGAATCTGGCTGTACTACGGTTGGGGTCTTGCCAGAGATTTCAGAAGCAAGCTATTTGCTTATGTTTACAACATCGTACAGAGCAAGCTGTTTAAGCGTTCCATCGCTGAGATCAAGGCAACAAAGCCAAGTATTCTATCCTGTGCGGTGGTGGAACTGGAAGAGGATATGATCACCGTCAAGAGGGAACCCAAGGCTGTGCTGGACAGTAAGACCACTGCGCCAAGGGACAGCGAGCTTTACCGCCATGCCTTTTATGAGGCTCCCTCCATTCGGAAGATCGGTGACCTTTATTATCTGGTCTATTCCTCCGGAGAAAACAACGAGCTTGCCTATGCCACCAGCCGTTATCCCGACCGGGATTTTCAGTACCGGGGGGTGATCATCTCCAACAGCGACCTTGGCTACAAGGGAAACACCGTACCGAAGGCTCCGGCGGGAACCATTCACGGCGGTATCGAGAATATCAACGGGCAGTGGTATGTGTTCTATCACCGCTGCACCAACAATACGGACTTCTCCCGGCAGGCCTGCGCGGAACCCATCGCCATTTTGCCTGACGGCAGTATTCCGCAGGTGGAGATCACTACCCAGGGCATGGATGGAAAACCGATCCCGGCAAAAGGCAGCTTTCCGGCAGCGATGTGCTGCAATCTGACTACCGGCAAGCCAATGAAGCTGGGCTTGGGCAAGCCCCAGACCTGCCCCCGGATCACCGAGGCGGACGGGGAAACCATTGTGGGCGACATGGTGAATGGGACAGAACTGGGATATAAATACTTTATAACGCACAACCTGCGCGGGCTGAAAACCACCTATCGATGCACCGGCAACGGAAAAGTGGAGGTTCGGATGGGAGATTCCCGGAGTGAAATCCCCATCACCCCCTGCAAGGAGTGGACGGAGGCTGTCTGCGGATTGCCTGTCTCTGACGGGATTTCCGCGCTTACGGTGCGCTATCGGGGCTGTGGGAAATTAGACTTGAAAGAAATCATATTTGTGGAGGGATGAAGCATGGGAGAATCGATGTTTTCCGAGGATTTTCTCTGGGGCGCCGCAGCAGCTGCTCCCCAGATCGAGGGCGGTTGGAACGAGGGCGGCAGAACGCCCAGCATCTGGGATATGGCCACAAAGAAGCAAATCAAGCGCGGGGAGGACTGCCATACCGCCTGCGACCACTTCCACCGCTGGAAAGAAGATGTGGCCCTGATGAAAGAGATGGGCCTCAAATCCTACCGCTTTTCCACCAGTTGGTCCCGGGTCATACCGGAGGAGGGAAAGGTCAACCCGGAGGGAATCAAATTCTATTCAGACCTTGTTGACGAGTTGATTGCAAACGGCATTGAGCCGCTGGTGACGGTTTTCCATTGGGATATGCCCACATGGGTCTGCAAAAAGGGCGGCTGGCTCTCGCAGAGCATCGTTCCGCTGTTCCGGGAGTACACGAAGGTGGTGGTAGAAGCCCTGTCCGACCGGGTCAAGTGGTGGATCCCCATGAACGAGCCCGGATGCTTTATCATGAATGGCTATCTGCAGGGAATCCACGCACCCTTCAAGCACAACTATCTGGCGCTGTCCAAACTGACCCGGAACTGTATGCTGGCCCATGCGGAATCGGTCAAGACTGTGCGGCAGTACGCAAAACAGCCGGTAAAGGTGGGCATTGCTTTCTCTACCGGTGCATATGTGCCTGATAACGAAACCCCGGAGGAAATTGAAAAGGCCCGGAAACTCAGCATGGAGGAGGGCTGCGGACTGATGGGCAACCGCTGGTGGATGGATCCCATGCTGGCAGGGAAACCGGTGCGGGCTTATGGCATCTATTCCTCCAGCGGGAAAGACATGGCGGAGATTGCCCAGCCTTTGGATTTTATCGGCCTGAATATCTACACCTCTTTTAACTACGCCGACTGGGGCAACAATCAGCGTCCCGCTCCCGGTATGCCTAAAAACGCCCTGGGTTGGGTCATTGACGAGCGGTGTATGTACTGGAATGTGCGCTTCGTCTATGAAAAATACAGGCTCCCCATTATGATTACGGAAAACGGCCTGGCTGCCCATGATATGGTCAGTCTGGACGGGAAAGTCCACGATCCCAAGCGCACCGATTTTATGAGGCGGTACTTGGGGCAGCTCAAGCGGGCTGCCAGCGAGGGAATCCCTCTGCTGGGCTATCAGCACTGGTCGGTCATGGACAATTTCGAGTGGGCGGAAGGGTATGATCCCCGGTTTGGCCTTGTTTACGTAGATTTTCGCACCGGGAAACGGATCATCAAGGATTCTGCTTGGGAGTACAAGAGGATCATTGAATCGAACGGCGCAACACTGTGAGGCTAGCGCGCTAAAAAAGAACTGTCATTGCGCGCACTGGTGCGGCAATCCCCCAATACTTCAGGATGGTTCGTTAGGGCGTTTGTCCGTTTTCTTCATATTTCCCCACCAACCGGGGGATTGCCACGCCGCTCAAGCGCACCGTCTCGCAATGACAGCGTTCATTCGGTAAACACTGTTTCTGCTGATGACAGCCGATAACCTGAACGCCAATTTGTCTCCTCCGGCACGGGAGGGAATCAGTTGACAATTCTTTTTCGGGCGAATATAATCATGAAAAAGGAGAAGGGAAGCGCAGACGGATGGCAGCGCCGGGCGGGGCTCTCCTTTGCTTTGTGCCGTGCTGACAGCCGGCATCAGCAGGAGGCTTCCCGGGCGTGGGACGCGGTTCGACGGGGCTTTTCCCGCATTTGCAGAATGGAGGATATCATGTCACAGGATTTGGAACGTGCCCGCCGGATGCTGGAGGGCGACTATACCTGCGTGGTGTGCAGGGACGATGCGGTATACACCGCCACAGAGCGGGGGGTGAAGCCCCTGCTGGACTGGCTGGATCGGGGCATTGACCTTACGGGCTTTTCCGCTGCCGACCGGGTGGTTGGACGGGCCACGGCCTTCCTGTACTGTCTGCTGGGGGTGAAGGAGGTTTACGCCCGGATCATGAGCACCCCGGCGGCCCAGGTGCTGCGTGCGAATGGCATTAAGATCGCGGCGGATCAGGAGGTTCCGGGGATCATCAACCGCCGCAAAACCGGGCCCTGCCCCTTTGAAAACGCGGTGCTCCACATTGATACTCCAACGGAGGCGTTGGCAGCGATCCGGCAGCAGATGGCCCGGATGCAGGCGGGAGCCTGAAAAGCGCGTTCTCCCAAGCTACACATATCAACACAAACCGGCCAGCCCCGAACGGGCTGGCCGGTTTTTATGCGGGAAAGCGAGGAACGCAAATGCAAGCCCTGGGTGCCGTGTGCCGGGGCGGGGGAGGGGTTCAGATCCGGAATTCCCGATCCCGCTCCCGCTGGACAGAGAGCGCGCGGGTGGCGATGCGGATGAAGTCCCGGGTGTATTTGGGGATGTACTCGTCCTTGCGGTAGCAGGCGTAGAAGTGCCGGTGGTTTTCGTAGTCCTTCAGAGGGAAGAACTCTCCCCGGCGCTGGCGGATGTAGTCATCCACATAGATGTCGGACAGGATCATGCAGGCTCCGGCCTCCACAGCCACCCGACGGCCCACCTCCAGGGAATCGGTTTCCAGCAGCACATGGGGGTTCAGGCCGAATTTGCGGAACAGCTTGTCCTGAATGATCCGGGCGGAGTGCCCCTTGGTCAGATATACGAAGCTGTCGCCAGCCGCCGCGTCCACGTTCAGCGGCGTGCCGGAGAGGTTATTCCGGGCGATGCCGGAGTCCCGCCCCGCCAGAATGCCAATGTTCTCCCGCTCAATGAGCTCATAGGCCAGATTGGAGCCGGTGGATTCCAGGGCGGCCAGGGCAAGGTCAATGGCGCCGCTGCGCAGAAGCTCCTCCTGCCTGGCAGAGCCCGCCTCCGTCAGCTCCAGGGTTACGTTGGGATACTGCGCGGTAAACATGGGCAGCACCAGGGGCATCACCTGCATCGCCCGGGTCACGCTGATGCCCAGCCGCAGGCGGCCTGTATTCTCCTGACGGATCTCCCGGAGCTGGGCTTCCAGCTCCGCGTTGGCTGCCAGCATCCGCTCCGCTGCCCGGAGATATTTCTCCCCGGCAAAGGTCAGACGCATGGGGGAAACGCTGCGGTCAAAAAGGCTCAGGCCGATCTCGTCCTCAATCTGGCGGAGCATCTGGCTCAGGGAGGGCTGGCTGACAAACAGATGCTTGGCGGCTGCAGTGATGCTGCCGCATTCGGCGATGGTTTTGAAATAGTGGGCCTGCTTGAGGTTCATAAAAACGATGCCTCCAAAATTGGTAGAAGTGTACGAATACTATTACAGGAATTCTATATCTATCATAACATTTTTCTTATGAAAGTCAAGAATTACATTGAATTATAATTTATATATTATGAGAAACATCAAAACTATATATTTGAAATTATATAAAAATGAGTGTAAACTGTTGACAAAGGAAAAACAAAGAACGGAGGAAAGTCAAATGGAAATTCTGAAAACCGCGGCGGCGGGAACCCTGGAGTCCAGCGACTGCCTGGTGACGGTGGAGCCCGGGGAGGGGCTTCACCTGGATCTCAGCAGCAGCGTCATGAACCAGTATGGCCGCCAGATCAAGGCCACGGTGCTTTCCACCCTGGAGCGGCTGGGTGTGGAGAACGCCAGCGTGACCGTGGTGGACAAGGGCGCTCTGGACTGTACGCTGAAGGCGAGAGTGGAATGCGCCGTGTTCCGCAGCAACGGCACGTCCGCGTCCAACATTCCCTGGGGAGGTGCGGTAAGATGATCGTAAGACCAAAGCCCGAACGGTTCCGGCTCCGCCGGACCATGATGTTCATGAACGCCCAGAAGCCGGGCCTCATCAAGGATGCCTACATCTACGGCTGCGACAGCATCATGCTGGACTTAGAGGACGCGGTGGCGGAGAACCAGAAGGATGCCGCCCGGTTCAGCCTGTACCACGCCCTGACCACCATTGACTACGGCTCCACCGAGGTTATCGTCCGGATCAACGGCCTGGACACCCCCCATTGGCAGGAGGACATCCGGGTCTGCGTGGCGGGCGGCGCCGACGGCATCCGCATCGCCAAGTGCGAGAGCGCCCGGGATGTGCATACCGTGGAGGCCGCTGTGGAAAAAGCCGAGCGGGAATTCGGCGTGGAGGTAGGCCGGACGCTGCTGATGGCGGCTCTGGAAAGCCCCAAGGGCATTCTGAATGCCTACGAGATCTGCTCCGCCTCCGACCGGATGTTCGGCGTGGCCATTTCCGGCGGCGACTTCCGCAAGTGTATGCAGACCACCTTCCAGCCCGACGGCGTGGATATGCTGGCCGCCCGGGGACAGATGCTCCTGGCCGCCCGTGCCGCCGGAATCCAGTGCTTCGACACCGTGTTCACCAACCTGGACGACGAGGAGGGCTTCCGGGCCGAGGTGCTGCAGAACAAGGCCATGGGCTTTGACGGCAAGAGCCTCATCAACCCCAAGCAGATCCGGCTGGTGCATCAGGTGTTCGCCCCCACCGAGAAGGAAATCCGCCAGGCGGAGAAGATCGTCCGGGCCTTTGAGGAGCAGTCCAGGGCCGGTGTGGGTGTGTTTACGGTGGACGGCAAGATGATCGACGTGGCCTTCATTCCCGGTGCGAAACGCACCCTGAAGCTGGCCAAGGCCTGCGGTATGTATGAGGGGGATCTGGCATGAAAAACGCGGTAGGAAGAGAAATTCCCGACGAGCTGCTCTTGAACGGCAAAGAGGTTTACCAGGGCAAATACTACATGGACGGCAAGTATCTCCAGAAGGCTGCCCCCAGAACCCGCCGTTATGAAAAGCCCCAGGAGAGCAAGATTGTCGCCTCCCTGGCGGAAGCCCTGAAAGCCTGCGGCGCGAAGGACGGCATGACCTTCTCCTTCCACCACCATCTGCGCAACGGCGACTTCGTTGCCAACATGGTGATGAAGGCCGCCATCGAGGAGTTGGGGCTGAAGGATCTGACCATCGCGGCCACCTCCCTGGGCGAGGCCCATGACCCCATCGCCGATTATATTGAAGAGGGCAAGGTCATCGGCATCCAGACCTCCGGCATTCGGGGCCGGATGGGCGAGGTGGTTTCCGCAGGCAAGCTGAAAACCCCCGCCATCATCCGCAGCCATGGCGGCCGTCCCCGGGCCATTGAGGCAGGGGAGGTACATATTGATATCGCCTTCGTGGCTGCGCCCACCTCCGACTGCGTGGGCAACTGCCGGGGCATCGGCGGCAAGTCCAATTGCGGCTCCCTGGGCTATGCCATGACCGACGCCAAGTACGCCGACCATGTGGTTGTCGTTACCGACTGCCTGGTGGATTTCCCCAACTTCCCCGCTTCCGTGGAAGCCATCGACGTGGACGCGGTGGTTGTGGTTGACTCCATCGGCAACCCCAAGAAGATCGCCTCCGCCGCCGCCCGGATCAGCCAGAACCCCCGGGATCTGATGATGGCGGAGAATGTGGCCAAGGTGATTGCCTCCACGCCTTATTTTAAAGAAGGCTTCTCCTTCCAGACCGGCGTGGGCGGCCCCAGCCTTGCGGCGAACCTGTTCCTGGAAAAGTACATGGACGAGCGGAACATCAAGATGGGCTGGGCCATCGGCGGCATCTGCGGCCCCATGGTGGAGCTGCTGAAAAAGGGCAAGGTGGGCAAGGTCATCGACGTGCAGGACTTCGATCTGGACGCGGTGAACTCCATCAACCAGACCCCCGGCCACTATGAAATGTCCGCTTCCCAGTACGCCAACCCCGCCAACAAGGGCGCTTTTGTCAACAAGCTGGACTTTGTGGTGCTGGCGGCTCTGGAGATCGACACCGGGTTCAACGTCAACGTGCTCACCGGCTCCGACGGCGTGCTCCGGGGCGCTCCCGGCGGACATCCCGACACCGCGGCGGGCAGCAAGGTCTGCATTATCGTCACCCCCCTGACCCGGGGCCGGATGGCGACTGTGTGTGAGAAGGTGGTCACCGTCACCACCCCCGGCGACTGCGTGGACGTGCTGGTCACGGATTACGGCATCGCGGTGAACCCCCTGCGGCCCGACCTGATCGAGTGCCTGGACAGAGCGGGCATCCCCCATGTCACCATCGAGAGCCTGAAGGAAAAGGCCTATTCCCTGGTGGGCCGTCCCGATGACCTCCAGTGGGAGGACAAGGTGGTGGCGGTCCTGGAAGCCCGGGACGGCACCATCCTGGACGTGGTACGAAAGATCAAGCCCCTGGAGCTGTAATTCCACGGAGATTTGGAAAAGCAGATAAATTGGTGTTTGTCGCTTCGCTCCAAGTTTCCTGTCATTGCGAGACCAGTCCGCAGACTGGTCGTGGCAATCCCCCGGTTGAAAGGAACCAGGTAACGATTACCACCAAAAATCGCAGAAGTTCCCATTTTTGGGTGTTTTTCGGTACATTTCCCCTCTATCCGGGGGATTGCCAC